>NZ_CP147874.1:625756-938635 GCF_045690335.1 Haloplanus litoreus | reverse complement strand
TGGAGCGACGGCTGCCGGTTGAAGATCACGATGTCGCCGTCGACGAGGTGGCGGTTGACCTCCCATCCCTCCTCGACTTTCGTGGCGAGTTCCTCGCAGTTCTTCTCGGTCACCTTCAGCCGTCGGCCGTCGGGCCGACGGACGTAGTTCGCGCCGGGATGTCCTTCGGGTCCGTTGGCGACGTACTGGCGCGCCTGCTCCACGTTGCGCTCGGTGACGTTCAGCGTCTGGGTCATCTCGCTTGCGACCCGTTCGGGAACGCCTACCTCGTTCAGCGACAGGGTGGGGTCCGGACTGATGACCGTCCGGGCGGAGAAGTTGACGCGCTTGCCGGAGAGGGAGCCACGGAAACGACCCTCCTTGCCCTTCAGTCGCTGGCTGAGCGTCTTCAGCGGTCGGCCAGAGCGGTGACGCGCCGGCGGCGTCCCCGAGATCTCGTTGTCGATGAACGTGGTGACGTGGTACTGGAGCAGTTCCCAGAGGTCCTCGATGATGAGCTGTGGCGCACCGGCCTCGCGGTTCTCCATGAACCGCTGGTTGATGCGGATGATGTCGACCAGCTTGTGCGTCAGGTCGTCCTCGGAGCGCTGACCGTTGTCGAGCGTGATGGACGGCCGGGCGGTAACCGGCGGCACCGGCAGGACGGTCAGAATCATCCACTCCGGTCGGGAGCACGCGGGGTCGATACCGATGACCTCGATGTCCTCGTCCGGGATGTCCTCGAACCAGTCGCGGATGTCCGAGGGCATCAGCTTGTTCATGTCCTCCTCGGTCAGGTCGACGTCGAGGGTCTTCTCCAACTTCTTCCGCGTATCGCTCTTCGGGCGGAACTCGCCCGCCATGATGTCGTTGATGCGGTCGAGGTCGACGCCCACCGCCTCGGCGAGGTCACGCGGACTGGTGCCCTCGTCGTCCTCGTCGTCGGGGTCGGGCTGCATCGCCTCCGCGATGCGCTCCGAGTAGTCCCCCGCGAGCACGTCCTGGACCTCGTAGTAGGTGGTCGGCTTCTCGTGTTTGATGTCGTGCATCACGCCGCCGCAGTCCGGGTGCGGGCAGTAACTCTGCTTGCGCGCCTGCCGGACCGCGGCCTTCAGCACGTCGTTCGGGTCTTGGCCGAGTTCCTCGGAGCGAACCAGATTCTCGCGGTACTCCTCGCGTTCGTCCTCGGTGAGCGCGAGACGGCCACACTCCCGACACGTCGAGCGCAGGAGCCGACGGATGAGCTTCGTGAATCCGACGTGAATGACGGGCGCCGCGAGTTCGATGTGGCCGAAGTGACCGTTACACGACCCCGAGTGCTGACCGCAGGTCCGACACTCCAGCCCGGGGTCGATGACGCCCAGGCGCGGGTCCATCAGCCCCATATCGATCGGGTAGCCGTCGTCGTCGTAGGTGTCCGCCGTGATGACCTTCGTCGCGGACATGTCTCGATACGTTTCCGGGTCCATCAACCCGAACTGAATACCGCCGATCTCCTTTGGTGTCTGCATTGACATTGTTATACTGCGTCCTCGAGTTCCAGTCGCGGGCGAATGCCGAGTGCGATCATCTCGTCGAGGAGGAGCTTGAACGCGTAGCTCACCTCGAGTTCGTGGATGTCGTCCTCGTCGCCGGAGACGGGGTCGTACACCCGGCGCTGATCCACGTCTTCGACGGCGACCATGCCGGTCTCGGCGCTGATGTACACGCTCTCGCGGTCCGAGGAGTCGAGCAGGCGCTCCTTGAGCGCCATCGCCGCCCCGTGACCGATCAGTACCTCACGCTCCATCTCGCCCACGCGCAGGCCACCCTCGCGGGCACGCCCCTCGGTGGGCTGACGGGTGAGCACCTGCACCGGCCCGCGGGAGCGGGCGTGCAGCTTGTTGCTCACCATGTGGTAGAGTTTGTGGTAGAAGATGGTGCCGACGAAGATCTCCGCCTCGATCTTCTCGCCGGTCACCCCGGAGTACATGACTTCCTTCCCGGAGGACTCGAAGCCGTGTTCTTCGAGCGCGCCACGGAGTTCGTCCTCGTCCTCGCCCTGGAAGGCGGTACCGTCGACGCGACGGCCCTCGAGAGAGCCGACCTTGCCGCCGAGCATCTCCAGAACGTGGCCGACCGTCATCCGCGACGGGAGCGCGTGTGGGTTCAACACCAGGTCGGGGACGACCCCTTCCTGCGTGAACGGCATGTCCTCTTGGGGTGCAAGGTGGCCGACGACCCCCTTCTGGCCGTGGCGGGACGCGAACTTGTCCCCGAGTTCGGGGATCCGCTCGTCGCGAACGCTCACCTTCGAGAGCTTCGAGCCGTCCTCGCCCTCCATCAGCGTGACCGTGTCGACGACACCGTCCTCACCGGAGCGCATCGTGACGCTCGTCTCGCGCCGTTTCTGGGGACTGAGACCGCCCATGTCGTCCGGCTCCTCGAGGAATCGCGGCGGGCTCGTCTTGCCCAGCAGGACGGAGTTCTCGTCCACCTTCGTCTCGGGGTTGACGAGGCCGTCCTCGTCGAGGTGGGTGTAGGCGTCCTCACCGCGGGCGCCGCGCACGTCTTGGCTGGGCACCTCGAAGCGGTCCTCCTGACCGCCCGGATACCGTCGCTCCTCGCCCTCGTAGGTCCGGAAGAAGTGCGAGCGGGCGAGCGCTCGGTCGACCGACCCCTTGTTCATGACGAGCGCGTCCTCGATGTTGAACCCCTCGTAGGACATGACGGCGACGACGAAGTTCTGTGCCGCCGGGCGCTCGTCGAACCCGATCTGTTCCGTGGTCTGAGTCTTGACCATCGCCAGCTGCGGGTAGTGCATCAGGTGCTGGCGGGTGTCCGGCCGAATCCGATAGTTCGCCGCCGGCAGCCCGAGCGACTGCTTCATCATCCCCGCCCCCATCGTAATGCGGGGTGAGGCGTTGTGTTCGGGGTAGGGAATCATCCCGGCGCCGATGCCGAAGATGAGCTGCGGGTCGATCTCCAGGTGGGTGTGCTTCTCGTCGAGTTCGTCCTCGTCGACGGCGACGTAGATGTCCTCTTCCTCCTCGGCGTCGATGAACTCGACGTAGCCACGGTCGACGAGCTGTTCGAAGGTGAGTTCGTCGTTCTCCACCGCCTCGATCTCCTCGTCGGAGAGCAGGGGTTCGCCGTCCTCGACGACGATCAGGGGACGACGGGCGCGCCCCGCGTCCGCGTTGATGATGACCTCGCGGGTACGCTCCTTGATGGAGACGTTGACCATGTCGCTGACGTCGCCCCGCCGGCGCGCTTCGCGGATCTGATCTGCGAGCTGTTCGGGGTCGGGGTGGGTACCGACCAGACTGCCGTTGACGTATACTTTCGCCTCGCGTGCCTGAGCCATGTTAATCCGCCATCGAGTCGACGCCTTCGATTCCGGGGATGCCCTCGACCCCCATCGACGCCAGTTCGCGCTTGAGTCCCTGTTCGTCCTCCACGTTCTGGGAGAGCTCCATCGCCTGCGCGAAGTTCTTCACCAGTCCGCAGTTCGGTCCCTCCGGCGTCTCGGAGGGACAGATGCGACCCCACTGGGTCGCGTGCAGGTCCCGCGCCTCGAAGTGGGGCTGGGACCGCGAGAGCGGCGACCGAAGTCGCCGCAGGTGAGACAGCACACCCATGTAGTCCGTGCGGTCGACCAACTGGGAGACGCCCGACCGGCCGCCGACCCAGTTGCCCGTCGCGATGGGGTGTTCCAGCCGCTCGGTCAGTACGTCCGAACGAACGACCGTGTTGACCGTCAGCTGTCGGTTGCGCATGTTCGCGCGTTCGAGCTGGTATTTCACGTCGCGAGCTAGCTTGTTCAGCGCCGTCCGGAACAGGTCCCGCATCAGGTCGCCGCTCACCTTCAGCCGCTTGTTCGCGTAGTGGTCCTTGTCGTCGGCCTCGCGGCGGTCCAGGGCGAGTTCGAAACACGCCTCGGCCATCCGGCAGAGGTAGTACGCCTTGTTGATCCGGACCTCTTCCTCCTCGACGCCCTCCTCGTGGAGGTGCGGCAGGAGGTAGCGGTCGATCACGTAGTTGGCGCGTTTGAGCTGGTAGTTCTTCCCCTGGCCACCGGCAACCCGCTTACCGAGCGTCTCGATGGCCTCCTCCTCGCTCTGGACCTCGGCCATCTCCAGGTTCTCCAGCATGAACTTCACGATCTCGGGATCGTCGCTGACCCGGTGGACGATCTCCTCGTCGGACTCCAAGCCGAGCGCCCGCACCAGGGTCACGAAGTTGACGCTACCCGACACCGACGGGAACGACACTTCGAGGAGACCCTCCCGATTGCGCTCACAGAGGACCAAGGCCCGGTATCCGCGCCGCTGGGAGAACGTCTTGGCAACCTGGATCTCGTCGCCGTATTTCGTGTCGTACTCCGCGAGGATCTTGTTCGGGGCGAGGTCCTCGCTCGTCATCAGCACTCGCTCGGAGCCGTTGACGATGAAGTAGCCTCCGGGATCGACGGGGTCCTCGCCGATGTCGATCAGTTCCTCGCGGGTCAGGTCCGCGATGTTGCACTTGCGGGAGCCGACCATGATCGGCATCCGCCCCACTTTCGTCTCGGTGGAGTCGACGACGACCTCTTCTTCCTCCTCGCCGCCACGGACGATGGCCATCTCCATGAACACCGGCGCGGCGTAGGTGATGTTTCGCAGGCGTGCTTCCTGCGGGTAGAGGAGTTCCTCGCTCCCGTCGGCCTCGCGAACCCGCGGTGTCTCCACGCGCACGTCGCCGAGTTCGACGAAGACCGGCTCCTGACCCTCCTTGTCGCCGATGTCCGTCTCGATCCGCTCTTTCTCGTCGACGACTTCCTGCATCCCCCGGTCGAGGAAGGCGTTGAACGAGCGGAAGTGGTGCTCGGCGAGGCGTTCCTGCGAGAAATACTCCCGTGAAATAGTGCGTCGGCTCTCTCGATTCATTCGACCACCAGTCGGTACACTGTCGCTTGGTCGGTGGTCCGCGAGTCGCGGACGATTTCGATCACGTCACCACGTTCGGCCTCGTCGGGAAGGGCCGGATCGCTCAGTTTGATCTTCGGCAGGTTGGTTTTGCTGACGTTGTACTCCGCCAGTACCTCGTCGACCCGATCCGGGTCGTCGAGGACTGTATGCTCCGGAACCAGTTTGTGTTGGCTTACGTCTACCATGGATGTTCGGGTGGAGAAGTTATCACGAGATACTACGGCGCCTTTGTAGACCCAACCATATAACGCTTTTCAAAGAACGCGAAGCGACGCTATTCGACCCGCCGGCATCCCCCAGCGGACGAGGCTCGGTACGGATTGTCACACGCTCTCCCGGTACAAAACCGTTCCGGCGCGCCTCGCGTTACACCACCACACGGCGCCACGATATGGCAAGTCTTATTTCCCAGTCCCCGGTTGGTGTAGATGCGAAGGCCCGGATGGTGTAGTGGCCCATCATACGACCCTGTCACGGTCGTGACGCGGGTTCAAATCCCGCTCCGGGCGTTCTTCCCGATTCCAACTCACGAGTGACGAGTATCGCGAGAAGCGTGACGGAATCAGGAAGGCGGCACTAGGGATTTGAACCGGAGAGTGACGCGAGCGGAACGACCGTGGTTCACACTCCCGCTCCGGGCGCGTTCTGTCGCGACCAATCGGCGAGCGGCAACTGATTTTTCTCATCTGACACGATGGCCGTAGACGATGCGCGAACGGCCGTTCGCGGCCCGCGACGTGCGACCTAGACGCCGATTACGCTCCTACGCTCCCCATCAGTATTCTTAAATTATTGTTCCGAGACGGGAAACGTGCGCGTGTCGCGTAGACTGGTTTCGGAGGAGTGGTGGAGACACGCACTCCCCATCGTGGGAGTCGGCGGCGGCGTAGCTGTGCTCTACGTCGTCCAATTGCGGAACTTCCTACTCTTTCACAGCGTCGTCGAGATGTTCAGCATCGTGGTCGCGTCCGGCGTGTTTCTCGTCACCTGGAACGCACGCGAGGAACTGAAGCACCCGTTCGTCGTCGTTCTCGGCATCAGCTACCTGTTCGTCGGCGGCGTGGATCTGCTACACACGCTCGCGTACAAGGGAATGGGCGTCTTCCCCACGGCCGGGGCGAACCTCCCGACACAGCTCTGGCTCTTCGGCCGATCGCTCGAGGGGCTCTCGCTTCTGGGGGCGGGTGCCGTCGGATTCGCCGTCAGCGAGCGCGGGATCACCGACCGCGAGTGGAACGATCGGGAGCTACTGACGCTCGTCTCGGGCTACGCGCTCGTCGTCGCGGTCGGTCTCGGGTCGATCTTCGTCTTCGATCAGTTCCCGCGGGCGTACGTCCCGGGGAGCGGTCTCACCCGATTCAAACTCGTCAGCGAGTACGTCATCGTCGGCCTCTTCGCCGCCGGACTCGTGTTCCTGTACGGACAGCGGGAGACGTTCGATAGGCACGTCTTCCAGCTGCTCGCCGTCTCCCTGCTGTTGACGATGGTGTCCGAACTCGCCTTCACGTTCTACGTCGACGTGTACGGGCTCTCGAACGCGGTCGGTCACCTCTTCAAACTCGGTTCGTTCTATCTGATCTACCTCGCTGTCGTAAAAACGGGCATCAAGGAGCCCCAGAAGGCCCTCTATCGAACGCTCGCCCGGCGCGAAGCGCGGGCTCGCAAATTCAAGAAAGCGGCGGACTACTCGGGGCACGCGATCCTCATCACGGATCGGGACGGCACGATCCAGTACGTGAACGACACCTGGGAGGATGTGACGGGGTATTCGGCCGCGGAAGTCATCGGCGAGAACCCGCACGTGCTCAAATCCGGCGAACACGACGAGGCGTTCTACGAGGAGATGTGGTCCACGATCCTCGCGGGCGAGGTCTGGGAGGGTGAGATCGTCAACGAGCGCAAAAACGGGGATCAGTTCGTGATCCATCAGACGACCGCGCCAATCCTCGGGGACGAGGGGGAGATCCAGTGGTTCGTCGCGATCCACGACGAGATAACCGAACAGAAGGCGTACGAACGGCGCCTAGAGAGCGACCTGCACACGAGTGTCAGGCAGTTAGAGGTGCTCGCCCGCGTCCTCCGACACGACATCCGAAACAAACTGGGCGTCGTCCAGGGGAACGCCGAGACGGTGCGGTCGGAGACGACGGACGACGAGATCGCGGCGATGGCTACCCGGATCGAGGACGCGAGCCAGCAACTCCTCGCCCGGGCGGACAAACAACGTTCGATCGTCCGGCTCCTGGTGGAACCGTCGACGGAGGTCCCACTCTCGCTGTCGGACTCGGTGACTGACGTCGTCGAGCGCCTGAAAGGGACGTATCCCGAAGCGGCGATCACCGTCGACGTGCCGTCCGGACTCACGGTCACGACGATCCCGGAGCTTCGACGGGCGATCGAGGAGGTCGTCGAGAACGCCATCGTCCACGCCGATCGGCGGCCCGAAATCACGGTCGACGCACGGACCAAGGACGGCGCGGTCGAACTCCGGATCGAAGACGACGGGCCGGGAATCCCCGCGGCCGAGCGGCAGGTGATCGGGGAGCGGACGGAGATCGACGCACTCCGTCACAGCAACGGGATGGGCCTGTGGCTCGTCGATCACATCGTCGCGGAGGCGGGCGGGACGGTTCGCTTCGCGGACGCCGATCCCCGGGGGAGCGTCGTCACCCTCGTCGTCCCACGGAGCCGACGCTGCGACGGCCGGGACAGCCGGACGAGGGAGCCACGCCCCGACGTCGACTAGTCGTTCCCGGTACGGACGCGCGCCGACGACGGAGGACCCGTTGACGACGCTACCGTGAGCTCTATTTCGACGACTGTCCCCTTCGGTTCGTTGTCCTCGATCCGGATGTCGCCGCCGTACTCGGTGACGAGCGTTTCGGTGAGATGGAGACCGATGCCGGTTCCGGAGCTGTCGAGCCCGCGCTCTCCCTTCCCGAAGACGGACTCCTTACGATCATCCGGGATGCCGGGACCGTCGTCCGCGACGCGCACGATCACCGACCCGTCGACCCGGTCGGCACGCACCGTCACGGTCGGGGACGCCTCGTCGTTGTGCTGAACGGCGTTGTTCAACACGTTTCGAAAGACGGCACCGAGCATCTCGTTGGCCCGGACGGTCACGTCGGGAACGTCCCCGACTCTGAACGAAGCGTCCGGATAGGCGTCGCGGCGGGTCTGCAGTTCCGTCTCGAGGACGTCCGAGAGCGAGACCAGTTGCAGGTCGGGACGAGTCTCGCCGACGATCACGTCGACGTAATCGTGGGCGATTCGCGTGAGTTCGACGACGTGATCGCTCGCGGTCTGCACCCGTTCGAGCGCCTCTCGCCCCCCGTCGTCGACGTGCTCGTCGAGCGCTGCGAGCCAGCCGATCACGACCGTCATGTCGTTTCGGATGTCGTGGCGAACGACCCGATTGAGGACTTCCAGACGTGCCCGCTCGGTTTCGAGTTGGTCGCGTTCCGCCGCCAACTGTTCGGCGTGCCGTCGGCTGCGAGTGTAGAAATGGCCGATCAGGAGACCGCCGGCGGCGCCGACGGTCGTGTTGTTGATGACGATGTACGTCGTATCCACCAGGGTGACGCCGTGGCTCTGCTCGTAGACCACCGACGCGATGCCCATGGACGCGGACGCCACGATGCCGAATCCCCACCAGCCCACCAGTCGGAGGACGGTCGACTTCGCGGCGTCGCTCCGGGCGATCCGCGCACCCGCGAGAACGGTCCCGAAGGCGACGAGGAGGGGAATCCCACCCCCGAGAACGAGCGTAACTGGCCGGGAGTGCTCGCCGGCGAGATGGTCGACCGCGAGAACGAGGAACCCGATCCCGACGAGAGCGATTCCCGCACCGCCGAGGAGCGCCCACCAGTTCCGCTCGTCACCCGGCATATCCGACAGGTGAGTGGAACCAGGGATAAATAAGAACAGATTTCGGCGGCGGAGCGACCCGGAGAAGGAGGCCGACCTCGCCGCCGCGGAACTCGACCTCGACCGACTCGCCTCGCGTCCGCGCTCGCCGGAATATCCAGCGGTTCGGCGTCGACGTCCTCGACAGGGAGTAACAGGTCGCCTCGTGGTCGCCGTCCTCGAACGCCGGCCGGTCAGTGCGGTCGGCGAAGAGCCGTTCGTGGTGGGAGAGTTCGACGCGGGGGAGCGACGACAACGCCACCGCCGGTTCGAGGGCAGTGCCCGAGGTGACCAGACACGACTCGATCCAGTCGCCGTCGTCCGCGTAGGAGGCGTTCTCGAACTCGAGACGACGGATCTGGACTCACCCTGTCGGGGGATCTCGGCTCGTCGGGACAGTACGCGTTCGCTCGCCGGCCAAGGCGGCGCTACGGCGGAGCTTCCCGAATCCTTACCACCATCCGATCCCGAGGTGGCGTATGGGCGATCCCGCCTGCTATCTCGACTACTGTCCGGTCTGTTCGACGCCGGTCCCCGTCGTCGACGACGAGTGCCCGGACTGCGGAACGTCGCTGCAGGACTGATCGGCGCGGACGCTCGCGCGCGGGTCGGCGCCGCCGTGAGGCGTCTCGCGCCGGCGCACCTGCACCCCGTGGACCGACTCGGTGGCGTCGTCGACGACGACGGCGCCGCCGGGTGCGGTCGGCAGGCGCTCGCGGAGTGTCCCGGAGAGGTACGTCGGTGCCGCCGCAGCCAGCGCCGCTACGTCGTCGGCGGCAGTCAGGCGGTGTGCGATCAACAGGTCGGCCTGCGAGACGGCGACCGACGGGAGCGCGCTCGGCCGCTGGGTGGCCGCAACCAGCGAGACACCGGGGGTCCGCCCGCGCGTCACCACCGTCTCCAGCGCCGGCCACGCGACGCCGTCGAAGAAGGCGTGTGCCTCGTCCAAAAGGAGCCACGGTAAGCGAGGGGGACGGCCGTCGACGCAGGCGTCGTACAGGCCGCGGGCAACGGCGCGAACCAGTGCACCGGCCGCCCGGTCGTCCATCCCCGCGCAGTCGAGGACGGTTGCCTCGCCGTCGAGAAGCGTCGCCGCGTCGAGGCCATCGGGATCGAAGACGTCCCACGAATCGGCGAGAGCGAGGTGGTTCTTCGCGGCGCGGCGCACGTCGTCGGAACCCGATGCCGACGCGACGGTCGCCGTCATCGCGGGGAGCGTCTCGGCGTCCGCCGCGGCCTCCCAGAGCAAGGCGCCGACGGGGTCCGTCGCCGAGAGGTCGAACAGCGCGGGCCAGGCCGGTGGCGGGAGCGTCGCCGCGGCCACCGTCGGCGTGTCGACGACGTGTGCGGGGACCACGTCGGCGGCGAGACCACCGAACTCCCCCATCGTGTCGACCACGACGGGGGCGACGCCCGGCGCGCGCGCCGCATCCTCCGCGAGGACGCCGAGCGTGTGGGACTTGCCGTAGCCGCGTTTGCCGACGATCAGCGTCGCGTGCGGCCGATCCAGATCCAGCCCGACCGTCGCTCCCTCACTCCCGTCGGCCGCACGGTAGTGTCCGAGCCGTACTGCCGGTCCTGCGTCGTCGGTACGTCCGAGTACGTGCACGGCGGGGATGGTCGCCCACTCCACCCTAAAGCTCCGCCCGGACGTTCAAGTGTGATACCGGGACCAAGGCGACCCATGTTCGAGTCGTTCCGAGCGGACCGCCGCGCCATCGAGGGGTTGCCGATCCGACTGGTCATCGCCCTGGTCATCGGCGTCGCCAGCCTGAGCGTCATGATGAACATGCTGACCGGAATTCAAGGACTATCGACGACGGAACTCGACGTGCGTCCGGAGCCGGAGGTGGTTGGTCCGGGCGAGTCGTCCATCGAACTGACCGTCGTCGGCGCCGACGGCTCGGCGGTCGCGGACGCGACGGTGGTCGTGAAGGCGGGGAGCGCCGACCTCGACGGGGTCCGAACCGCGACGACCGGCGAGGACGGGACGGTGACCGTCTCGGCGGCGCCCACCTTGCGGGCGAACCAGGATCAAGGGACGCTGCTGATCGAGGTGAAACCGCCGGCCGGGAGCGGCTACGTCGACCGGCGGGGGAACGCGAAAGTGCTGGTGGTTCGGAAGTGAGGGCGGCGTCGCCCGTTCAACGGCGGTGGTGGCCGCGCCCGCCGTCGAGGCGTTCGTCCCAGTCGATCCAGTCCTGCTCCCATCCGGTCGGCGCGAAGTACCCCTGTTCGGCGAACTCGCGGTCCTCGCGTTCCGTCCGGTTGCGGGTGACGCCGCCGGCCTGTTCGCCCTCGACGAGCAGTGGTGCGAGCGTCAGGGGCCCGAACTCCTCGACGACGGTGTAGTCCTCGTCAGGGTCGCCGGCTTCGACGGCGACCAGCGACCCCTCGGGCGTCCCCATCGGCATCACGAGACGGCCGTCGGCGCCGAGTTGTTCGAGCAGAGCACTGGGCGGGCGCACGGCCGTCGCCTCGACGAGCACTCGGTCGAAGGGGGCATACTCGGGGAGGCCGTTCGCGCCGTCGCGGCGGTCGACGAGGACACCGTCGTACCCCGCGCGTCCGAGGTTCCGGCGCGCGTCGACGACGAGGCGTCGGGAGATGTCGACGGCGTGGACGCGTCGCTCGCCCACGAGTTCGGCGAGGAGCGCCGCGGTGTAGCCGACACCGACGCCGACGACGAGGACGTCGTTCTCGTCTTCGACGGCGAGAGCCTCGAGCAGTCTGGCGACGGTTCGGGGCGCGAGCACGTCCGTCCCGGCGTGGTCGCCGCGACGGTTGTCGTAGGGTCGGTCCTCGACGAAGGCGTGCCGTGGGACGGTCCGCATTGCCACCCCTAGCTCCTCGTCGAGACCACCGAGGGCGTGGTCGAGACCGTCGACCATGTCCTCGCGCAACACCGCTTGGTCCATACGGAGAGCCTGGGCGGCGGTGCTTATGAAGCGTGCGCTTGTCGGGCGGGGGGGACAGAACGACGGCGGATGCGGACCGAAGATCAGTCGTCGGATCGCATGGGGACGAACCGGACGCCGCCGTGTGTCTCGCGGTCGACGCCACCGTCGGTCCGCCGCGTCAGGCGGACGAGTTCCTGTCGCCCACGGCCGACGGGGGCGACGATCCGACCGCCGGGTCGCACCTGTTCGACGACCGCCTCCGGCATCGACGCCGGTGCGCAGGTGAGATACGCCCCGTCGTAGGGAGCGTGGGCCGGCCATCCCGCGTGGCCGTCGCCGACGCGTACGCGGACGTCGTACCCCAGTCGGCCGAGGCGGTCGCGCGCCTCGTGGGCGAGTTCGGGATCGACCTCGACGCTGAAGACGGTGCCCCCGCCGAGCACTTCACTGGTCACCGCGGCGTGGTAGCCACACCCGGTGCCGATTTCGAGGACGTCGTCGCCGGAATCGGGTGCCAGCAGGTCGGTCATCGTCGCCACCATGTGCGGGGCACTGATCGTCTGGCCGCCGCCGATGGGGAGGGGCCGGTCGTGGTACGCGGCCTCGCGGCGGTCGGACGGGACGAACTCGTGGCGGGGGACGGCACGCATCGCCCGCGCCGTGGCGGGGCGGTCGAGCCGTCCGGCCTCGATCAGACGGTCGACGAGGTCGGAACGGGCGCGGTCGAAATCCATCCTCGGCCTCCGTGCCCGATCACCAGGCCGACCACGCGGCGGAGGTGACGTCGCGGGCGTACACCCGTTTGGTGTCTTTCGCGAACACGGAGTCGCCCTCGTGATCGAGTTTCTCGAAACGGTAGGCGGGTGCGTCCTCGCGAACGTGAACGCCGGTGATCTCGAACTCTTCGTCGGCGAACTCGGTCGTCTCACCGACGACGAACTCGTGGTCGCCGGGGACCGAGACGGTGATGCTCCGGGAGGCGTCGTCGCGGCCGTCGTTCGGGTGGACGGTCACGTTGACGCGGACGTTGTCCACGGCTCGGGTCCAGAGCGTCTCGACGTCCTCGATGGTCGCCGCTTCGACGCGCGTGTCGTCGTCGACTTCGATGGAGGTGACCCGCACCTGCATGATCGCCTCGGGCGTGTCGACGACGAACTCGTCGCCGACTTCGACCGCGTCAGCGGGCGGCGCGTCCATGGTGGTCGACAGCGACTCGTCGTCCTGTGAGACGACGACGTCGAGTTCGACCTCGCGGGGCGGGTCGTAACGCTCCTTGTGGACGTGGCCACACTCCGTACAGCGGACAGTGACGTGTCCGCCGGGTTTCAACACCTCGTGAACTGTCGTCCCCGCGTCGGCACACGAGGGACAAGCGAGTGCGACGCGGTCGCCCGCGTCGGGTCCGGGATGGGTCATGGACGCTCGTAGCCGGCCTGGCTGTAAAAACCCGCCCTTCCGGCGTGCCGCCAGTTAGAAGACGAGTCGTTCGAGCAGCCGGCGAGCGATCGAGGGCCGCCGGGTCGCCTCCGGATACACGGTGACGGTCGTACAGCCCGGGCTCGGGAGGGTCGGCCGGTCGTCGAACGGGGCGGCTCGGAGCCGGTGGTCGGCGCCGACGCGGACGAGCACGTCGGGGTCGGCGGGCCGCCCGCCGTCGGTTCGGACCGACTCGGCGCGAACCGGCACGTCGAGCAGTTCCGTCAGCTCGGACTGGTAGTCCTCCATCGTGCGTCGGTACTTGCTCGTGTCGCCGTCGTCCCCGTTGGGGTGCCAGAGTGAGAGGTAGCCGTCGTTCGCCGTCGCGAGCGCCTCGGCGACCGACACCGCACGGGAGTCGTACGGACTCCCGTCGCCCGAGAGGACGATCCGTTCGGGGGCGTCGTAGCCGACGTTGTCCACGAGGAGGACGTCACACGTCGCGTGCCGGACGACCCAGTCGACCGGATCGCCGAGCAGCCGCGACCGGAGACGGAGGGGTTCGTGCTCCGCGATGATCGCGTCGACGCCGTGGCTCTCGGCGAAGTTGACGATGGCGTGTTTCGTGTCGTGGCTGACGATTTCGTCGGCTTCGATGGCGACGTCGAACTCGGATGCGAGCGCCTCGACCCTGGTCTCGAATGAGAGGTCGGCCGCCGACTGGACCGTCGCCGACTCGGTGAGTGGTGCCTGGTCCGGTATCTCGTCGAACCGGACGACGACCACACGGCCGTCGTGCGGACGGACGACGTCCGCGGCCATGGCGACGAGCGAGCGCTCGCGGTCGTCGCCGACGGCTTTCGTCAACGCGACGAGCACCGTATGCGGTTTCTCGTCCGCTTCGCCTTCGACATCGGTGAGCGCGTCTCGACCGACCTGCCGCCGGATCGCGTCGGTCGCGACGCCGTCCCGGCGCACGCGTGGTCGAACGTACCCCAGATACCAGACGATGCTCCCCAGCGTGATGACGGCGGCGCCGACGAGGGCAACCGTCCCCATCTGCGTCAGGAGGAGGGCGCCCGTGACGGCGCCAAAGATCTGAATCCAGGGGTAAAGCGGCGAGGTGAACTCGGGGTCGTACGCCGTCTCGCCCTCGCGGAACGCGACGACGGCGAGGTTGATCAGCGCGAACACCATGATCTGGAAGGCACTCGCGAGTTTCGCGATTTCGAGGATCGGGACGAACGCGATGAGTGCCAGCAACACGGCGCCCGTGAGCGTGATCGACGTGACGGGCGTCCCGAATCGCTCGCTGACCGTCGAGAGCGACGGGGGCGCCAGCTTGTCCCGACTCATCGCGAACGGGTAGCGCGACGAGGAGAGGATGCCGGCGTTGGCCGTCGAGACGAGCGCGAGGATGGCCGCGAGAATGACGGCGACCACGCCGGCCTGGCCGAGCGTCACCTCGGCGGCGACGGCGACGGGCGTCAGCGAGCCGGCGACGCTGCCGGGGTCGGTGATCCCGACGAGGACGGTCACGATAGCCACGTACAGGATAGTCGTGAACACCAGCGACCCGAGGATGCCGAGCGGGATGTTGCGCCCCGGATTCTCGACTTCCTCGGCGATGCTCGCGACTTTCGTGACGCCGGCGTATGAGACGAACACCAGCCCCGTCGCGGCCAGCAATCCGCCGACGCCCGAATCGAAGAAGCCGGCGAAGTTGGCCGACTGGACGCTCGGTGCGCTGCCGGCGGCGAACCAGCCGAGTGCGGCCAGCATGACGACGACGATGACGAGCTGGAGCCGCCCGGTCTGTTTCGCACCGACGAGGTTCACTAGGATCAGGATCGTCGCCAACCCCAGCGCGACCGGCTGGAGCGGGAGGTCGAACAACAACAACAGGTAGGGGACGCCGCCGACGAGTGCGAGCGCTCCCTTGAACGAGAGCGAGAACCACGTTCCCACGCCAGCAATCGTGCCCAGAAGCGGCCCCATACCGCGCTCGATGTAGATGTACGTGCCCCCGGCCTCGGGCATCGCAGTGGCCATCTCCGATTTGGAGAGCGCGGCGGGCACCACGAGCAGGCCGGCCAGGAGGTAGGCCAGGACGACGGCGGGGCCGGCGATTTCGAGCGCCAGCGCCGGCAGGATGAAGATGCCACTCCCGATCATGGCGCCGATGCTGATGGCGAGGACGGACGGGAGACCGAGGTCCCGTTCCAGCTCCTTCATGCCGTGTCGACCTCACGGAGCCGCGAGCGGACGTCGGCCACGACGCCGTCGGCCAACACCGCCGTCGCACAGATCGGTTCGTGACCCGCATCGGCAACGAGGTCGGAGCGGTCCGGCGTGTGAACCACGACGAAGACGTCGGCGACGTCGAAGCGGGTCCTGACGAGCTGTGCGACGAGCAGGTTTCGGCCGTCGTCCGGAGTCGCCACGACGACCGTCGACGTCTCCGTCACGCCGGCGTCGGACAGCACGTCGACGACGGACGGATCGCCCTCTAGCGACGGAACGTCGTCGACGTCGGCGTCGATACCGACGATGGAGACGGCGTGTCCCGCCGCACCCAGTCGCCGGGCAACTTCGGTACCGAGGTGCCCCCCGCCGAGGACGTAGTAGTCCGTGTCCGTCCCGTCGGTGGACGTTTCCGCGTTCTCGTGGAGGCTCGAGCGTAGTCTCATGAGTGATGAGGCGACGGAGCCGTCGGAGACTTCCGTCGCACTGAGACTAGCTATGTGACGGAACACTATAAACTAGCCGTCTATTTTGACGGATCGTCGGATTAAATTGATTATATACCCTTTCCCGTCATATAGAAGGGTGGAGTGCCGGTGCGTCGCATCGGTCGGAGCTGGCGTCGTCGGGGCGCAAACGTAAAACGGACGGCGACGAAATCGCACGGTCATGAAAGACGGCGAGCTGGACTCGGTCGACAGGTCCATCCTCTACTATCTCCAGCAGGACGCCCGTCGGACGTCGTCGAGCGACATCGCGGAGAAACTCGGGTTGTCGTCGAGTACCGTCCGGACGCGGCTCAACAAGCTCGAAGAGAGCGGGATCATCCGGGGGTATCACATCGACATCGACTACGATCTGGCGGGCTACCCCCTGTACACCAAGATCATCTGCACTGCGCCGGTCACCGAGCGGGACTCGCTGGCGAACCGGGCGCGGGAAGTGAACGGCGTCACGGCAGTTCGGGAGATCATGACCGGGAAGCGGAACGTGTACGTGAACGCCATCGGGAAGACCCACGACGACCTCAACCGGATCGCCGAGGACCTCGACGGGATCGGTCTGGACATCGTCGACGAGCAGATCATCCGCGACGAGTACGTCTGTCCGTACCACGGCTTCCTCGACGGCGCCGAGGAGGTCGACGACGGGACGGCGTCGGACGAGTAGCGACCGCGAGGTCACTCCCACTCGGCCGGCGACCGGCCGACGACCGCGTCGCCTCGTGACCTCACGACCGCTCGACTGCAGGGAGATCGACGATCTCTCCGTCGGCGTACACCGTCGGGTCGCGGACGATCCCGTCGAGATGGAGCGGCGCTTCGGTGTTGCCGCCGATGCTCGCGTCGTCGCCGATGGCGATGTGGACGGTGCCGGCGGCTTTCTCGTCGAGGAGGACCGAACCGACGAGATCCGTCACACCGACGTTGGTCCCGATGCCGAGTTCCGCGAGGTTGGCGGCATCGCGGCCGACCTCAGCACGGGCCGTCTCCACCTGCTCGCGGACCGCGTCGTCGGAGATGTGGGTGACGTACCCGTCTTCCACCTCGAATCGGAGCGGTTCCGCGACCAGTCCGTGGGGCATCATCGTCCCGTCGACGACGTAGGTCCCGTTCGCGGTTTCGGGGCTGACGAACACCTCGCCCGCGGGGAGATTCGAAAAGTCGCCCGGGTCGTGGACCATCCCGGTGTCGGTGAGCCACTCCCGACCACCGGGTTCGACCGTGAAGTCGGTGCCCGCGTCCGTGGTGATCCGAATCTCGTCGGCGCCGTCGACCTGTGCGAGCACCTCCCGACAGTGTCGGGCGATAGTCCCGTAGTCGGCGTCGAGTCCGGCGATCATCACGTCCTCGGTGATGCCCGGGAGCGTCGCGGCGCGTGCGCCGGCATCGGTGGCGCGCTTGCGGGCACGGGTGTGACTCAGGCTCTTGGTGGTCGGCGCGAGCACCACGTCGGCGTCGGCCATCGCCGCCGCGACCGGGAGCGGGGGTTCGGTCCCGTGTTGCTCGCCGGGCGGGTAGCGGAGGAGGACCGCGTCGTCGGTCACGTCGCGGGCGGCCTCGTAGAGGACGTCGCCGATGGGGAGTCGCTCGTCGTCGGTGACGACGGCACAGGACTCCTCGGCGTCGAGGGCCATGCACTGGTGGATCGCCGTCTCGGCGGCCTCGCGGAGTGCGTCGGTCATATCTCGCCACAGGGGAGGACCGTGGTTAGCCCTTACCCTCCGATCACGACAGGGTGTCGAAGCGGGCTATCGCTCTCGGCCTCGTCCACGGGACCGACCCGGTCCGGCCCCGCCCGACGGGAAGGCGTCGAGTGCCGCCTGCGCCGCGGCCTCGGTGCAGTAGAAGGCCACGAAGCTGATGGCGTACTTCTCGTCGTTCGCGGTGTCGACCGTGACGGCGCCGTCGACGTCCGTGAACGACTGGACCGCTAGCTCCTGGCCGCTCTTGACAAAGGCGTACAGGTCACAGTACTCCGTGTCGAAGGTGACGGACGTCGGTTCGTTCGTCTCGCCGTCCGCGTTCTCGTAGGCGCCCTCGGTGTAGACGATGTTGGGGTCGGTGTCGCCCTCGGGGACGAAGTCCCAGCGCACGCAGTCCCCGTCGTCGTCGGTTTCGACGCAGTCGAACTCGTATTTCACGAGCATGCCGGCGTCGTCGGGACACTCCGTACACGTCTCCTCGCACACCTCGCTGATGAGCGCCTCGAGTTCGGTCCCGAGGTTCGACGCGTCCTCGACGGCGACGAAGTCGTCCGGGGCGCTAGCGATGGAGTCCTGTAGGTAGTCGTCGAATCCGGCGACGTTCCGTCCGATGCCGACCGCGATGATACGCCGACCGGCGTTTTTGATTCCGGTCGCGATGGCCGTCGTCTCGGAGAGTTCACCGGGTTCGCCGGCGACGCCGTTCTCGCCGCCGGACGTGCCGCCGGTGAACTCGAACGTCCCGTAGGGGAAGGTCGTATCGTCCGCGGGGGGCGTCGAGCCGTCCCCGACGACGCCGTTCTCGTAGTTCGGGCCGCCGTCGGTGACGAGAACGACGATCTCCGTGCCGTCGCGTCCCTCCGCATCGAGGATGGCGTCGGCGAAGGCCAGCGCACCGGGCATGTGCGTCGCGTTCTCACTGGGCGGGCTGCTCGTCGGGACACCCGCCTCGAGCGCCGCGACGTTGCTGGTCGTCGCGAAGTCGAGGAGGTTGGTCGGCCCGTACTCGAAGGCCGCGGGGGCATCACCGAACGTGACCAGTCCGAGTTGGACGTCGTCCGGGACGACGCCGAGGAAACTGTCCACGCCGCTCTCGATGTCACCCCACGTACCGGCGCTCCGAATCGAACCGGAGTAGTCGAGAGCGACGACGATGTCGACGTCGCCACCGCAGGTCTCGATGACGTTGACGTGTTCGTCGGCGGTTGCGACCCCGGTAACGGCGCGGAGACCGGAGCCACCGACCGCCAGTGCGCCGGCGGCGCTGGTGGCACGGAGCACGTCGCGTCGGGAGAGGGGGTACGTTCGGATCGGTCGGGTCTGGGTTCGTTGAGTCATGGGATCGTCCTGCGACCGCCGCCAGGCGGAAACGCGGGACTGACCCCGCGCCGTCAAGAGGTGGTCTGCGGACTGACACTACGATAGGAGAGGACGTAAGTATGGCAACCGGACCAATCGTCGGGATGGGCCCGAGCAAACACGCCGAAAGCCGGCGACTGGATCGTGGTAGGCAGGGCCTACCGTCCCGGCGGTCCGTGTGGCGCGGTGGCGGCCGGGAACGCGGCTCGAAACGATTATGCCCGTCGCTACTCGACTCCGCGACATGACGAACGTCGGCGTCAACGGCTACGGAACCATCGGAAAGCGCGTCGCGGACGCAGTCGCGGCACAGCCGGATATGACCCTCGTGGGCGTCGCCAAGACCCGGCCGAACTTCGAGGCGGAGACGGCCGCGCGCAAGGGCTATCCGCTCTACGCCGCCGTCGCGGACCGGGCCGACCGCTTCGCGGAGGAGGGCCTCGAACTGGCGGGCGCCGTCGACGATCTCGTCGCCGAGGCGGACGTCGTGGTCGACTGTACACCCTCGGGCATCGGCGCCGAGAACGCCGCCCTCTACGAGGAACGCGACACCCCTGCTATCTACCAGGGCGGCGAGGACGCCGACGTCGCCGACGTGAGCTTCAACGCCCGCGCCAACTACACCGAGGCCGTCGGCGCCGACTCCGCGCGCGTCGTCTCCTGTAACACCACGGGACTCTCCCGCATCCTCGCCCCCCTCGACGAGGCGTACGGCGTCGAGAAGGCGCGAGTGACGCTCGTTCGTCGGGGTGGCGACCCCGGACAGACCGGACGCGGCCCGATAGACGACATCCTTCCCGACCCGGTGACCATCCCCTCGCACCACGGCCCGGACGTGAACACCATCTTCCCCGACCTCGACATCGACACGCTCGGCATGAAGGTGCCGGCGACGCTGATGCACACCCACAGCGTCAACGTGACGCTGGAATCGTCCCCGAACGCCGACGAGGTACGCGACCTGTTCGCCGACGAGACCCGTCTGTTCCAGATCCCGGCCGGCGCCGACATCGACGGCTCGGGCAAACTCAAGGAGTTCGCCCACGACGCCGGCCGCCCCCGCGGCGACCTCTGGGAGAACTGCATCTGGGAGGAGTCCATCACCGTCGAGGGGCACGACCTGTACCTCTTCCAGGCGATCCACCAGGAGAGCGACGTGGTGCCCGAGAACGTGGACGCGATCCGTGCGCTGACGGGCGCGGCCGACGCCGCGGAGAGTCGGACGACGACCGAGGACGCGATGGGCGTCGGCATCGACTACGGTCGGTAGAGGGAGTGGCTCGCGGAGCCACCGTCCTCACCGGGTTGACGGCGGGTCCGAGTCGTCCGAGAGGAAGATACTGTCCTGGTCCGGATCGAAGTAGACCTCCAGTGCGCGCAGGGAACCGGCATAGGCGGCGATCATGACGAAGGCGAAACCGATCAGGGCCGGAACGGCGAACTGGAGGACCATCGCCGTGACCGTTTCGGCGTCACGAACAAATGACTGTCGACGGCGTCGGCGGGTGGCCCCGCGGCGTCCTAGTTCTCGACCAACGCGTCGACGGCGGGGAGCGACTCGCCGGTGAGCGCCCGGACGTAGGCGCCCCCGGCGATGGAGACGTGCGAGAAGTACCCCTCGTCGAGTCCGTAGAGTTCGATCGCGCGCGAGGTGTCGCCGCCGCCGACGACGGAGAAGCAGTCGGTTGAGGCGATGGATTCGAGGACGCCCACCGTACCGTCGGCGAACCGTTCGTCCTCGAACACGCCGAGGGCGCCTTTCACGAACACGGCCGCGGAGTCCTCGATGACTCGACCGTACCGCTCGACGGTGAGCGACCCCACGTCGAGCAGGTCGCGGTCCTTCTCGATCCCCTCGACGAGGATCTCGGCACGGGCGTCGTCGTCCTCGTAAGCCAGGTCGACGGGGAGGTGGATGCGGTCGCCACGCTCGTCGAGAAGGGTACGAATCCGCTCCTCGTTGTTCTCCCACTGGTGGTCGTACAGTTCCGTGCCACCGACGTCGTAGCCGACGTCGTAGCCCGCGGCGCGCAAGAAGAGTTCGCCGACGATGCCGCCGAGTAAGTAGTGGTCGACCCCCTCGTCGAGCGCGGACATGACGTCGATGACGTCCGTCGCCTTCGCGCCGCCGAGCACCATCGTCACCGGCCCGTCGAACTCGCGGTTGGCGATGCTGGTGTTGGCCTCGTACTCCGACTCCATGACGCGCCCGGCGTAGGACGGGAGGACCTGCGGGAAGCCCACGAGCGAGGCGTGCGCCCGGTGGGCCGCCGAGTAGGCGTCGTTCACGTAGCAGTCGAACTCGGGGGCGAGCGTCCGGACGAACTCGCTCTCGGCGTGGTCCTCGGGGGCGTTCTCTGGGAGTTCGTCCGCACACATCCGGACGTTCTCCAGCATGAGGACCTCGCCGGCCCCGAGCGAGCGAATGGCCTCGATAGCCGCCTCGCCGTACACCTCGTCGACGAACGCGACGGGCGTTTCGACGTACTCCGCCAGCAGGTCCGCGTGCTGGGCGAGCGAGACGAAGGAGTCACGCCCCGGGCGGCCCTGATGGGCCATGACGACGACACGGTGCCCGGCATCGACGAGTTCCCGTACGGTCCGAGCGTGGCGTGCGAACCGACGGTTGTCCTTGACGATGCCGTCCTCGACCGGGGAGTTGAGGTCCAGGCGGACGAGAACGCGTTTTCCGGACCCGATGTCGTCGAGCGTCTTGAACATGTGCCTCGTCCCCTCGATGGCGGGACGAGTATTTCAAACGGGCGATTCCTCCCGAACGACCGTGTGATCCGCTGACGTGGGAGTTGGCGACAGAAAGTTTTTGACCGGGAGAAGCTTACAGGCGTACCATGAGAGGCGACGACCGCGACGACCCGTTCGGCGACATCTTCGACGAAATCGAACGGATGATGAACGAGATGACCGGAACCGTCGGTGACGGCTCCGGATTCACCTCCGAGACCCACGTCGACGTCTACGAGGAAGCGGAGCAGGTTCGACTCGTCGCCGACCTCCCGGGTGTGGAGAAAGACGGTATCGAACTGAAGTGTGACGGCAAGACCCTCACGATCAGCGCCGCCTCCCCGCACCGCGAGTACGACGAATGCGTCCGACTTCCCGCCCGCGTCGACGAACACTCCGCGTCGGCCAGTTTCAACAACGGCATCCTCGAGGTCACCATCGACAAACTCGGCGACTCCGCCGCCATCGACGTGGAGTAGCGACCCTCACTCGCCCGCAGTCGCCCGAATCAACCCCGCCAGTCGATCGTAGAAGTCGGGCACGTACTTCGTCGCGGCGTCGACCGTCGGCCGCGCGTTCGTCTCCGCGACGACGGCCCGATCCTCGGTCACCAGCAGATCCACCCCGAGATACGGCACGTCGAGCACCGCGGCTGCCCGTTCCGCCAGGGCCCGGAGCTCTCCGGGTAGGTCGACGCCCGTCGCCTCGGCGCCGCGGTGGACGTTGTGTTTCCACCGACCGGCGGCCCGGTCGGCGTCGGGGAGCCGTCGTTCCACCGCGCCCGCGTACGCCCCGTCGACGACCATCACCCGGTAGTCGCGGGCGTCGGGGACGTACTCCTGCAGGAGAAAGGTCTTGTCGCCGGTGGCGCGGTAGTCGTGGACCAGATCGAGGTAGTCGACGACCCCGAGCAACGAGTCGAGATCCGTCGCCTTCGCCACGCCCGTCCCGCGGGTCGTCGAGTTGGGCTTGACCACGACGGGCCAAGAGAGGTCGGCGGCGGCGGCGGCGACGGTGTCCGCGTCGACCGGATTGGAGACCATCGTCGTCTTCGGCGTCGGGAGTCCCGCCGCCCCCAGCGTCGCGAGGACGCCACCCTTGTTCCGCGAGGTCAGGACCGCCGCCCGACCGTTCACCCACGAGAGGTCGTGGCGTGCGGACAGGGCAGCGCCCGCCTGCGTGCACGAGGGAAAGACGAAGCCGACGTCGAAGCGGTCGTCGGGTGGCGTCGAGAGGTCGATCGTCCGGCCTTCGGCGGCGAGATGTGCGACTTCGATGTCGCGGTCCGCGAGCGGGTCGCGCAGCCGGTCGAACGTCTCGGCACGGGAGGTGACCGCGAGACGGAGCATGCCCTCACTGACGGCGGCGCGGAGAAAAGTCCGCGGGTCGCGTTAGGCGACGAGCAGCTGTTCGCCCTGCTCGACGACGACGCGGCACGGCGGCGAGATTTTGTTGTACGCGCGCCGGAAGGCGTCCTTGACCGTGGCGGCGTCCTCGGGGTTGCAGTAGCAGGTGAAGATGGTGTCGTTGGCGTTGACGCGGGCGGCGGTGCCGACCGGCTTGCCGAACGCCTGGCGCATCCCGTCGGAGACGCGGTCCGCACCCGCACCCGTCGCCTGCTTGTTCTCGCGGATGACGTGGTGGGGGAACTTCCGAAGCACCATCTTGTAGTTCTCCTGTCCGATCTCCTTCAGGAGGCGACGGTTGGCCGACAGACGCGAGGCTTCGAGCGCGCCGTGGCGGATCTGACACTCCTCCTCGACTTCGAGGCTGATGTGGATCGGGTAGTCGTCGGGACCGGTCTGGAGGTTGCCCATGTTGTGCTGTGCGATCTTGGAGCCCGGGATGCCCGTGATGTACTCACGTCGCGTGTACGGGCGTTTGCTGATCTCCCGGTACATGGAGGCAGGCTTGTCGGTCATGATTACTTGTCGTAGCCGAAGCCGAGGCGGCGAATAAAGCCTTCGATGCCGTACGACGCCGGCAACGGGCGCCTCATCCCGTACTCTTCATCCCCGCCGCGATACCCTTGACCGTCAGGCGGAGGGTCCGCTCCTCCGATGGCGTGCGTTCGTCCCGGGCCAGGAGCCGCGTCTGCAACAGGTTCAGCGGGTCGACGTAGGGGTTGCGCCGGTCGAGGCTCTCGCGGAGCCAGTCCTGGCGCAGCAGGTCGTCTCGCCCGGAGACGTCCAGAGCGAGTTCGGACGCGCGTTCGTACTCACTCCGAATCCGCGGGAAGAACCGCTCGCGCAACTCGGCGGGGGCGAGGCCCGCGTACACCTCGGCGATCTCCATGTCCGTCCGCGCCATCGACTGCGCGGCGTTGTCGAGGGTGGTCTTGAAGAACGGCCAGCGCTCGTACATCCGCCGGAGCGTCTCCATCGACCCGCCGTCGTCGAGGTAGGCGTCGATACCGGTCGCGAGGCCGTACCACCCGGGGATGATACACCGAGACTGCGTCCACGAGAACACCCACGGGATCGCCCGAAGGTCTTCGACGGTCCGCTCTCCGGACCGCGACGCCGGCCGGGAACCGAGGTTGAGGTCCTCGATGACCGTGATGGGCGTCGCCGTCTCGAAGTAGGGGATGAACCCCTCGGTTTCGAGGAGGCCCTGATACGCCTCCCTGGCGGCCGTCGACATCGTCTCCATCGCCTCGATCCACGCGTCTGGCGTCGGTTCGACGGGACCGGTCATCGACTGACGGCGCGCCCGGATCTGCGCGTCGAGCATCCGTTCGAGGTTGCGCTCGGCGATTCGCGGGTTGCCGTACTTCTCGGCGATGGCCTCGCCCTGTTCGGTGAATTTGATCTCCCCGGTGACCGTCTCGGGGGGCAACGCCAGCATCGCCTCGTGCATCGGCCCACCGCCACGGGAGATGGAGCCACCGCGGCCGTGGAACAGACGCATCTGGACGTCGAACTCGTCCGTAATGTCCGCGAGACGCCGCTGGTTCCGATAGAGGTCCCAGTTGGCCGCAAGGAAGCCGTTCTCCTTGTTGGAGTCGGAGTACCCGAGCATGATCTCCTGGGTGTTTCCCCGGCAGTCGAGCGCCGCCGCGTACGCCTCGTTCTCGAACAGCGTTCCCATGATGCGCCGGGCGCCGTCGAGGGCGTGTTCGGTCTCCAGCAGCGGCACCACGTCGAGACCGCTGTCCCCCGGCAGGTCGACGACACCCGCCTGATCGGCGAGAAAGAGGACTTCGAGGACGTGGCTCGGCTCCTCGGTCATGCTGATGCAGTAGGTGTCGATGGCGTCGGTACCGTACTCCCGCTGCCAGCGCCGCAGCGCCTCGAACCGCTTGCAGACGCGTTCGGTCGTGTCGCTCACGTCGCCCGGATTCTCCAGGTCGACCACGTCGGCATCCTGGACGATGGCCTCGGTGAGCACCTCGATCCGGCCGTCCTCGTCGCGGTCACGGTAGTCGACGCCTTGCCCTTCGAGCAGCTCGCCGACCGCCTCGGTGTGGTTTTGCTGGTGGTCACGCAGGTCGAGGCTCGCCAGCGCGAACCCGAACGTATCCACCTTCCGAATCAGGGGTTCGACGTAGACGTCCGCGATCGATTCGGCGTCGTTCAGCCGCAGGCTCTCGTCGATGGCTTCGAGGTCGTCGATCAGTTCATCGGCGTCGGCGTAGCCGCCGGGGCGCACGTCGCCGATCCGTTCCAGTCGCTCGCGCATCAGCTTCAGTTTCTGCCGGTAGAACTCGTGGGGGTAGCGCTCCTCGGCCTCGCTGGCCACCTCGGGGAATCGCTGCCGGTCGGCGATGAGCGACGCCTCGAACCGCTCTCCCGGTGTGATCCAGGCGGCGTCCTGGCTGAGGATGCCCGAGAGCCGCTTCAGTTCGTCGCGGTACTTCGAGAGGACGACCGACCGCTGACGCTCCAGCGTCTCGCTCGTCACGTCGACGGTTACCGACGGGTTGCCGTCGCGGTCGCTCCCCGCCCACGACCGGAACTCGAAGAGTTTGGGGACGTCGACGTCCGGATACGATTCGGCGAGGACGTCCTCCAGTTCGGCGTACACGTCGCCGACCACGTCGAAGAGCGTGTTCTCCAGATACCACTGCACGTTGCGCGCCTCGTCTTCGGGTTCGGGCGCCCGGTCCCGGACCTGCGGGGTTTGCCACAGGCTGGTCACTTCCGCCTCCAAGTGGTCCCAGGACTGGCGGCGCTCGGCGTCGGTCAGTCGCCGCTCGTCGAGGGTCTCGAGAAGGGTCGTGATCGTGCGGAGTTTCGCCTTGATCGTCTTCCGGTGGGCCTCGGTCGGATGTGCGGTGAAGGTGGGTTGAATGAGCACGTCGTCGAGGACTCGCTGGACCGTCTCGGCGTCGGCGTCCGCGTCGACGAGTGAGGCGACCGTCGCCTGCTGGCTGTCGGCCAGCTCGCCCTGCTGGGAGCTCCGGCGGATGGCGCGTACCCGTTCGCGCTCCTCCGCGAGGTTGATGAGTTCGAAGTAGGCCGTGAAGGCGCGCGCCGCCGCCCCCTCCAAGTCGGAGTCGAGCGATCCGAGCGTCGTCCGCAGCGGTTCCCGCGAGGGCAGACTTCCATCGCGATAGTCGATGGCCGCGGTGCGGAGGTCTTCGACCGCCTCGAACGCCTGCGTGGAGGACTGTACCTCCAGTACGTCGCCGAGGAGTTCACCCAGTTCCCGGACGTCCTGTCGGACGGTTCGGTGGTGGAGATCCATCGGACAGGGATATTTGGACCACACACATTAAACGCCGGGATGGTGCAGAGTTGACGCTTCAGACGCCGTATCTTGAATGATCGTTCGATAGGTTCGACAGCGAACGAACGATCACTCGTCGTCCGGCGGCCGGCCAGTCGCCGGGTCGAGGGCGACAAAGCCCAGTCCGTGTCGGTCCAGAAGCGCCGCCGCGCGGTCGGTGACCGAGGGTGCAACGAGGATGCCGCGGACGCCAGCGCCGGCGCCGAACTCGCGTTCGAGGGCGTCGACGTAGCGTCGGAGTTGACCGACTGCGTCGGGGCCGACTCGCCGTCGCTTCAACTCGACGGCGACCGGTCGGCCCGCTTCGTCCTCGCCGAAGACGTCCACCGGGCCAGCGGTCGTCTCGTGTTCGGTCGAAATCGGATCGAACCCGGGTTCGATCCGGTCGGGGGTCGTCACGACGTGTTCTTTGAGATCCGCCTCGCTACCCTGCAGGTCGAGTTCGTCGGGGTCCGTCACGTCGTAGGCGGCGAGGTGGTGGACGCGGTCGAACCGCACGTCGAGGAGTTCCTCCGGCGACCGGCGGACGCTCCGCACCCGCAGGCGGCCCTGGCGGACGCTCGCGAAGTGGTCGCAGCCCGGCGGCTGCCAGTTCACGGGTGTGCGCTTCTCGTCAGTGTGGACGAGCGCCGAGCCGTCGGGTTTGAGCAGGAGGAGGCGATCACCCGGGCCGAGACTGCTCGACGCACGACCGTCGTACTCGACGGTACACCGGCCGAAGACGGTAATCAGGTCGCCCCGGCGGAAGGCGTCTTCGAGGTGCGTGAGCGCGTCCCGGTGGGCGGGCCGGTGGAGCGTGGTGACCGTCATCCTCGTCGCCGGCGGTACGCCGCCGCCCCATAAAAGGGGCGCGTCGTCCGACCCGGCGGTATCGGGGCGATCAGGTCCGATTTTCGACATAAAAGCACAAATAGCGGCCGCCCCTCTACACGAGCGAATGGGGCTGTTCGAACTCATCGCCGGGGTCGAAGCGGAGGAGAAGACGCTGACGGTGTTCAATCCGGAAGCCGGCGTCCCAGCGGCGCTTCGTGAACACTTCGCCGACCGCAACCTCACCATCGAACGGGCGGAGAGCGACGCCGGTCCCCGAAACTACGCGGTGTTGAGCCGCGACGACGATTTCCTCGCCGCCATCGACGTGAGCGACGTCCTCGGGCCGACACGCGGTGTCACGCCGGATTTCACGCGCGAAACCTACGAGACGGTGCTCGACGAACTCGACGAGACGCTGTTTACCTCTTACGACACCGAGCGAATGGTGGCAGCCTCGAAGGAGATCGAGGACCGCGCCTGGCGAGGGGGGGCCGGCGAACTCCACGCCGGCTTCCAGACCTGTGCCCGTTTCGCCTCCCAGGCCGACGTGTACGAACATCTGGCCGACCGTGGAACCCTCGACGTCCACGTCTACGCTCACCCCGAGGGCCGCGAGGAACTGGGCACCCTCTCGGGGCCGAACCTCCACCTCTCGACGGAGACGGAGATTCACGACTCGTGGTTCGTCGCGTACGACGGCGGCGGTGTCGACGCGATGAAGTGTGCACTCCTTGCCGAGGAACGACTCCCGGGGTCGTTCTACGGCTTCTGGGCCTACGACCCGGAGACCGTCGACGAGGTGGTCAGCTACCTCCGTGCGACCTACGCCGCTCCGGAGGCGGGCGGCACCGCGGCCGACGGCGGCTGTGGCGGCACTTGATGCTCACCGCGACTCGACGGCGACGATGGTCGCCGCGACGACCAGCGCGGCGACGAGCGCGCCGAACGCGGTCACGTAGTCGGCCCGTCCCGCCACGAGCCCGATAAACGACGGGCCGAGTGCCCCGAATCCGATGTACGTCGTCCGCGCGAGGCCCAGATCCGCGCCCATACTGTCCGTCGGGAAGATGTCCATCAGGTACGACTGCATCACGGGTGGAAAGGCCATGAGGCCGACGGCGTAGACGACGGTGGCCACGCCGACGGCGAGAGCCGTCTCGGCGACGAGCACCCCGCCGAGGGCGACGGCCCCGAGGCCGAGCGCTCCCGCCGCGACGGGCGCCCGCCGCACCCGGTCCGCGAGGCGGCCGGCGGTCGGTTTGACCAGCGCACCCACGACGAACAGCCCCGCGAAGCCCGCGCTGGCGAACTCGGGGGAGAACCCCTTGTCCAACTGGAGCAGCGTCGGGAGGAAGCCGGCAGTGCCCTGCCACGCGAAGGCGAACAGACAGTACGCGACGATGAGTCTACGGGTGCGCGAAGTGGCGAAGAGCCGCGCTCCCGTGCCGCGCACGTCGAGGTCGACGGCCGCGATCCGGTAGGACTCTCGGCTCGTCCAGTGGAGCACCGCTGCGACGACGGCGAGGATGGCGACGACCGGCAGGAAGGCGGCCCGCCACGCCGCGACGGCGAGGGTGGCGACTGCGAGGCCGGCCGCGGCGCCGCCACCTAGGTCACCCGAGGCGGTGTGGAGGCCGAACGCACCCCCACGTTTCGCCTCGAAGTGATCGGAGATGAGCGCCCGCGCCGCGGTGGGGTAGAGACCGGCGCCGACGCCGACCACCGCCGCGCCGACCAGAAACAGCGGGTAGGAGATGGCGGCTACGAGGACGGTAAAGCCCGCCGTGGCGAGCGTCAGCCCCACCACCAGTAGCGTCTTGCGGCTGAGGCGATCCGAGAGGCGCCCGCTGGGGAACTGGCCGAGAGCGTAGATACCCCACAGAATCGAGAGGGCGAGGCCGGCGCGGAAGGGAGTGATCGAGAGGTCGTCGATGATGGACGGTAGCAGCGGCGAGAGGACGAGTCGGCCGCCCTGGATGGTGAGCCAGCCGAGCGAGACGAGCAACAGGAGTCGGCCGCCGTAGCCGCGGACGAGGTGTTCCTCAGCCTCCGATCGGGTGCCGGCGCGCGATCCGGGCATGGTGTCCCCTCACGACGCCGCCCTACTTCAACGGTCGAATCCCGGAAAACGGGGACGACCGCGGGTCAGAGCCGGCCGCGGAGGTCCGTCGCCACGGCCTCGGTGGTCGAATCCCCACCGAGGTCCGGCGTCCGCGGCGCGTTCTCGTCGGCCAACTGGTCGGCGACGACGTCCCACAGCGCCGACGCGGCCGCCTCCTCGCCGAGGTGGTCGAACATGAGCGACCCCGAGAGCACCGTCGCCAGCGGGTTGGCGACCCCCTCACCCATGATGTCGAAGGCGCTTCCGTGGACGGGTTCGAACATCGACGGATGGTCGTTTCCGGGGTCGATGTTCGCCGAGGGTGCAAGGCCCATACTCCCGGTGACGATGGCGCCGACGTCGGTGAGAATGTCGCCGAAGAGGTTCGAGGCGACCACCACGTCGAACTCGTCGGGGCGGCGGACGAAGTCCATGCTCGCGGCGTCGACCAGCAGGCGCTCGACGTCCACGTCGGGGTACTCCTCGCTCACTTCCGCGACGATATCGTCCCAGAACACCATCCCGTGGGCCTGAGCGTTCGACTTCGTGACGTTCGTCAGGTGGCCGGAACGCTCGGTGGCAGCCTCGAAGGCCGCCCGAACGATGCGCTCGGTGCTTCGGCGGGTGTAGACGGCGCTCTGGACCGCCACCTCGTTCGCGAAGCCGCGGTGTTCACGCCCGCCAACGTCCGCGTACTCCCCCTCCGTGTTCTCGCGGAAGACGAGGATGTCGATGTCGCCGCCCTCGTAGGCGCGTAACGGACTCCGCACGCCGTCGAACAGCACTGCGGGGCGCCTGCAGACCGTCTGATCGAATCGTTTACGGATCGGCAGTATCAGGCCGTCCAGCGGGATGTGGTCGGGGACGTCGGGGTGGCCGACGGCGCCGAAGAGGATGGCATCGAAGGACGCCAGCCGGTCCAGTCCGTCTTCGGGCATCATCGCCCCCGTGTCGAAGTAGCGCTGGGTGCCCCAGTCGTAGCGCGTGGTCTCGACGTCGACGTCGTTGGCCGCCGCAGCGGCGTCGAGGACCGGCACGGCCGCGTCGACGACCGTCGGTCCGATTCCGTCGCCAGGGAGTAGCGCGATGTCGTACGACATGGTCGGTCAGTCACCCGATGGACGGAAAAAGGTAGACGTCGCAGCGGGGGCTACGGATCGATGGACGGATGGTCCTGTCCGCCGTCGGCGAGCGCCCGGTTCAGGTACGGATCGTCCAGTGACCGGTCGTCGATCCGCGAGGCGAGACGCGACAGCTCGGCTTCGAAGGCGCTGTAGATCGGATCGGCCCGGAGCACCGACGGCGACTCCGATTCGAGCAGGGCGGCCCGCTTCGAGAGGTTCTCGACGTATCGGTCGGCCGTCTCGGAGAGTGACTCGCGACGGAGCAACGACTCGACCATGTCCACGAACTCGCCACGCGAGACCGGCTTGGTGAGGTAAGCGTCGAGGTCGAGGTCGACGATGTTGACGTCCGGCGTCGCCGCCGTCACGAAGGCGACCCGTGGGCAGTCGGACATCGCCTGGATGGCGTCGAGCACCTCGTCACCGCTCACCCGAGGCATGTGGCGGTCGAGAATCGCCACGTCGACGGCGTCCTCGGCACAGATGGACAGCGCCTCCACCCCACAGCCCGCCCGCACGATGTCGACGTCGGCGTCGTCGAGCCACGTCGCGTACAGGTCGAGCAGTGCCGATTCGTCGTCGGCGATCAGTACGCGCGGCATCGACGTCATCGGTCGGCTCCCGCGCTGCCCGAGTTCCCGCCGTCCGAACCGCCGGCGTCCCCCGAGTTACCCGCGTCGTCGTCGCCGTCCGAGCCACCGCCCGAACTCCCCGAGTTACCCGCGTCGTCGTCGCCGTCCGAGCCGTTCCCGTCGTCGCTCCGTCCGCCGTCCCCCGAGTTGCCCGGTTCACCGGACTCGCTACCCTCGCTCCCGTTTCCCGACTCGCCGGACTCGTTACCCTCGCTCCCGTTTCCCGACTCGCCGGACTCGCTACCCTCGCTCCCGTTTCCCGACTCGCCGGACTCGCTACCCTCGCTCCCGTTTCCCGATTCACCGGCGTCTCCCGAACTGTCCGCGTCGTCACTCCGTCCGGCATCCTCCGAGTTGCCCGCGTCGTCACTCCGTCCAGCATCCTCCGAGTTGCCCGCGTCGTCACTCCGTCCAGCATCCTCCGAGTTGCCCGCGTCGTCGTCGGAGCCGTTTCCGTCCGAATCCTCTGGCGGCCCGGCACCGGTCGACTGGTTGTTCGCGTCGTCGCCCTCGCCCGAGTCCTCGGGCGGTCCGGCGTCGTCCGGTGCGCCGACGTCTTCGGGCGGTCCGGCGTTCTCACCGTTGCCCCGCGTCTCTTCCTCGTCCTCGTCGTCCTCGTCGTCCTCGTCGTCGTCACCCTGTGCGGGTTCCGGCAGTTCGTCCGGACCGCGTTCCGGGTCGAGTTCGCGTCCGGGGTTCTCGCCCGCGATCTGTCGGGCAATTTCGGCGACCTCCGGGCCCTGCAGTTCGTCGGCGTCCGCCCGCAACCTGTCGAGTTCCGTGCGGTCGACGCCGGAGGAGGTGAGCGCCTCCTCCGGGAGTTCGCTGGCCACCCGGTCGTTCGCGTTCAGCTGATTCTTCACCGACCGAATCTGGGCGCTCGTCACCGCCATCCGAGCGCGGTACTCGCCCGTGGAGAGTTCCCCCGACTGGTACGCTTCACGGAGACGTTCCTGCCGTTCACGGAGACTGGCGAGTCGGTCGCGGGCCTGGTTGACCTCCGTGGCGACCACTGCCGCCTTCGAGGTGTTGGATTCGGCTCGCGAGACCCGCGTCGAGAACGACCGTTCGCCGATTTCGCTCTCGATTTCGGCACCCTGCACCCCGACGACCCCAGCCAACTGCTGGCCCGGGGCGACCGATTCGTTCGCTCCCGCATCGCTCGTCGACGTGGTGGTGCCGTTTTCGGCCGCCTCCGTGCCATTTTCGGCCGTTTCAGTACCGTTCGCGGTCGCCTGTGGCAACACCTCGTCGACCGTCGCGTCGGCGTTGGGGGCTAGCGGCGAGGGCGACCCACCAAGCGCCGCCGTCGGCACCGCCGCCGCGCTGACGGCGACCACCACGGCGAACGCGACCACGACGACGTTCGGAACGTCTCTACTCATCTCGAACCACGCTACGGACCTCGAGAAAATAAACCAGGCCGAACCTGAAGGACCGTTAACCCGGATTAAATGGCGTTTAGGGGGAGCCTGAACCGTCTCCGTCATCCGGTTTCAGCGGCTGTTCGCCCTCGTCGGGGAGTTTCAGGACGTTCTCGCGCCCGAGGCGGAATCCGTCGAGTTCCCCGTCGTCGCGGAGCTCACGGACGATCTGGCTCGTCCGCGCTTCGGTCCAGTCGAACGCCTCGACGATCTCCTGCTGTTTGACCCGGCCACCCTGTTCCCGGACGAACTGGAGGACGCGCTCCTCGTTGCTCAGGAGGTCTTCGCGCGCCTCGTCGCCCGTCTCGTCGGTGGGCGCACCGGCACCGCCGTCGTCGCCCGTCCTCGCCGTGGTCGCCCCCGCGTCGCCCCGGAACCGGTCACGATAGCGCCACACGGCCAGGCCGAAGAGGACGAACAGTAGTCCGAGACCGAGCACGGGGAGCGAACCGCTGGTCCCCTCCGGCGAGGCGGTGGCGGTCCCGGGACCGTCGTCACCGGATCCGTCGGCGCCTGCACCGGTCGTGGTGACCGCCGACGCTGGTTCGAGGACGATGGACGGCTCTCCGGAGACGAAGCTCGTCTCGGCGCCGCGCCACACGACGGCTTCGGAGCGGCGCTCGTCCGGTTCGGGAGTGATCTGCGTGGGGGTGTAGTCCGCGGGCCACTCGACGACGAGTCGCGTCCGCTGGTCGAGGAAGAGCCCCTCGATGGCGTCGCCGACGCGGAGGGAGTCACCGTCGACGGCCGCGAACCCGTCCCACCGGAACGTGTAGGTGACGACACCGTACTCCGGCGGTGTTCGTGTCTCGGCGCTGACGCGGAAGTCGCTCGCGTCCATCTCACGGCCGGTCGAGTTCTCGGCCGTGGCGACCGTGGAACGCATCCGCGAGGCGAACCGGTCGGAGAAGTTGTCCGGGTCCTCCCGAATGTCGGCCTGCAAGGATTCGAAGGCCGCGGTGGTGTTCTCGTCGTCGAGGCGCGTCCAGTACTGGACGGTCCAGGACGCGGATCCGTTCCGGTCGACCGAGACGATCAGCCGGACCGAGTCGGTGTCGACCCCCTGTTGAAACGACGGACCCACGTCGATCTGGGGTGGCGACGTGCCTGTCGGTGCGACCGCACCGATCCCCGGAGTGGCCGCCGACAGGATCAACACTGCGACGACGGCGGCGACAACCCGACCGAACGAACGCTCCCACATCTCGTGTCCCTGCGTTTCTACCGGTCGTAGATAGGTCTTGTCGCTTCGACCGACGATCCGGATCGTGCATTACCGATAAATATCAGCTCGTAATAGTCGACACCATGGCAATCGCACTCGAGACGGGCGCCATTCGTGATCGTGAGCGGATACGACTGCGGGCCGGGGTCGGGGTGGGCGCGGCGTGACCCGGCGTCACGCCCCGGTCACTCCGCCAGTCGCCCTCACCGTCGCCGGCAGCGATTCCGGCGGCGGGGCCGGCGTGCAGGCGGATCTGAAGACCATGGAAGCCCACGGCGTCTTCGGTACGTCGGTCGTCACCGCCATCACGGCTCAGAACACCGTCGGCGTCGAGCGCACGCACGTCCTCCCCGTCGAGGAAATCGAGGCGCAGTACGGCGCCGTCGCGACGGACTTCGACCTCCGGGCGATGAAGACGGGGATGCTCGCGACCGATTCGGTTATCGACCTGGTGGCCGACCGGGCGGCCGACGCCACGGTGCCCGTCGTCGTCGATCCGGTGATGGTTGCGGCGAGCGGTGACCGCCTGCTCGATTCGGCCGCCGAGACGGCCTACGAGTCGCTGATCGCCGAGGCGACGCTCGTCACGCCGAACGCCGACGAGGCGACGGTGTTGACGGGGATCGAACCGGTGGATCGCGAGACCGCTCGCGAGGCCGGCGAGGAACTGGTCGGGATGGGCGCCGACGCCGCGCTGGTGAAGGGCGGGCACATAGGGGACGGCGAGGAAGGACGTTCGTCGGGGCGTCGGCCGCGGGCCGACACGGTGACCGATACGCTGGTGAGTACGCTCCCCGACGGGGAGCCGACGGTGCACACGTTCGAACATCCACGGATCGACACCGACGCCACCCACGGCTCGGGGTGTACGCTGTCGAGCGCTATCGCCGCCCACCTCGCCCACGGCGAGACGCTCGGCTACGCCGTCGAGGCGGGAACCGCGTTCATGGAGCGTGCGCTTCGGTACGGCCTCGACGTCGGCGAGGGTCCGGGCGCGGTCCATCACCTCGCGGCACTCCGCGAGGCGGCCGACCGTCACCGGACGATGACCGACGTGGCCGAGGTGGTGGAGGCGTTCGTCGACCGCGACGTGTCACGGCTCGTCCCGGAGGTGGGGATGAACGTCGTCGGCGCCACCGAGTACGCCGAGGCGGTGGGCGAGACGGCCGCCGTCGAGGGCCGCATCACGCGCACGCTCTCGGGAGTGGCCCCGAACCGCGGCGTCCGCCTCGGCGCCTCCTCGCACGTCGCCCGATTCCTCCTCGCGGCCCGCGAGTTCGACCCCGCCCTCCGTTTCGCCGTCAACTGCCGGTTCGACGACGAGACGGAGGCGGCGACGGCGGCACTCGACGGCCCCGTGACGGAGTACACCCGTGAGGACGAACCCGAGGACGCGAGCGGAACGATGGGCTGGGGCGCCCGACAGGCGTTCGGGGCGGTGGATGCGGACGACCCGACGCCCGTCGCGGTCCTCGACCGGGGCGACGTGGGCAAGGAGGCAATCGTGAAGGTGGTCGCCGAGACGCCCGAGCAGTTGGGTGAGCGCGTGTTCACGCTGCTCGACACCGTCGAGTAACACTCGACGAGCAACCGACCGGCCGTCGCCGACTCCGGAGGCGGCGACGGCCGGAATACAGTTACAACCGTCCGTACGAGACCCATAGCGTTTTACCCGACGACGGCTCGGATGGGAGTATGACTGCCGATGGCATCGTCGGGGAGTTTCTCGCCCTGAAAGGGGAGACGGACGCCGACCTGCTGGCGATGCAGTGTGGCGACTTCTACGAGTTCTTCGCGGAGGACGCGGAGTTCGTCGGCGACGAACTCGACCTAAAAGTCTCGGAGAAGTCCTCGCACGGATCGACGTACCCGATGGCGGGCGTCCCGGTGGACGACCTGACGCCCTACTTGAAGGCCCTCGTCGAGCGGGGGTACCGCGTCGCCGTCGCGGACCAGTACGAGACGGCGGACGGTCACGCCCGCGAAATCACGCGGGTCGTCACGCCCGGGACCCTGCTGGAGACCACGGATCCGACGGCGCAGTTCCTGGCCACGGTCGTTTCCGTCGACGGCCGCTACGGTCTGGCGCTCGCGGACGTGACGACTGGGGAGTTCCTCGTGACGACGACGGACTCGGCGACGGAGATGGGTTCCGAACTCCACCGGTTCGACCCCGTCGAAGTGTTGCCGGGACCGACCGTCCGGGACGACGACGACCTGTTGGCCCGGATTCGGGAGCGCACGGACGCCCCGGTGACGGGGTACGACGACGCGGCGTTCGCGCCCGGGCGGGCGAAGCGCAGACTGCAGGACCAGTTCGGCGACGGCGTCCTCGACAGCGTCGGCCTCGACGACCGGGCGGGTGTCGCGGCCGCCGGCGCCGTCGTCGCCTACGTGGCGGAGACGGGCGTGGGCGTCCTCGACGCACTGACGCGGTTGGGGGCCTACGACACGGGCGATCACCTCGACCTGGACGCGACGACCCAGCGCAACCTCGAACTCACGGAGACGATGCACGGGGAGCGCGAGGGGTCGCTGCTGGCGACGGTGGATCACACGGTCACGAGTGCCGGACGGCGCCGCCTGCGTGAGTGGCTCATCCGACCCCGTCGCGACCGAGATGTGATCGACCGCCGTCTCGACAGCGTGGCGGCGCTGACCGACGCCGCACTGGCCCGCGACCGGGTGCGTGAGGTCCTCGGCGACGCCTACGACCTCGAACGCCTGGCCGCGCGTGCGACGGGCGGGAGCGCGGACGCGAGCGATCTGCTCGCGGTTCGGGACACCCTCGATACGCTCCCGGCGCTCGCGGAGGCGGTGGCGGACTCCCGCCTCGCGGACTCGCCGCTCCCGGATATCGTCGACCGGCCGGATCGGGAGGCAGCGGCGAGCCTGCGGGCGGAACTCGACGCCGCCCTGGCCGAGGACCCGCCGGGGACGGTCACCGAGGGCGGTCTCTTCCGTCGCGGCTACGACGACGAACTGGACGACCTGATCGACCGGTACGAGGAGGTGACGGAGTGGCTGGAGGGTCTCGCGGACCGCGAGAAGGCTCGGACGGGCATCACCCACCTGCAGGTCGACCGCAACAAGACCGACGGCTACTACGTACAGGTGGGGAACTCGGAGACGGACGCCGTCCCCGACGAGTACCGGGAGATAAAGACGCTGAAGAACTCCCGGCGGTACACCACCGACGAACTCGAGGAGCGCGAACGCGAGGTGTTGCGACTGGAGGAGTCCCGCGGTGACCTGGAGTACGACCTGTTCTGTGACCTGCGCGACCGAGTCGCGGTCCACGCCGAACTCCTGCAGGACGTGGGACGGACGCTGGCGACGGTGGACGCACTGGCCTCGCTGGCGACCCACGCCGCGAGCGAGGATTGGACGCGGCCGGCGGTCGTGGAGCCGGGACCGCTGGTCGTCGAGGCGGGACGGCACCCGGTCGTCGAGCGGACGACCGACTTCGTGCCGAACGATCTGGAACTGGACGACGACCGGGGCTTCCTGCTGGTGACCGGCCCGAATATGAGCGGCAAGTCGACGTACATGCGGCAGGCGGCACTGATCGTCCTGCTGGCGCAGGCGGGGAGTTTCGTCCCCGCGCGGTCGGCGACGGTTGGTGTCGTCGACGGCATCTACACGCGCGTGGGCGCCCTCGACGAACTCGCGGGCGGACGGTCGACGTTCATGGTCGAGATGCAGGAGTTGAGCAACATCCTCCACTCGGCGACCGAGGAGTCGCTGGTCGTCCTGGACGAAGTGGGTCGCGGGACGGCGACGTACGACGGCATCTCCATCGCGTGGGCGGCGACGGAGTACATTCACAACGAGGTGGGCTGTAAGTGTCTCTTCGCCACTCACTACCACGAACTGACGACCCTCGCCGACCACCTGCCGCGGGTCGAGAACGTCCACGTCGCCGTCGCGGGCGACGACGGAACCGACGAGGACATCACGTTCCTCCGGACGGTGGAGGACGGCCCGACCGACCGGAGCTACGGCGTCCACGTCGCGGACCTGGCGGGCGTTCCAGAACCGGTCGTCGACCGGTCGCGGGACGTACTGAACCGTCTTCGCGAGGACCGGGCCATCGAGGCCAGGGGCGCGGCGACGGACGGATCTGAGACGACACAGGCCGTCTTCGACCTGGGCTCCGGCGGCTTCCGCGATGACGGCGACGACGCGAACGGCGACGACGCGAACGGCGACGACCGAGACCCGGCGACCGAGTCGGTCCTCGCGGAACTCCGGGAGACGAACGTGGCCGAGACGTCGCCGGTCGACCTGCTGACGCGAGTTCGCGAATGGCAGGAGCGCCTCGACGGGACGGAAGCGGAAGAGTAGGACACCTAACCGTACGTCTTTGTGATCGTCTGACGAATCGCGGGGTATGACGCACGTGGCAATCGTCGGCGGCGGCCCCGCCGGACTGAGTGCAGCACTGTTCGCGGCGAAGAACGGCCTGGAGACGACGGTGTTCGACACCGACGAGACGTGGATGCACAAGGCCCACCTGTTCAACTACCCGGGAATCGGCTCGGTCGGCGGCTCGGAGTTCATGGGCGTAACCCGCCAGCAGGTCGACGACTTCGGCGTCGACCGGCGGCAGGGGAAGGAAGTGACGGGCGTCGCCGCGGACGGTGACGGCTTCACCGTGACGACGGAGGAAGGTGACCACGGGGCGGACTACCTCGTCCTCGCGACGGGGGCCGACCGGAGTCTCGCCGAGGACCTGGGGTGTGCGACGGACGACGATGGGGTCGTCGAGGTAGGTGTGGAGATGGAGACGAGCGTCGTGGACGCGTACGCGACGGGCGCGATGGTCCGCACCGAGGAGTGGCAGGCGGTCATCGCCGCTGGCGACGGCGCGGCGGCGGCACTGAACATCCTCAGCAAGGAGAAGGGCGACCATTACCACGACTTCGACGTGCCGGCGGACGCGAGCGAGACGTTCGGGGCGATGGTCGACGACGACGTGTAGGGGGGCGGAGTTCAGATAAGGATTGAAAGGTGAGGCGTAGCGTTTTCTGAGTGATTCATGCCCGAAAACGCTAGCCTCGGCGGTTGTATCGACCGAATCGAGTTAGGTTTTGTGGAACGAGAGGCAACACCGCGGCTGTTGATGAAGCTCAGTATTCAGCTCCATCTTGCTGGACTATCACTTTCGAATACTGTTTCTATTCTTGAGATATTCGGTGTTGAACGCGCACGATCCACCGTTCACAACTGGGTTCACAAGGCCGATCTACAGCCCGAAGAAGGCCGAAGCCCGGATCACGTAGCGGTTGATGAAACGGTGATCCGACTCAACGACGAGCAGTATTGGCTGTACGCTGCGGTCGATCCAGAGACGAACAAATTACTACATACAAAGCTTGAACCGACAAGAACAAACGTTATCGCTTACGCGTTCTTCAGTGAATTACGCGAGAAACACGACGTTGACGACGCCGTGTTTCTCGTCGATGGCGCGACACCACTAAATGACGCTTGCCGTCGCCACGGCCTCGATTTCAGATACGAACGTCATGGAAATCGGAACAGCGTCGAACGTGTCTTTCGTGAGATAAAGCGAAGAACTACCAGTTTCTCAAACTGTTTTAGCAACGCCGAAGCAGAAACTGCAAACGAGTGGCTCAGATCGTTCGCCTTCGCATGGAATCAGCTTATCTGAACACTACCTGTAGGGGCGACCGAACGTACAAGCCGTCGGCGTCCCAACGGGAGTCCATGTCCTCACTCGCCGACGAACCGTGCGAAGCCTGTACCAGCGACGACGAACCGCTGACGAACGACGAGTACGAGGAGTATCTGTCCGACCTCTCGGACGCGTGGGAGGTCGTCGACGACCACCACCTGTACGCCGACTACGGGTTCGACGATTTCCGGGACGCCCTGGAGTTCACCTACGAAATCGGCGAACTCGCGGAGGAGGAGTGGCACCACCCGGACATCGCCCTCGCGTGGGGGGAGGTGGAGGTGGAGATGTGGACCCACAAAATCGACGGTCTCCACAAGACGGACTTCGTGATGGCCGCGCGGATGGACCGCATCTACGAGGAGTACGCCCCGGCCGAGTAGGCGAAGCCGGGGAGTCCAAGCCCTTATGCGTCCGACGGTACTGCATTCGGCATGGCGATTTCTACCGGCGATTCGGTCACTATCACGTACACCGGTCGCCTCGACGACGGAACGGTCTTCGACACCACCGACGAATCGGTCGCCGAGGAGGCCGGCCTCCTCGACGAACAGCCCGAACGCGAGTTCGAACCGCTCACCGTCGAAGTCGGCGCTGGGAACCTCATCGAGGGAATGGAGGAGGGACTGCTGGGCCTGGAAGTCGGCGACTCCGAGACCATCACGGTCCCACCGGAGGAGGCCTACGGCGAGGCCGACGGCGACAGCGTCCGCGAGTTCGACCCCGAGCAGTTCGAAGGAATGGTCGGACAGGAACCCGCCGAGGGCCTGCAGGTGCGCGCCCAGGGCGGCGCAGTCGGCACCGTCGTCGACGTGAGCGACGACGTCGTTCGCGTCGACTTCGAACACCCGCTGGCCGGCGAGACGCTGACCTTCGAAATCGACGTCCTCTCGGTCGAGTAACGGCGACAGGCACAGTGGCGTTTGTGAGTCATCACACGCAGTCCGGTGATCGGGCACGCGAACAGTTCCAGACGCGACTGTCGTTTTTTCGAGCCGTCGGGAAGCGAGCCGACACACGTCGAGGCGCCGCCCCACCGTGGCGTTGATGACCCTGCCTCCCGAGGGTACCGTTCGTGAGCGAGACGCCGACCATCTACGCACTGGACGACGCGACGATCCGCCGCATCGCCGCCGGCGAGGTGGTCGAACGCCCGGCGAGCGTCGTGAAGGAACTGCTGGAGAACAGTCTCGACGCCGACGCGTCGCGCGTGACCGTCGCCGTCGAGGGCGGCGGCGTCGACGGCGTCCGGGTGCGCGACGACGGGGTCGGCATGACCGCGACGGACCTCGAACGCGCCGTCGAGGAGCACACGACGAGCAAGATCAGCGACGGTGACGATCTGGATCGGGTCGGCACGCTCGGCTTCCGCGGCGAGGCCCTGCACACCATCGGCGCGGTGTCGCGGCTGACGATCCGGTCGCGACCCCGCGACGGCGGCCGCGGCCACGAACTCGTCGTCGAAGGGGGCGAGGCGGGCGAGGTCACTCCCTCGGGCTGTCCACCCGGAACCGTCGTCGAAGTCGAGGACCTGTTCTACAACACGCCGGCCCGGAAGAAGTTCCTGAAGACCGAGGCGACGGAGTTCGACCACGTCAACCGCGTGGTGACCCAGTACGCCCTCGCCAACCCCGACGTGGCGACGGCGCTCGAACACGACGGTCGCGAGGTGTTCGCCACGGAGGGAACCGGCGACCTCGAATCGACCGTCCTCGCCGTCTACGGCCGCGAGGTGGCGTCGTCGATGGTCGCGGTGGATGGGGGATCGGCAACCACGCCGGGCGACGCCGAGGCCGAGGGCCCCGTCGAGTCGGTGTCGGGACTGGTGAGCCACCCCGAGACGACGCGGGCTGGCCGGGAGTACCTCTCGACGTTCGTCAACGGCCGGTACGTTACGGCGGGGACGCTTCGCGAGGCGGTGCTCGACGCTTACGGCGGCCAGCTCGCGTCGGATCGGTACCCCTTCGCCGTCCTCTTCGTCGAGGTGCCGCCGGGCGCCGTCGACGTGAACGTCCACCCCCGGAAGATGGAGGTTCGCTTCGACGACGAGTCGGGCGTCGCCGAGGCGGTGACGACCGCCGTCCGCGAGGCGTTGCTGGACGAGGGGCTGGTCCGCTCGACGGCGCCGCGGGGGCGTTCGGCACCCGCGGAGACGGAGATATCCCCGGAGTCGCCGGATCGGGCGGTGGCGGGCGGCGACGCGGCGCCCGAGGGTGTAGACGACCCGGACGGACCGGGCGGAGGGGCCGGACGCGAACGGACGGATCGACAGTCGTCGTCCGCCGCCGACGCCGGGAACGGGACGGAGAACGAGAGCGGCGCCGCCGAGACGGCCACGTCGCGGACCCGGCCCGCGACGCTCGACGAACTCGCGGGGGCGTCGACGACGGACCCGACGGGCGACGACGGCGCGGCCGGCGGGACGGCGGATTCGACGCCCGCGGACGACGAGGGCGGGAGTGATCGGGACGGAGACGCGATCGCCGGTCGTGACCGAACGGGGGTCGGATCGGGGACGGCACCGTCGGACGCCGACGTGGCGACCGACGCGGTGGACGACGAAGACGGGGAGTGGCGGAGCGGCGGCGTCGTCGCCCCGACGGACCAGCGGACGCTCGACGGGGAGCGGGCGGCGCCGGATCGTGACTTCGAGCGCCTGCCCGCGATGCGGCTCCTCGGGCAGTACGACGACACGTACCTCGTCGCGGAGACGCCGGACGGACTGGCGCTGATCGACCAGCACGCGGCCGACGAGCGGATCAACTACGAACGCCTGCGCGCGGAGATGGACGGCGAGACGCCGACGCAGGCGCTGGCCGAACCGGTCGACCTCGAACTCACGGCGCGGGAGGTCGAACTGTTCGACACCTACCGGGACGCGCTTGCGGAACTGGGCTTTCACGCCGACCGGAGCGGGGATCGAACCGTCGAGGTGCGGACGGTACCGACGGTGTTCGACGCCGCCCTCGACGCCTCACTCCTGCGGGACGCGCTGACGGGATTCGCCACCGAGGCGGAGTCGGCGGACGAAACGATCGACGCCGTGGCGGACACCCTGCTCGCGGACCTGGCGTGTTACCCGTCGATCACGGGCAACACGTCGCTGACGGAGGGGTCGGTCGTCGACCTCTTGTCGGCCCTCGACGACTGCGAGAACCCCTTCGCCTGCCCGCACGGGCGCCCGGTCGTCGTCTCGTTCGACCGCGACGAGATCACCGATCGGTTCGAACGTGACTACCCCGGACACGGCGGCCGCCGGGCGGAGTGAGACGGTCGATCGGACGAGCGGGCGCACCTTTTTGCGCCGGTCGCTCGAAGTGCGGGCGTGACAGATCTGGTTACCGTCGGCGACGCGACCCTCCGGTTCTCGCCGCCACGGGGCGAGCGAATCGAGACGACGGGAGAGTTCGCCGCCCACGTCGGCGGCCCCGAGAGCAACGTCGCCGTCGCGGCGGCGACGCTCGGCCTCGACGCCGCGTGGCTGTCGAAACTCCCGGACACCCCACTGGGTCGGCGCGTCGTCGGCGAACTTCGGCGTCACGGCGTCCGGACGGGCGTCGTCTGGGGCGACTCCGGCCGGGCGTCGACGACGTTCGTCGAACGAGGCGGGACGGCCGGCGCGCGGACCGTCCCCGATCGGACGGCGACGGCGTTCGCCACGACGACGGCCGAGGATCTGCCCCTCGGCGTGGTCCGGGACGCCGAGACGCTGTTCGTCAGCGGCGCCACCCCCGCGCGGTCGGAAGCACTTCTCGAGACGACGGCGACACTCCTCGCGGCCGCGGGCGAGGCGGACACGACGCGAGCCTTCGACACGCGGTTCGAGGCGACTGGGCTGGCCCCCGACCGGGCGCGTGACCTGTACGACCACCTCCTCGACGACGTGGACGTGTTGATCGTCGACGAGAGCGACGCCGAACGGGTGTTCGGCCTCGACGGCGACGTGGTGCCCGCGGGACACAGCCTCCGGACGCGCTACGACTGCGCGACGGTGGTCGTCACTCGCACGGAGCGCCGTCACCCGACGGTCGGCCTGCAGGGAGAGGAGATCTACGAGGTGCCACCGTTCGAGACGGAGACGCGCGATCCGGCGGGAGTCCACGACGCCTTCGTCGGCGGGTTCCTCGCCGGACGACACCGGGGCGAGACCGTGAAAGGCGCGCTCGTCGAGGGGGCGGCAACGGCGGCGCTCAAGCGAACCATCGTCGGCGACGTCGTCGTCGGATCGCGCGAGGACGTCGAGGCGATTCGCGATGGCCGGACGGTGTGATCGGGAAAGAGTGGCAGCAACCGGCCCGACCCCGGTCGGGGAACTCGGGGGCGAGCCGGCACAAAGCGCCGGTCGGGTCGGGGAGACGCGTTGCGGGGACCGACGCCACCGGCACACGGGGAGTGAGGGCGGCGTCGGCATCCGGGATTACCGAGGGATGAAACATAAATCCATCAGAGGCACAGATGCGGATTTCAGTCTCTACCGGACGTCTCGCCGCCGGCCGCGAGGGGCCGCCGACCGGATCGATCGGGTAGGTGGCGCCAGCGTCGGCGTCGGGTAGGTGCCGCCGCGGACGTGCAACACCTGGCCGGTGACGAAGGAGGCACGATCTGAGGTCGGAAAACAGTACGCGTCGGCAACCTCTTCGACGGGTCCGAGGCAGCCGAGTCGCCGGCGACGCCGCGTGGCGTGACAGCTGCGTGCTACTTTATCTCCTCTCCCGGCGTAGTCCGTCCATGACGTCGCGTCGTGCGTTGACACTCCTGGTCGTGGTACTGACGGTGACCGCTGGCTGTCTCGGCGGTGGGGGAGCAGCCGTCGACACCGCGGGCGCCGCGGACGCCCCGGCGACGGAACCTGGCGAGGGCGCGGTGGCCGGCCAAACCGACGGTGATGACTCCACCCCCGACCTGACCGACCCCGAGGCGGCGCTCCGGGAGGCCGGAAGCTTCAGGGTCACCTGGCAGTACGCCGGCGTCGACACGAGTGGGGTTCGGTCCGAGGTGAACCACGAGTACGCCGTCGACCTCCGCGCGGAGCGGTCGCTCACGGTCACGTCGTCGACGCGGGACGGTCGGAGCGACGGCGGCACCAGCGAGCAGTTCGTCTCGGACGGCATCACGTACGTGCGTTCCGGCCCGTCGGACGCGACGACGTACGCATCGTACCCGGGCACCGCCGACGTGGTCGGCACGGCCATCGCCCTCTCGCAGGCCCGCGCGTACGGCGCCGACGAGGATCTGACCGCCCGCGGCACCGAGCGGTTCGACGGTGTGAGCGTCACCCGCTTCGAGCTCTCGGAGGCGAGTTCCCCACTGATTCGAGCCGGGTCGGTGTCGACTGCCGGATCGTCCGGCGTCGTGGAGATCACCGACTTCCGGTACGTCGTCCTCGTCGACGCGAACGGCCTCTCGCGGTACGAGTCGTGGTCGTTCACCGGACGAACCACCGAGGGCGAGACGGTGAGCGGCGAGTGGGAGTACACGCTCACCGGTGTCGGATCGACGACCGTCGAGGATCCCGAGTGGCTGGCGGCGGCCCGGGAGGCGGTGGGGCGCTGACGCTGGCCCGGCGGGTCCGGACGCTCACCCCACCCCGTCCGTGGCCCGTCGTCGCTGACGGCCAGTTCGATCCACCGGCCGTCTCCGACCGTCCGCGTCTCGACTCTATATTACCCTCTCCTCGAGATCACCGGCGGAGTGGTCGATCCACCCTCGTATCGGCGGTGGAGCCTACGAATCGGGAGCCTCGAACGGTCCGGCGAGCCCACATTTATGAGGCGACCCTCACGATGGGGAGACGAGAGACGATGGTCGGAATCGTGTTACAGGAGACCGCCGGCGTCGCTCACTCCCTCGCGTACACCGTCTGGGGATTGGCCGGCGTGGTGGGACTACTCGTCGGCTACCTGCTGGGTCGCAGCTACGGGGGCGGTGGCGGTGCGTGACGCGGACGCCGAGACGGACGGGACACGCGCCGTCGGCGCGGGGGCCGCGGTGTGGGTCGGGGCGACGGCCGATGTGGCGGCGCTCACACTCCCACTACAGGCAGTGCGAGTCGGCCCCGACCCCGGAACCGTCGCCCTCTACGGCGTCGTGGCGGCCGTCGTGGGTCTCGCCTTGGGGTTCGGTATCGGTGCCCTCCGAACGCGGGGAGCGGTGTCGGCGCCGGACGGGCCGACGTCGACGCCCACACCACAGGAACCGACCGTGGACGACACGCCATCCGACGACGCCCGGTCGACCCCCGACGACGGGACGGCGACGCGTTCCGACCGGCGGGACTCGGTCGCGTCGTCGACGCCCGGCGGGACGAAACACCCACCGAGCCGGATCCCACGCGCCCCCGACGTCTCGGTCAGCGACGCCGACCTCACCGACGAGGAACCTATCGGAGGCGGCGGCAACGCCGACGTGACGCGGGCGACACTCCCCACCGCGACCGGCGACGTACCGCTGGCGATCAAGAAGCCGCGGCTCTCCGGGACGCTCCACAGCGAGGCGGTCGAGCGACTCCTCGCCGAGGCGGAGACGTGGGACAAACTCGACGACCACGACCACGTCGTCGGCGTCGTCGACTACGGTGCCGATCCCCTCCCCTGGATCGCCATGGAGTACATGGATGCCGGGGATCTGAGCGACCGTGCAGGGGATCTGTCGACGCCACAGGCGCTCTGGACCGCCCTCGGCATCACGAAAGGCGTCCGGCACGCCCACCGCCGCGGCGTCGCCCACCTCGATCTGAAACCCGAGAACGTCCTGTTCCGGAGCGTCGACGGCGCGTGGGACGTCCCCAAAGTCGCGGACTGGGGACTGTCGAAACACCTCCTCGACCACTCACAGAGCGTCGAGGGGCTGTCACCGCACTACGCGGCCCCCGAACAGTTCGACGCCGACTACGGGTCGGCCGACGACCGAACCGACGTCTACCAGTTGGGCGCGGTCTGCTACCGACTCTTCACCGGCCGCCCACCCTTCGAGGGGGAGTCGACGCGAGTGATGCGTGCCGTCCTCGACGAGCGGCCGGCGCCGCCGAGCGCGGTAGCCGACGTCCCCGAGGCGTTGGACGACGTCGTCCTCACGGCACTCGCCAAGGAGAAAGGCGACCGCTACGACGACATCGTCTACCTCCGGGACGACCTGCAGCGCCTGTACGAGAACTGGTGAGGGCGACCCGACCGGGACCGTCGCGACGTCCCCCGCCGCCCGCTCGAGTCCGACAGCATCGCCGACTTCGTGACCCGCGAGGAACGCCGCGACCGGGTAGCAGCGGCGACCGTGGGCCGTCTGCCCGCCTCCGTCGACAACGCCCACGTCACGGGTCCGGGTATCGCTCGCGCTCTCGGCGCTCACGACGTGCCCGTCGTCGCCGTCCTCGACGACCCCTCGCTGTACCGAGTTCTCGACGGCGTCGGCGTCCCTTATCCGGAGACACGGTGGCTGGCCGAGACGAGTGTCGGGACGGCGATAGCCGAGTTGGGGCTCCCGCTGAAGCCCGCACGCAAACGCGAGTTCGTGGGGCCATCGGGACGAACGTCGTTCAGGCCGACACCGAATCCGAGTTCCGAGACGTCCTCCCGCAGCGAACGGAGTGAGCGGGGACACCCGACGCAGCAAAAACGTGGGAGTATGCCGTCTCCCCGATTTGAACCTCCGGAAGACGGTCGCGCTCACTCCGTTCGCGCGCTGCGGCTTCCGTGCTCAAATCGGGTCGGCGCCGTTTCTTCGCCGCTCGCTACGCTCGCGGACTCAGAATATGCCGCCTCCCCGATTTGAACGGGGGACAGCTCGATCTTCAGTCGAGTGCTCTCCCAGTCTGAGCTAAGGCGGCGCAGTTTCGACGACGGGGATAATGGGCAAAAGGATTTCGAAACACGGCGACGGCCCACGGCCGGTCACGAGACGGTTCGTCGCTCGGTGAACGTCCGGGTCCCGCTCGCCGTCCTGACCGTCGTCTCGATGCGGATCCGGCCGTCGTTTCGCTCGATTCGCGCGGCATCGACGTAGCCGATCCGGATCGTCCGCGTCCGCGTGACGGTTTCACCCGCTGCCAGGCTGCCGACGTCCGACCGCCCCTCCCAGACGAGACTCCCGCCAGTCGTGATTTCGGTCGCGACCCTGACCGACTGAGCGGGGTCGTCACCGCGGTTCGTCAGTCCGATGGTGACGGTCCGACACCGCGTCCCGCAGGTCTCGATGGATCGAACCCGCATGGCGACGTCCGGCGCCGAGTCGGCGGTGGTGGTGGTGGTGGCGGTGGCGGTGGTGGCGACCGACTCCGGCGTCGCCGTCCCCGCGGCGCCGCCCGCACCCGTGTCCGTGGTGGTGGTATCGCCTGCCGGCCCGACGACGATGGCAGCCGCACCGACGATAGCCAGGGCGACCAAGACGAACGCGGCCAGTTCGCGCGGATCCTTAGACCGACTCGGTCGCGACCCGCCGGTGTCGGTCCCCGCGTCGTCCCCACTCCCGCCCCCGTCGCGGACCGACGTGGACGGCTCTCGCTCCCCGGAACCCATGCGTCGGGGGACGCGGTCGGCGCGGATAGCTCTGGTGGCCGTTCCAGCGAGAGCCTTTTGCGCGCGTCCGAACTACGTTTCCCGTGACCGAATCCTTCGTCTGTCCGATCTGTGACCACGAGTGCACGACCCGCAATCACCTACGCGAACACCTGCACGACCACCACCACAAAAGCGAAATCATCGATCGGTACCTCTCGGCGGCGGCGGAGTGACGCCTACGCCGGCAAGCGGTAGGTGTCGACCTCGGCGCCGGTTCCCGTGTCGCGTTCGGCGGCGGCCGTGATGGCATCGCGGGCGAGCGTCGCCGCGTCGTCGAGCGTCGCCTCCGGGTCGTGTCCGGCCTCGAGGCCGCCGAGAGCGACGGCCGCACCGCTGCCGAGCGCGGCGATTTCCGCCTCGGTGACGCCGCCGTCGGGGTCGACCGACCGCAGTCGAGGGCAGCCCTCGTCGTCCCGAGCGGTCACGAGAACGACGGCATCGAAGTCGGCCGCCGCGTCGCCGACGAGGCGGGCGGCCGCGTCGATCCGGGGCGTCCCGCGAGCCGTTCGGTAGGCGCGAATCTCGGTATCGAGTCGGTCCACGAAGCCCTCGACGTCCCGACAGACGACGGCGACACCGAGGCTCTCGAAGTCGCGGACGTGGCGCCGTGACCGCGTGCGGACGCGACCCTCGCTCGCGACGACGCGGTCGCCAGCGAGAACGACGCCACCGGCACATGCGACGCCGACGACGGTGCTCATGAGTGGGTGTAGACGGCCGAGCGGGGTAGGCGTGTCGCCTACCCGACGAGGTCGTCGACCAGCGACTCGGGATCGAACCGGTCGAGGTCGTCGTACCCCTGTCCCGTGCCGAGGAAGAGAACGGGTTTCCCGGTCACGTAAGCGACGGAGATAGCCGCACCACCCTGTGAGTCGGCGTCCGCCTTGGTCAACACCGCGCCGTCGATTTCGGCGGCGTCGTCGAACTGCTGGGCGCGTTCGACCGCGTCCTGGCCGGCGACCGCCTCGTCGACGAACAGCGTGAGATCGGGAGCGACTACGCGGTCGATTTTCTCCAGTTGGGCCATCAGGTCGCTGGAGGTGTGGAGGCGACCGGCGGTGTCGCCGAGGACGACGTCGACGTCGTTGGCCTCGGCGTACTCCACGCCGTCGTAGATGACGGCCGCGGGGTCGCCGCCCTGTTCGTGGGCGATCAGCCGCTTGCCGAGCGCCTCGGCGTGTTCGCGGATCTGCTCGTTCGCCCCCGCACGGTAGGTGTCGCCGTTCGCGAGCACCGAGGAGTAGCCCCGTTCCTCCAGATACCGGGCCATCTTGGCGATGGTCGTGGTCTTACCGACGCCGTTGACGCCGGTGAAGACGATAGTGACCGGCTTCTCGGCGGCGGCGATGCGCTCGTCGAAGTCGAACTGGCCGACGCTGATGACCTCCAGAAGGGCGTCGCGCAGGGCGTCCTCGACGAGGTCGCCCGTACTCGCCATCTGGGATTTGGTCTCGCCGACCAGATTCGAGCGGATCTGATCGAGGATGGCCTCCGCGACGCCCATCTCCACGTCGCTCTCCAGGAGGGCCATCTCCAGGTTCCAGAGGGGGTCCTCCAGATCCTCTTCTTCGAGGACGACTTTGCCGGTGGCGAAGGCCTTGGCTCGCTGGAGGCGGCCTGGCGAGTCGCCGTCGGCGGCCTCGTCGGTCGCGGCCGGTGTGTCGTCGGCGGCCGTCTCGGACGACTCGGCCGCCGCCTCCGATTCGGGCACCGGTTCCGCGCCCTCCGGTGTCTCGGATTCGGGTCCGGCCTCGGCCTCGGATTCGGTACTCTCCTCGACGTCGCTCCGGAAGCTGTCCAGCTTCTCTTTCAGTCCGTCGAACATCGACCCGCTACTCGTCTTCGCCCTGCTGCTGTTGCTGCATCTGCTGCATCTGCTGTTGCTGCATCTGCTGTTGCATCTGCTGGGCCTGCTGTTCGATCTCGGCGCTCTCGGATTCGAGTTCGGAGATTTCGTCTTCCACGTCGTCGACGCGGTCGTCGAGGACGTCCTGCTTTCGTTCGAGCGCGTCGACGGCGTCGCCCTGCTCCTGTTCCGCCGCGTAGCCGCCGCCGAGGTCGACGATCACTTCGTCGATGTCCTGGACTTCGGCGCGGAGGTACGCACCGCCGCCGAGGGGCACCTGCACCGTGGAGCCGCTATCGAGCGTCTCGATGGCCTCGATGGCCTCGTCGATTTCGCTCTGTCGGGTACGCAGTGTCTCGATTTCGTCCTCGAGCTCCGCGATTTCCTCGTCGATTGCTTCGAGTTCCTGGGAGAGCTGCTGGAGTTGCTGCTGACCGCCGCCCATCATGCTGCGGTCACCCCCTCGATGTCGACCTGCATGCGCTTGAGGCCGTGCTCGCTCCCGAGCAGGGTGAACGTGCGCTCGCGCGCGACGTTCTCGTTAGGGGCGTCTACCGCCTTCTCGAACTGACGGTAGCCGGTTCGGTCCTGAAAGCGTCCGCTGACGACGAACTGACTCATGTACCGAAGGGTCGAGAGGAAGCGGGAAGTATCTTCCTACTGCCGCTCGATGTAGCCGAGCGTCTCCTCGATGCGTCCGAGTTCCGGTCCCGTGGTGTCCGGCCCGACGACGTAACCCGTGTCGTTGGCGACGAGCCCGGAGCCGACCAGCGGCGCACCGTAGTTGATCGTGCCGATGTCGGCGCGCACGTCGAGACAGTCCTCGAGCGCCTCCAGTTCCGGTTCACGCGACGTGGGGTGACAGAGGACGCCCTCGTTGGTCGCGACGGCGGCGGTGCCGACGGTGCGTACGTCGGCCAGATCACCGCGCTCGACCGGGACGTCGAGTGCGGACTTGACCGTCTGGACTGCCTCCCGACTCAGATCCGGGTGAACGTACGCACCGTAGTCGTTGGCGAGGACGACGTTGCCAGCGGCGTTGATGCGGCCCGGCAGTTCCGTCACGGTGAGGCCAGTGGCCTCCTCGATGGCCGACATCTCGCGGTCGGTCGCCCGATTCGAGACGAGCAGTCCGTGCTCGTTCCCGACGGCGAGGGCGCCGACGGTTCCGGAGCCGCCGACCGTGGTCGTCACTGGCTCCACGTCGAGTTCCGCCGCCATGTCGGCGACGGTGTCCTCGTCGGCGTCGGCGCGCACGAGCAGGCAGTCGTTCGTCGCCCGGGCGAACACCCCGACGTACGACGATCCGGCGAAGGAGGCGCGTAACACGTTACTCGGCGGTCTCTGCTTCGACGACCGGTTCGCCGTCCTCGACGAAGCGGGCGGCGCGAACGCGGAGCTTGCTGGGCGGGTTGTTCCGACCCTGTTGCCAGATGGTTTCGTTGATGCCCGGATCGAGGCGCACCTCGCTCTCGTCGACCTTGAAGTGTTTCGCGAGGTGCTCGCGGACGAGGGTCATCGCCCGGTCGGCCTGTTCGTTCGACGGTTCCGCCCGTGCGTCGCGGAGCGGGACGGTGACGACGCGCTCCTCGAAGTCGTTGGCGCTCATTTATTCGTCCGTGTCGTTCCGGCGCCAGTTGCGACGCTTCGGGTTACGGGTTACCTGTCGGTCCGTCTTGAGCATGACCCACGCGGGGACGCGACTGTTCTGTCGCTCCAACTTGGCGAGTCGCTTTTTCTTCGCCTTCGATTTCTTGCCCATAGTGGCCTTGTCTACCCTGTCGCCGCATAAAATCTTGTTCTTTCGGCCGTCGGCCGTCGACGGGGCCGACGCGAGGAGATTCGATATCGCAGCATGCGATTTATCGGAGCGCCCGCGTCGAGTGAGTACTCGACTGACAGCGCCGGGAGCACTGACGTCTACACGGCCACCGACGGACACGTTCGGAGGGAGAGACTCTGACAGGGGGACCACGAACGGGGCGGAGCCGTTCCGATCGGTGGCCGGAAAATCACGCAGTCGACGGCGAAGAAGCCGATTCGCGCATCGGTCCCGGATCGGGGTTCGCGTCTCCCGGCGGCCGCGATACCCGTCAGATCGTGCCGGCAGGCGGCACGCGGACGTGCCGTCGGGGAACGGTGGTGGCATTCAGAGAAGCGGACAGTTGGAACCATCTCGAAAGCCCCGACACGCTGGAGTCGCCTCGGAGACGATCGTGTGCGACCCGCGCTGCGCGCGCTTGTCACTCGCGTGCGTCACCGGGAGTTTGCTCGCCCGAGCACACGGCGGGAGAGCCGCCGTGAACGGCCGCCGCCCCAGCGAGGGAGCGAAGCTCACCCAGGAACCGGACGACGACGCCATCCGGTGACGAGGCACCCCGTTCAGTCCCACCGCAGCAGGTGGATCGGCCGATGCGGTGGACACGGGGACCGGGGCGTTCGAGATGTCGGCAACGGGAGCGTTCTACGCTGAACAGTGCCGGAGGGGGAGATGATAAACACCATATCGCGATACAGAATGGCGGGTGCCGCGCCGAAGTGCTTCGTCGTGGGATGGCCGACGGTCGGGCGAACGTAGCAGCCGCCACTCGCGGCCGACGACAGCCACGCTACAGCGGGTAGCGACCGATCGTCTCGTACTCGGGGCCGTCGTCGGTGAGCGTACTCTCGGTGAGTCGAATCTCGCCGACGTCGACGCTCCCGACGGGTGGATCCGCTTCACGCACGACCCGTTGGACGGCCGCCTTGCCCCGCGCGTCGTCCATCCGGGCGAGCGTGACGTGAGGCGTGAACTCGTGGTCGGCGGAGTCGAAGCCGAGGGTCGTCGTCTCGCGTTCGACCGCCTCGTGGAGGCGGGTGAGCGCCGGGCCACCCTCCCGGACGCCGGCCCAGACGACACTGATGTAGTCGAGCGAGGGGAAGACGCCGTAGCCGCCGAGGGTCAGGGTGAAGGGGCCGACCCCGGCGTCGTCGACGGCCGTCGACAGGGCGACGTCGAGGGCGTCCCGCTGGGACGGGGCCACCTCGCCGAGGAACTTGAGGGTGACGTGGGCGTCGGTGGGGTCGACGAACCGGAGTCCCCCGGCGTCGGGGAGTCGGTGCTGGGCGTCCGCGATGGCGTCGGCGAGGGGGTCGACGTCGACGCTGACGAACAGGCGCATATCGACTCTCGGGCGGCCGGGACCTAAGTTCTGGCCCGTGACGCAGGCCTTAACCGATCCGACACCCAAGCGAGAGGCATGGAAGACGAGCGACCCCATCGCTTCTCGGAGGGGCAGGGGTTCGACGAGGAGTACGAGGAGTTCTCGCTCGACCCGCCGGAGCTGTCGGTCGATCCGTCGGCGGTCGATCCGGTCGACTCGCGGGTGCTGACCGACCTACTCGACGAGCGAAACGTCGGCAGCGACCAGGTGGACGCGGAACAGTTGGTCGACGTGGGTCTGTCGTACATGGGCATCAACCGGTTCGAAGAGGCGACCGAGACGTTCGAGCGAGCCGCGAGCTTCGCGGACGACGAGCTGATCGCCCAGGAGGCGTGGGTGAACAAGGGTGCAGCCCACGCCCAACTGGAGGAGTACGACGAGGCTGTCGGCGCCTACGAGGAGGCACTGTCCATCGACGAGGACTCGGAACACGCCGCCTCGGCGCACACGAACCTCGCTTACACCCTCTGGGAGTGGGGACGAACCGAACAGGCACTCGAACACGCCGAACGCGCCGTGGAGGTCGATCCCCGGTTCGCGCAGGCGTGGTACAACCGCGGGTTCTTCCTCTCGGAACGCGGCCTGCACGAGAACGCCGTCGACTGCTTCGACAACGCCATCCGTCTGGGGATGCGCAACGCCTCGGTGCTGGAGGAGAAGGCGATGGCGCTGGAGGAACTCGGAGAGGACGAGGAGGCAGAACGCGTCCAGGAGCAGGCGGCGGAACTCCGCGAGGAGGCCGAACGCGAACTGGTCGAGGATCGGTAGCGATGTTGATCCGTGAGCGCGACACGCCCGAAGGCCTCCTCGTCGCGGTCTGTGACGAGGAGTGTCTCGGCGAAACCTACGGCGACGGCTCGGTGTCGCTGACGGTGACCGAGGAGTTTTACGGCGGCGACGAGGGCGACGCCGAGGACGTGGTCGACGCGCTGACGCGGGCGTCGGTCGCCAACCTCGTCGGCGAGCGTTGCGTGTCGGTCGCCATCGACGCCGGCCTCGTCGACGAGGACCGTGTCCTCGACTTGGACGGTGCCCGCCACGCACAGCTGCTCTGGCTCTAGCCGACCATCGAGCGTTCGAGGGCCGGCAGTTCGGAGACGGTCCCGATGTTCACGTAGTGTGTCTCACCGGAATCGCCGATCGGGAGCAGGCGGATCCGGTAGGACTGGTCGGGGTCGAGGTCGAACACCACGGCACCGGTCTTCGAACTGTTCGCGAGGACGGTGGCGTTGGCGAGCGGCTGCACGTTGAGCCGGTCGTCGTCGGCAACAAGCGGCGTCGCGTTCTCGTCGATATATCGGATCTGTTCCTCGTTGGCCACGATGAACTCGTTTCGCGGGAAGGTAGTGGCGTCGCTCTGTGGATTCGAGAGCTCCAGGATGACGACGACGTAGGTGCCGTCCGCCGTCGAGTTGTTCGCGCTACTCCCGAGCCGATCCGCTCGATAGAGATCGATGATTCGGTAGCCGATGGCGTTCTCGCCACTCCCGACGGTGAAGGACTCGTCGAGTCCGTGGGTCGGCCCGTCGGGCACCGAGGTTCCCGTCGCCGTCGGTTCGGCCGTCTCCGTCGGTGTCGCCGTCCCCGTCGCCGTAGGACGATCGGTGGCCGTCGCCGTCGGTTCGGCCGTCGCCGTCGGCGTCCCCGTCGCCGACTCGCCGTCACCGCCACTGCATCCCGCGAGCAGCCCCGTTGCGAGCGCCCCGCACGCTGTCAAGATCCGTCGACGTTCCATAGGGCCAACTAGGTGAGAGGGGACATAAAGAAGGTGTCGGGAAACCGGTGTAACCGGCGTCGGTTTCGACGAGGGTGAGACACCGAAGGGGTGTTATCCTTCCGGATCGTACGCGTGCCCGATGGGAGTCCAGGAATCGTATCCGATCGACGTGGAGGCCATCCGGGCCGATTTCCCGATCCTCGACCGCCTGGTCGGGGGCGACGTGGAGACGCCCGGACAGGGGCCCGACGACGACACGCCGCTTTGCTATCTGGACAACGCCGCGACGAGTCACACGCCGGATCGGGTGGTCGACACGATCAGCGAGTACTACCGCGGCTACAACGCCAACGTTCACCGAGGGATCCACCAGTTGAGCCAGGAGGCGAGCGTGGCCTACGAGGAGGCCCACGACACCGTCGCCGACTTCGTCGGCGCGGCTGGCCGCGAGGAGATCGTCTTCACCAAGAACACCACCGAGGCCGAGAACCTCGTCGCCTACGCGTGGGGACTGGCCGAACTCGGCCCCGAGGACTCGGTCGTCCTCTCGGAGATGGAACATCACGCCTCGCTGGTGACGTGGCAACAGATCGGCAAGAGGACCGGCGCCGAGGTGCGGTACATCCGCGTCGACGACGACGGCCGCCTCGATATGGATCACGCCGCCGAGTTGATCGACGACTCCACGGCGATGGTGTCGGTCGTACACGTCTCGAACACCCTCGGAACGGTCAACCCAGTCGGCGAACTGGCCGACATGGCCCACGACCACGACGCGCTGATCTTCGTCGACGGCGCCCAGTCGGCGCCCACCCGCCCCGTCGACGTGAAGGCGATGGACGCCGACTTCTTCGCCTTCTCCGGTCACAAGATGTGCGGTCCGACCGGTATCGGCGCCCTGTACGGAAAGGAGTCAACTCTGGATGAGATGCAACCGTACCTGTACGGCGGTGACATGATCCGCCGGGTGACCTACGACGACGCGACGTGGGAGGACCTGCCCTGGAAGTTCGAGGCGGGCACGCCCTCCATCGCGCAGGGCATCGCCTTCGCGGCCGCCATCGAGTACCTCGAGGACATCGGGATGGACGCCGTACAGGCCCACGAGGAACTGCTGGCCGAGTACGCCTACGACCGCCTGACCGAGTTCGACGACGTGGAAATCTACGGTCCCCCGGGCGACGACCGGGGCGGCCTCGTCGCGTTCAACGTCGACGGCGTCCACGCCCACGATCTCTCCAGCATCGTCAACGACTACGGCGTGGCGATCCGTGCCGGCGACCACTGCACCCAACCGCTCCACGACAAACTCGGCGTCGCCGCCTCCGCGCGGGCCTCCTTCTACATCTACAACACCCGCGAGGAGATCGACCGGTTGATCGACGCCGTCGCCGACGCCCGCGACCTGTTCGCCTGAGACGGCTCGTCGTAACCGCTTCTCGGCCGTCGCCGCGTCCGTGATCGGCGACGGCCGGAACTGGCTCACAGGGGGTGCGAATGAGGCGGCCGGCGCCCCGACTCCGGCCGCGAGACACAGGAGACCTTAGAGAACGTCGTGAACCCGGTCGGCGAGGTGGCGACGGGTATCGAGACGGTAGCGGTGACCACAGACGCACGGGCCGCGACGAGTGCCGAACTCTCCAACAGGGTCGACTGCATCGTCTCCCGTTCTAGCGGCCGGGAAGGCCGGCGACGGGGGAAGAGCCTGGGTCGAGGACGGTATCGATTTTGCGTGCCTCGGGCGACTGGAGCCGAGACGTTCGGCGACGCGAGACGACGTGTCGTAGAGAGCGGCGGCTCCGGTTGACTGAGTGCAAAACTGCGCCGTTCTCGGCCGAGGGGGCGCGGGCGTTCGGGGACCGCCACGACGCACGGTGACGTTCGACGGGATCACGCCCCAACTCGTCGCCCAGGACGCGTCTCGGTCGGGCTAGTCGCCGGACCGCAGTCGTCACACCGGCCGCTGCGCGGGTCGGGGTCGAAAAAAATTCGAGGTCGCTCGAAAGCCGGTTCGACTCGGAGGCGTGGGGTGAGCGGGCTGGTGGCCGAACTTACATCGCGCCGCCCATGCCACCCATGCCGCCCATGCCGCCCATGCCGCCGCCCATGCCGCCGGCGCCGCCAGGGCCGCCTTCGTCGCCGCCGTCGTCGCTGCCGCCGCCCTTGAGGTCGCCGGCAGCGATGACGTCGTCGATGCGGAGGATCATGACGGCCGCCTCGGTGGCGGACTCGATGGCCTGGGTCTTCACGCGGAGGGGTTCGACGACGCCCTCTTCCTCCATGTCGATGATGTCGCCCGTGTAGGCGTCCAGACCGGCCGAGAGGTCGCCACCGTCGTGCTGGGCGCGCAGGTCGACCAGCGAGTCGATGGGGTCGAGACCGGCGTTCTCGGCGAGGGTGCGCGGAATGACGTCGAGCGCCTCGGCGAAGGCCTCGACGGCGAGCTGTTCGCGCCCCCCGACGGAGTCGGCGTAGTCGCGCAGCGCGAGGGCGAGTTCCGCCTCGGGCGCGCCGCCGCCGGGCAGGACCTTGCCGTCCTCGAGCGTCGTGCGGACGACGCCGAGCGAGTCCTCAACCGCGCGCTCGACTTCGTCGACGACGTGTTCGGTGCCACCGCGGAGGACGAGCGTCACGGACTTGGCCTCGGCCACGTCCTCGACGAAGATGCGCTCGTCGCCGCCGATGTCCTTCTGGGCGACGGAGCCGGCGAAGCCGAGGTCGTCCTCGGTCAGGTCGTCGACGGAGCCGACGACCGTCCCGCCCGTCGAACGGGCGAGCCGGGAGAGGTCGCTGTCCTTCGCGCGGCGGACGGCGAGGATACCCTCCTGGGCCAGGTAGTGCTGGGCCATGTCGTCGATACCGCTACCCACGAAGACGGCGTCTGCGCCGACGTCCTTCAGGTGGTCGACCATCTCGCGGAGCTGTTTCTCCTCCTGGTCGAGGAACTGCTGGAGCTGGTCGGGGTCGGTGACGTTGACCTCGGCGTCGATTTCGGTCTCCTTGACCTCGAGCGCGCCGTCGATCAGCGCGATGTCGGCGTCCTCGACGGCGTAGGGCATGCTGTCGCTGACGCGTTCCTTGTCGACGATGACGCCCTCGATGAGCTCGGAGTTGCCGATGGCGCCGCCGACGACCTTCTCGATGGAGACGTTGTCGGTGTCGACGCCGTCGTCGTCGCGCACGGCGAGCACGGCGTCGACGAGCAGGTCCGCGAGCTGGTCTTTGGCGCTCTCGGCGCCCTTGCCCGTCATCGCCGTGGAGGCGATTTTGACGAGCGTCTCGCGGTCGTCGGGCGAGACGTCGATGGCGTTCTCTTCGAGGACCTCCTTTGCCTTCTCCGCGGCCCGGCGGTACCCCTGGGCCAGCGTCGTCGGGTGGATGTCCTGGTCGATGAGATCCTCGGCCTCGTCGAGGAGTTCGCCCGCGATGACGACGGCCGTCGTGGTGCCGTCGCCGACCTCGTCCTCCTGCGTCTCGGAGACTTCGACGATCATGTTCGCCGCGGGGTGATCGATGTCCATCTCCTTCAGAATCGTGACGCCGTCGTTCGTGACGACGACGCTCCCGCCGGAGTCGACGAGCATCTTGTCCATGCCCTTCGGACCGAGTGTGGTCCGTACGGCCTCCGCGACGGCCTTGCCGGCCGTGATGTTCATCGACTGGGCGTCCTTGCCCTGGGTTCGCTGGGAGTCCTCGCCGAGAATGATCATCGGCTGACCCTGCTGCATTCGCTGAGACATAATCAACCTTTGATTGATTGTGATTCTATAAAAGCGTTGTGATTCGTCGTGTGCGACACCGTGGCGCAGTCACGGGATTAGCGGAAGGGGCCGATCACGCGAGGGTGGGGGGTTATCGTTACGCGTTACCGTGGCTCGGAGAACCGGTGAGCGGTGAGTGCGGGAGGAAAGGCGGGGCGTATCTACAGTTCGACGCCGCGGGTGAGTTCGTTGTGCTTGCGTTCGAGGAAGCCGTACACCGCACCGTGGGGCGCGCCGTCGAGTAACATCTCGGCGGCCCGACGGACGGCTTGTACCTCCTCGGGTTGGCCGATGATGCCGAGGGTCGTCCCGTAGATGACCACCTCGGCGCCGGTGAGTTCCTCCATGAGTTCCCGAGTCCGGCCGTTCTCGCCGATGAGGCGGCCCTTCTGTCGCTGGAGGTCGTTCTTGTTTCGGGTCGCGTCCTCGATGTCGATCAGATCGAACATCCGCATCTCGTCGTCGAGGAGGGAGAGCGCCGCGTCGGGCTTGAAGCCCCGCCCGATGGCGCGGACGATGTCGGGGGCGACCATCGCGGTGACGGGGTCGCCGGTGGCGTCGATGGCGACGCTACCGCTCTCGGAGTCGATGTCGAGACGGACCTCGGCGCGTCGCTCGATCTCGCGCATGGTCTCGCCGCCCTCGCCGATGAGGACGCCGAGTCGGTCCTGCGGAACCTTCACGTGCTGCATATCGATCGATACCGGTCGGAGCCGTTTAAGCGTTCTCGCTCGGGAGTTACGGCTCCGGTTCGGCCTCGGTCACGAACGCCTGCAGGTCGGCGGGGTCGACGTCGATCCCCTGCCGGGTGAAAAACGCCGCGACGTTTCGGCAGTCCCGTTCGAGGAAGTCCTCGGCGTTGGGGTGGTGGACCGTCACCGCCTGCCCGAGGTCGATGACGACCAGTTCCCCGTCGTGGATGATGAGATTGTACTCCGAGAGGTCCCCGTGGACCAGTCCGGCACGGTGGAGCCGTCGCATGTACTCCCGGACGACCTCGAAGGCCGTCTCGGGGTTTTCCACGTCCACCTCGGCGAGTCGGCGGGCGCGGTCCTCGACCAGCCCCACCAGTTCCATCACGAGAACGTTCCGCTCGACGGCGATGGGTTCGGGCACCCGTACCCCGGCCGCCTTCGCCCGGCGCAGGTTCGCGAACTCCTTTTTCGTCCACGCGAGGACGACTTTCTTTTTGTCGGAGCCGATCCCCTCGAAGCGCGGGTCGCCTTCGAGATACTCCCGCATCTGCTGGAAGTTCGAGGCGTTGATGCGGTAGATCTTCACCGCCACGTCCCGGTCCTCGGCGCCGAGCGCCTCGTAGACGTTCGCTTCCTTGCCCGTCGAGATGGGACCACCGAACGCCTCGATGTAGCCGTCCTGTACCAGTTTGTAGATGGCCGCGAAGGTGGCGTCGTCGAACACCGACTGTTCGACCTTGAACTGGTCGGCGTCCTTCAGACGCTTGCGGAACTCGGCGAACTCGCGGTCCCGCTTTCTGGCGATGCGGTCCGCCTCGGTGTCGGAGACGTCGATTTCCTCCCACTCGTCGCCGAAGTCCTCGCCTTCGCCCTCCTCGGGTTCGAGCAGGCCGTACTCCTCGCGGTCGTTCATTCACTCACCGTACGTCGGCCCGCAGTAAAAGTCCCGTCGCTACTCGATGTGTCCTTCGCGCCGCAACTGGTCCGCTTCGGACTTCTCGTAGCGCCACGAGATATCCGCTTTCTCGTCCTGCCAGTCCCAGGGTTCGACGAGGACCACGTCGTCCTCCCGGATCCAGATGCGCTTTTGCATCCGGCCCGGGATGCGGGCGGTGCGCTCCACCCCGTCCGCACAGCGTACCTTCACTCGGTTCGCCCCGAGCATGTTCGTTACGACGGCGAACACCTCGTCGTCGTCGGGCATTCGAAGGTCCTTGCGCCCGCCGTTTTCGTTCTCGCTCATACGCTGACGTTCGCGGTCGCGAGTTTTAAAACCGCCGACGCATCGTCGCCGCCGCCGATCAGGCGTCGGACGCCGAGTCCTGCAGTTTCCGCCGCCCGGGTGCGATGAGTTCGTCGAGGTACACCGCCAGCGCCCCCTTCGCGTCGGCGGGGTGGAGTTCGCCCGACTCCAGATCCGCCGCCAGCGACTCGTAGTCGTCGTAGGTCAGGTCGCCGCCGTACTGCTCCGGCCGTTCGACCACGACCGTCTCGTACCGCGGGAAGACGTGGTACTCGAAGATCTGGAGGACGGGGTTCTCCCGCTCACGACCCTCGTCGTCCGGGTCCGGATCCCGCGTCGGCGGGCAGAAGGCGTCGTTGACCTTCTCCTCGATGTCCGACGCCGAGTCCTCCATCGAGATGGAGACGCCCTCGCTGGCGGACATCTTCCCCACGCCGGTCCGGAGGTCGGCGATCAGCGGCGTGTGCAGGCAGGTCGGAGACTTCTCACCGATCGTCGGCAGTGTGTCCCGGGCGAGCATGTGGACCTTGCGCTGTTCCATCCCCCCGACCGCGAGGTCGACGTCGAGGTAGACGATGTCAAGCGCCTGCATCAGGGGGTAGACGGCCTGCGAGACGGTGACCGTGTCGCTGCTTTTGATCTCCGCCATCGCCCGCTGGGCGCGCGAGATGCTCGTCTCCAGTTCCAGCGCGTGCAGGTCGAGGACGTACTCGCGGTCGAACTCGAACTCGGAGCCGTAGACGAACTCGGCGCGTTCCTCGTCCAGCCCGTAGGCGAGGAACTGCGCCTTCATCCGCTCGGCCGTCTCCCGAATCTCCTCGAAGGTTCCCTTGTCGTTGAGGTAGGCGTGGACGTCCGCGAGCAGGATCGTCACCTCGAAACCGGCGTCTTGGAGATCCATCAGTTTCGTCGCCGTGAGCATGTGGCCGATGTGCAACACGCCCGAGGGCTCGTACCCGACGTACGCGCGCTTGCCCTCGGGGTCCTCGGCCAGCTCGCGTCCTTCGTCCTCCGTGACCACCTCGGTCGCGTTCCGGGTGATCCGCTCGTAGACGTCCATGCACACTGAAAACAGGAGCGCCGAAATATGACTTCTGCTTACGATCCGGGCAAGAGGTCACCGAGCGCCGCACCGATGCTCATCGGCACGAACGCCACGACGGCGTTGGCGAGCGCGAGTCGCGGCGCCTCCCAGTCGACGCGCCCCCACAGCGTCAGGAGGAGGACGGCGGTCAGAAATGAGACGCCGAGCACGCCCACGAGACGGCGCGGGATCAGGCCGAAGATCGGCCGATGGATGCGAACGTCCTGGATGTCGGCGACGTAGAGGATCCCGATGACGAGCGAGACGGCGAAGACGGCCGTACCGAGGAGATAGAGTGGCCGGGGTGCGAGGAAGGTCCCCACCTCCTGCGTACCGCCTTCGACGGCCATCGGGATGCCGAACAGCAGGCTCCCCAGGAGCGCCTCCGCGAGGTCACCCCGGTCGTATCCCCTGATCACCCGTCCGAACGGGCTCGCCCCGCTGCTCGCCTCCATCGCCACGCGCATCGTCTCCCGGACCTGTTTTCGGGCGGCGTCGGACATCACCAGCCCCTCGAGTTCCTCGAGTTCGTCGAAGAGGTCGCCCATGTCGGCCCGTTCGGGGTCGCCCTCGGTTTCGAGGTCGGTGTCGTCCTCGCTCATACCCCTCCGTCACCCTCGAGAACCAAAGCCGTGGGGGCGAGAGCCGGTCAGTCGCCGCTCTCGGCCCGGTGTTCGCTGATGATCTGGTCGACCATCTCCGACTTCCGCTCGCGGGAGCGCTCCTCGGCTCGACGCTCCCAGTCCTCGATAGCCGCCTCCACCTCGCTCTCCCGAGCGACGGCGAGTTCGTCCACCTCCCGAATCGTCACGTCGGCAGCGGGGGCGACGGGGACGTCGGCCTCGAACAGCACCTCGTCGGCGGCGTCGGAGAGGTTGCCGTCCCGGAGGACGATCCGCGGCTCCGTGGCCGCCAGGCGCTGGGCCGTCGACCGTCCGGCACCGCTCGCATCCCGAAGGTAAAGCACGTCGCCAGCCGCCAACCCGTAGGCCTCCTCGGCGGCGTCGACGGCGTCGCGGGTGAACTGTTCGATCACCTTCACCGACACCAGATCCCGACCCTCCGAGACGTCGCTGAAGTCGGAATGGTCGAGTTTCCAGAGTGCCTTCAGCCGCTCCAGTTTCGATTCGAGCTCCTCGGCGCGCTCGCGTTCCTCGTCGCGTTCCCGTTCGAGGCGTTCCGTCTCGCGTTCCAGGCGGTTCACCTCGCGGCGTTCCCTCGCCTCCCGACGCTCCTCGCGACGGGTCTCGGACAGTTCCTCCTCGTACTCCGCGATGCGTTCGTCCTTCTCGTCGAGGCGGGTGCGGAGGTCCTCCACCGTCCCCTCCAGCCGGTCGACCTGCCGTTCGAGGCGCTTGATGCGGCGCTCCTCGGCCGAGAGTTCCCGAGGCTCGTGGCTCGACTCCTCCGCCTCGGGGTCGTCGTCGTCGGAGAGGTCACGCAACACCGCCTCGACGGACGCCTCCCCGCCGACGACCCGGTCGATCACCTCGCCGCGGTCGAACTGCGGCGGCACCTTCCGAGTGATGCGCTCGAACTGGTCCTCGTAGGCGTCGAACGCGAACAGGGCGGCCGCCATCGCGTCGCGTTCGTGGTCGTTGTCGTAGGTGTGCTCGCGGGTTCGGTGGAGCTTCTCGTCGACCGGCAGGTCCGACTCCGGCTCCCAGCCCGCGGCGTCGAAGCTCCGACGGAACTTCTCGACCGTCTCGGGCATCGGCTCCACGTCGGCGGCGACGACGACGGGGCGCCCGCGCTCGACCAGCCACTCGATGACCCCCGCCGTGTCCGCCGTCCGCGTCGAGAACACGTCGAGGACGTCGCCGTCGAGGCCAACGACGGCCGCCGCCGTCGTGGTCCCGGGGTCGATGCCGACGAGGACGCGGTCCCGCCGTTTCACCAGCGGTTCGAACTCGATGCCGTCGCGGCGTTCTCGCTCGATTTCGACGCGCGTGTCGCCCGAACGCGACTGCCCCACGGGGAGGTCGTCGGGGGCCGCCTCGACGGTGAAGGTCGCGTTGGCGAAGCCACCGTACTTCTCGGTCACGTCGCGCTCGTAGTCGAGGTTCGCCGCGTCCAGCGACGACGCGACTTCGCGTGCGCGCTTTTTCACGTTACCGTGGATACGTCGGGTGTAGCGGTCCTGGCTCCACCCGCCCTTCCCCGTGGACCGACCCCGGGACACCTTCACCGTCGTCGTGTCGGTGAATGCCGTCACCTCGTGGCCGACGTTGGCGGCCGCCAGGCGGGCGGCGGCCTCCGCCTCCTTCATCGGCTTCTTGCCGTAGGGGACGCCGTGTCGGGAGGCGACCCGCGAGAGGGGTTCCGGCCGCTCGGCGCCCGTCACCTGCACCAGCCGCGTCCCGTCGGGGAGCCACCGGAGGAATCGAACCAGGTCGTCGTGGTCGGTCGCCAGTTCGTAGACGTTGTCCGTCGCGAGGAGGGCCGGCTCCTCGCGCTCGACGAGCCGCCGGAGTTTGCGGAAGGACACCACGTCCCGGTCGACGTTCTCGCCGTCGTAGGCGACCACCGCGTAGGAGGGGGCGTCCCCGCGGACGTCACCGCTCTGGACGTCGACGCCGAACACCAGCGCGTCGAGCGCACTCGTCCGGGCGTTCACGCCCCAGGGTAGGGGGGCACGAAATAAATACTCCACGCCGCCGGGGGTCGCCTACCGCCCGTCCGCGGACCGTCGCCGCTGTTCCGCTGCGCGGTAGCTCACGGGTCGTCGTCGGGGCCGGACGAGTCGTCGTCGTCGCGGGCCGCCGAGTCGGGGTAGTAGAAATCCGATTTCGGATCGCGTCGGGGCGAAGCGTCGGCGAGTCGAGCGATCCGGGCCGGCGTGCGGTCACGGACGATGACCACGTCGTAGGCGTCGGCGGCCGCGATCGTCCCGCCGATGCTGCTCACCTCCGTCACCAGATGGCCGGCGTTGTCGCTGCCGACGAACACCATCGAGACGTCTTCTCGCTGGGCCCGCTCTCGGACGCGCTTCGCTATCGTCCCGGGGGCGGCGTTCGTCCCGACCCGCACGTGTCGGAAGTCGGCGCTCGGACACAGCTCCGTCACCTGCGTGTGGAGCGTCGCCACGACCGACTGCATCTCGAACGGGGCGTCCGGGTCGAGCCAGTCGCGCTCGCGAGCGTACTCGGCGTTCCCGTCCGGGACGACGCTGACCGCCAACACGTCCTCGTCGAACACGCTCGCGAACTCGGTCGCGCGGACGAGCGCCGCCTCGGCGAGTGCCGACCCGTCGAACGGGACGAGAAAGGTCATACGGCCCGTTTCACGGTACCGTGCAACTACCTATCGATCGTTTTCGGGGGCTGGGAACGCCGCGACGGGTGGTGGCGTCCGACCACCGGATCACGCCGGGTAGGGAACGTCGACGGTCTGGCCGTCGCTGGCGACGAAACACTCGCCGTCGAAGGCCCCGCGTGCCTCCCGCTGGAGCTCCGTCCACCGGCCGGCGTACCGCGAGGAGAGGTGCGTCAGGGCGAGGCGCGCGGCGCCGGCCCGGGCGGCCACCTCCGCCGCCTCGCGGGCGGTGGAGTGTCCCGTCTGTCGTGCGCGTTCCACCTCGTCGTCCGCGAACGTCGCGTCGTGGATCAGGAGGTCGGCGTCCGCGGCCGCCTCGACGACGGCCTCGACCGGCCGGGTGTCGCCGGTGTACACCAGTTTCCGACCGGGCCGGGGGTCGCCCACGACCTGGTCCGGGTCGATCACGCGGCCGTCATCGAGTTCGACCGACTCGCCCCCGTGGAGCCGGCCGAACTTCGGGCCGACGGGCACGCCGAGTTCCTCCGCGTGTTCCCGGTCGAAACGACCGGGCCGGTCGTCCTCGACCAGCGCGTAGCCCATCGAGCGGGTGCGGTGCTCCGTCTCGACGGTGCGGACGAGAAAGTCCTCGGCGTCGTAGGCGACCGATCCCGGAGAGACCTCGTGGATCCGGACGGGGTAGCCGGGGCGGTGGCCGCCGGCGTGGACCAGGTCCTCGATTGCTCCCCGGGAGCGCGGCGGGACGTGAATCGCCAGCGGATCGGTGCGGTCGTTGAAGTCGAGCGACTGGATCAGTCCCGGAATCCCGAGGATGTGATCGCCGTGGAGGTGCGTGACGAAGATGTGGGAGACGTCGAAGCCGGTCCCGAAACGCATCATCTGGCGCTGTGTCCCCTCTCCGCAGTCGAACAGAAACCGCTCACCCTCGCGGTTCACGAGGACGGCGCTCGGCGCCCGCTGGGTCGTCGGAACGGCCCCGCTAGTGCCGAGAAACGTCACGCGCATCGACATGCTTCGGCATGTGGGCGGTGGTGATAAACCCGTGTCGGTGCGCGGCCGGCGTCGGCGGCGTTTCCGTCGGCGTCGGACGTACGGCCGCGCGGTCCACCGGCCGCCACGACGCCGACCCCCTCGTCGCCCTCGTCGGCACCGCCGTCCTCGGCCTCGGCCTCGGCTGCCTCGCGATGGCCCTCGACGCCCCCTGGTTCTGGGTCGTCCGGGCCGTCGGCCTCGCCGCCGTCGTGCCCGCCGTTTCCTGGCTCGGAAAGGGGCGATGCGGCTCCCGTCCACGGCGGCGGGGACGCCGTGGACGCCGCGCTGGCGGCGCTCCGCGAGCGCGGCGCCCGCACGAACTCCCGGAAGCGGCGTTCGAGGCGAAGGTGGATCGTTGCTGGAGGTGGATCGTTGCTGGAGACGGAGACGCCCGCGGACGCCCGGGAGCGAGTCGCGGGGGAGCCGGAGCGGGAGGGCGAGATAGAGGGATTCTTACCCGTCGGTCGACTAGGGGTCGCCGATGGACGCCCCGCTCTGGACGGACACTCACGCGCCGAGCCTCGAGGACCTGCCCCAGTCGTCGGTCCGCGACCGACTCCGGCGGGCGGTCGACGAGCCGATGAACCTCGTCGTGCAGGGACCGCCTGGCGCCGGCAAGACCGCCGCCGTCCGTGCCCTCGCGAGGGCGTCTCACGAGGATCCCGCCAACGACCTCGTCGAGATCAACGTCGCGGACTTCTTCGACCGCACGAAAAAGGAGATTCGACAGGATCCCCGGTTCGAGCAGTTCCTGACCGGACGCTCCCGCATGGCGAAACGCGACATGATCAACCGCGTGTTGAAGGAGTCCGCGAGCTACGCCCCCGTCTCCGGCGACTACAAGACGATCGTCCTCGACAACGCCGAGGCGATCCGGGAGGACTTCCAGCAGGCGCTCCGGCGAGTGATGGAGCGGTACCACCGTACCACCCAGTTCGTGCTCGTCACCCGCCAGCCCTCGACGCTCATCGCGCCCGTGCGCTCGCGGTGTTTCCCGGTGCCCGTCCGGGCGCCGACGGCCGACGAAATCGAAGCCGTCCTCGCGGCTATCCTCGACGCCGAGGACGTGGCGTACGACGACGACGGCCTGGAGTTCGTGGCGGGGTACGCCGGCGGCGACCTCCGGCGGGCCATCCTCGGCGCACAGACGACCGCCGAGACGGCCGAGGAGGTGACGATGACGACGGTCCACGAGACGCTCAAGGACGTTGGGTACGACGACGACCTGGCGTCGATCCTGGCGGCCACGGAGTCGGGCGACCTGACCGACGCCCGCAAGACGGTCGGAACGCTACTCGACGACGAGGGGTACGACGGCCAGTCGCTGCTCGTGGACCTGCTGTCGGCCGCGCGCAAGCGGTACGACGGTGAAGAACTCGCGCGTCTCCACCGTCTCGCCGGCGAAACGGACCTGAATCTGGTGATCGGGACGGACGAGCGTCTCCACCTCACGCACCTGCTGTCGACGTGGGGGGAACGCGCCGAGGTCCAGCCGTGAAGCTGGCACCCGGTGCCCGGCGGTACGCCCTCCCGCCGCTTGTCGCGGCGGTTCCGCTGGCGGTCGTCTCCCCGCCGCTCGGGGCGCTCGCGCTCGCGCTCGGCGGATTCGTCGTCCACTTCTTCCGGGACCCGGAGCGATCACCGCCGCCGCGGGGCGTCGTCTCCCCCGCCGACGGGCGAGTCTCCGTCGTCCGCGAGGAGGGCGACCGGGTTCGAATCGGCGTGTTCATGAACGTCACCGACGTGCACGTCCTTCGGGCGCCGCGTGCGGGGGCCGTCCAGTCGCTGACTCACCGCCCCGGTGCGCACCGACCCGCCTTCAGCAAGGACTCGGACCGGAACGAACGCGTCGACGTGGCTTTCGACACCTGCGAGTGCTCGATGATCGCCGGCTGGTTCGCCCGCCGCATCCACCCCTACGTCTCGACGGGCGACGAGGTGGCCCGCGGCGACCGGATCGGTCACATCGCCTTCGGCAGCCGCGCGGACGTGTTGCTGCCGTCGACCTACGACCGGGCCGACCTGCTCGTCGCGGAGGGCGACCCCGTTCGCGCCGGCGAGACGGCCGTGGCGCTCCACGCCGACGAACCCTCAAATAACTGATTCGATTCCGGCAATTTTGGACAGGGTTAAATGTACTGGCACCCTCGATTCTGGCAGTATGTCAGACGACTCGACTCGGCGACGGTTCCTTCACGCAGCGGGACTGACTGGCGTGGCCGCCCTGGCCGGCTGTAGCGGCGGCGGCGACGGCGGCGACGGCGGGAGCGAACCGACGGAGACGGAGGAATCCGGGGGCAGCGACGCGACGGCGACGGAAACCGAAGCGTCGGGCGGCGGGAGCGGTGACACCCGCCTCTCGTGGCACGCCGGCGGTACCGGTGGGACGTACTTCCCGCTCTCGAACGAGTTCAAGTCGGTCGTCGAGGCGAACACGGACTACACACTGAACGTCCAGTCGACGGGCGCGAGCGTGGAGAACGTCGGCAACCTCTCCAGCGGCGACGCCGACTTCGCGCTGATCCAGAACGACATCGCCTCCTTCGCCAAAAACGGCACGGGCATCGAGGCGTTCCAGGGCAACGCCATCGACAACCTGCAGGGCGTCGCGACGCTCTACCCCGAGACCATCACCATCGTCACGCTGGCCGACACCGGCATCACGCAGCTCTCCGACCTGTCCGGCGCGACGATCAACACCGGTGACCTCGGGTCGGGCACGCAGGTCAACGCCCTCCAGATCCTCGAAGCGGTCGGCATCACGGAGTTCAACGAGCAGAACGCCTCCTTCTCGCAGGCGGCCGACCAGCTGCGGAACGGCGACATCGACGCCGCCTTCGTCGTCGGTGGGTGGCCCGTCGGCGCCATCGAGGACCTCGCGACGACCAACGACGTCCAGCTCGTGCCCATCGCGGGCGACAACCGACAGGCCGTCAAGGACGCAGCCTCCTGGTTCGCCGACGACACCATCCCGGCCGGCACCTACAGCGGCGTCGACAGCGACGTCGAGACGGTGGCCGTACAGGCGATGATCGCCACGCGCTCGGGCGTCGCCGAGTCGACCGTGCAGGAAGTCACCGCCGCCATCTTCGACAACGTGAGCGACCTCACGATCAAGACGGACTTCATCAGCAAGGAATCCGCACAGGACGGCATGTCCATCGAGCTTCACCCCGGCGCAGCCGCGTACTTCGACGCGTAACACCGACGAACCGCCTCCCCCGCGGAGGCGTACCGCACACCGGACACACTCGCGTTCGATATTTGGCATGAAGCGGACACACGTCGCGATCCTCGTCTTCGTCGTCCTCGTCGCCGGACTCGGGAGCGCGGCCGCCACACCCGGGGGGTCGGTGCTGGTCGTCGCCGACGCGGAGACGGGCGAGGAGTATCTCACCGCCCCGGTGCAGAACGGATCGACCGTCGCGCTGGAGTACAACCACAGCGTCGAGAAGACGCGCGTCTACGACGGCTACACGGTCCGGGGTGACCGCCTCGTGAACACCCGCATGGAGTTCGAATCGTACGGCTGGGGACTCCCCAGTCGCGTAAACGTCACACGGGAGAACGGGACCTTTATCTACGATCCACCGGGGAGTTACGAGCAGTTTACGGTCGCACCCGGGCGGATCGCCGGCCACGAACTGCACGTCGACGGCCGGACGTACGACCTGGTCGCGCTCTCCGACGGCGAGTCGGTGACGCTCTCGATCCGCCACCGATCCTCGCTCGCGACCGCACTCGATCGACTATGACAGACGACCAACCGACCGACGACACGGCCGAGGCACCGGACCGCGAGGAGACCGATGCGATCATCCAGGAGATCGAGCGCAAACGCTCCCTGGGCGGCCTCGCGGCCGTCGTCGTCGCGGCCGTCGGCATCACCTTCTCGGTGTTTCAGATGTGGCTCGCCGCCAAGGGGTTCGTCCTCGCGCTCACCCTGCCGCTGATCGGTGAGGTGGAGTTCGTCGCGCTCCAACTCCTCCAGATCAACGCCATCCACGTCACCTTCGGGCTGGTGTTGGCCTTCCTGCTCTATCCGGCCAGCACGGGCGACGGGCCGATCGCCAGCCGCTGTGTGCGACTCGGCGCGGTCGTCGACGACCGATTCGGGGCGTCACACCCGCTCTCGCGCATCGTCCACGCCGCCGGTGGGGCGCTCCGGTGGATTTTCGTCGACCCCGACCTGGACCGCGTGACACCGTTCGACCTCGCCTTGATTCCCGTCGCGGTGCTGTCGGCGGCCTACTTCGTGACCGACTTCGACGAGATCCAACGGATGCGCGCGCTCGGTCTGGAGTCCGGGCGGGCGATCCACGAGGTGTTCACCTTCCTCGACCCCGTCGCGGGACTGCTCGGCCCCCTCACCGAGACGTCCTACGCCATGGTGCTCGGCGTGATCGGTGTCCTCCTGGTGTTGGAGGCGACCCGCCGGGCCATCTCCCTCTATCTCATGCTGATCGTCGCGGCCTTCGTCGTCTACGCGCGCTTCGGAGTGTTCATCCCCCAGAACGCCGCCTACGTCGGCGTCCTCTCCATCCCCGAACTCTCGTGGCCCGCGATCATTCAGAACCTCTGGTACAACACCGAGAACGGGGTCTTCGGGATACCGATCACCGTCTCCGTGCAGTTCATCTACATCTTCATCCTCTTCGGCGCGTTCCTGGAGATGTCCGGCGCCGGCCAGTGGTTCATCGACCTCGCCTACGCGGCGACCGGCACGCGCAAGGGCGGCCCGGCGAAGGCGTCCATCCTCGCCTCCGGCTTCATGGGCACCATCTCCGGATCGTCCATCGCCAACACGGTCACGACGGGCGCGTTCACGATCCCGCTGATGAAGAAGTCGGGGTACCGGCCGGAGTTCGCCGGCGGCGTCGAGGCGTCGGCCTCCTCCGGGGGACAGATTCTGCCGCCCGTCATGGGCGCCGCGGCCTTCCTCATCGTCCAGTACACCGCGACGCCCTTCGCCGACGTCATCGTCGTCGCAACCATCCCCGCCATCGTCTTCTTCTTCGGCGTCTGGGTGATGGTCCACTTCGAGGCGTCACGCCTCGGCATCGGCGGCCTCGACCCCTCGGAACTCGTCGACGTGCGCTCGCACCTGCGTCGTGGGTGGTTCTACCTCGTACCCATCGCCCTGTTGCTCTACTATCTCATCGGCGCTCGCCTCTCGGTCGCCCGGTCGGCGTGGTTCACGCTCATCGCCATCGGCGCGCTCGTTACGCTCGTCGCCGCCTACAGCGACGAGACGCGCGGCCGACTCGGCGCCATCTTCGCCCTGCTGTTCGGGGCGACGGTCGTCTCGCACTACGTCGCCGGCACCGGCCCCCTGGTGGCGGCCCTCGGCGGCGGCACGGGCGGACTGTCGCTCCAGGCCGCGTTCGCTGCCACCGTCGGCCGACTCGGCGGGATCAGCATCATCGCCGGCGTGCTCACGCTGGCGACCCGGCCGTTCCTCGACTCCCCGATCCTCGAATTCGATCAGGCCGTCGACGACGCCGCAGAGAGCACGGCGTCCGCCCTCGGCCGCCCCGGTCTCTCCCGGAACGGTCTCTACCGCCTCGGCACCTTCCTCGGCAAGTCGATGGACGGCGGCGCCAGAACCGCAGTGCCGGTCGTCATCGCCGTCGCGGCCGCCGGCATCATTCCCGGCGTCATCAGCGTCTCCGGTCTCGGACCGAACCTCGTGGCGCTGATCAAGGCGGTCGCCGGCGGATCGCTCGTCCTCCTCCTCGTCGTCACCGCCATCTCCTCGATCCTGCTCGGGATGGGGATGCCGACGACGGTGACGTACATCATCCTCGTCTCGCTACTGGCGCCGGCGCTCACCGCCTTCGGCGTTCCCGAACTCGCGGCCCACCTCTACATCCTCTACTTCGGCGTCATCGCCGACATCACGCCGCCGGTGGCCGTCGCCGCCTACGCGGCCTCGGGGGTGGCGAAGTCGGACGCCTTCCAGACGGGTATCGAGGCCTTCTCGCTCTCCCTGAACAAGGCCATCGTCCCCTTCGCGTTCGTCCTCACGCCGGGCATCGTCCTCCTGCGTCGGGAGCCGAACGCCGCCGAACTGGGCGTCGGCGACAAGTACGCCGTCCTCGGGAGCGCCGACCTGTTCGATCTGGCCTACCTCGTCCCCGAGGTGATCGTCCCCGTAGTCGGCGTGTTCCTCGGCGTCGTCGCCCTCGCGGCGACGGTCATCGGCTACGTCTACACGCCCGTCGGGCGGGGCGAGCGCGCGGCCTTCGCGGTCAGTTCGCTCCTCTTGATGGCGCCCGGACTCGCCGTCCGTGGCGCCCTCGACGTGATCGGACTGTTTGGCATCGGCGGCGGTGGTGGCGACGAGGTGTCGGTGGCCATCGACGTTGCGCTCCGGGGCATCGGGCTGGCGCTCTTCGTCGCACTCGTCCTCGGGAACCGGGGACAGGGCGCGTCGGGGTTCTTCTCGTCGAGCGAGAGCGAGGCCGAGAGCACCCCCGAGACGGCTTGAGACGGACTGCCGTGAGTCGTCGTCGGAGGGTCTGCGAGGCGGGTCGGCGAACCGCCGGGGAACAGTGACAGCAATCCGGATGACTGCGCCCGCCGTCACTGCGACAACACGTGGACGTGCCGCGTGAGCGAGCGGTGGACCCGCCGCTCGAACGTGGTGTCGACGGTCCACCCCGCCTCGACGGCCGCCGCACGCCACGAGCGGTCGCCGACGACTACCGCACGCGGGGCCACGCGCCGGGCTTCCGCGAGCGCACCCGCCACGAGGTCCCCGAGCGAGTGGCGTTCGATCTTCGACTGCCGGCCGTACGGAGCGTCGAAGACGACGCCGTCGACGGTGTCGTCGGCGAGGGGCAGGCGGGTCGCGTCGCCGCGCAGGACGTGGGAGTCGCCGTCGAGATACGCCCGGCAGTTCTCGCGGGCGCCCCGAACCATCTTTCGCTGGGCGTCGACACCGACCGGACGGACGCCGATCAGCCCCGCCTCGATCAGGGTGCCGCCGGTGCCACACATCGGGTCGAGGAGGGTGTCACCGGGGTCGACGCCGGCGAGGTTGACGAGCGCCCGGGCGTCGAGCGGCGCCATGCTCCCCGGCTGGAAGAAGGGGCGGTCGGTGGGGAGGCGGTCGCCGTAGTCGCGGACGCTCTCGGCGACCAGCCACCCGACGAGGCAGGTATCGGCGGCGAAGCACGCCCGGAGTTCGTGGTCCGGGTCGTCCAGGTCGACGGTGAACCCGCGGTCGACGAGCGCCCCGCCCAGTTCCCGTTCGGCGCGGCGGGTGTCGATCCCCGCCGTTCCCCGCACGTCGCGGGCACGGACGGCGACCGTTCCCGTCCGCTCCGTCGTCGCCGCCTCGACCAGCGCCCGCGCCGCGTCGACGCTCGCCGCACAGCGACCGAGTAGGGAGGTGGCGCGGTGGGTGTAGGCGAGCGTCCGGAGGCGGTCGACGTCGACACCGCGTGCGGTGGCGAGGCCGGGCGCGACGACGTCGACGGCCGTCGCCGCGGCCGCCGCTTCCCGCGCCGCGAAGGCGTCGTCTTCGCCGGCGAGTTCGAGGCCGTACACGCCTCGCCCTCCGCGGGCCGGCGTCATGAGGATACCGGACCCGTAGCCCGTTGTTCGGTCGTCCGACTTGTCAGCTTCGCTCACCAACCTTTTTGAACCTTAAATACGACACTTAAGTCGACATATGACCGATCCCAAGGAGACGATAAACATCGAGAACGTGGTGGCTTCTACCGGAATCGGACAGGAACTCGACCTCCAGAGCGTCGCGATGGACCTCGAAGGCGCGGACTACGACCCGGAGCAGTTCCCCGGACTCGTCTACCGGACACAGAACCCGAAGTCCGCGGCACTGATCTTCCGGTCCGGCAAAATCGTCTGTACGGGCGCGAAGTCGACCGCCGACGTCCACGAGAGCCTGCACATCGTCTTCGACAAACTCCGTGACCTCCGGATCGACGTCGACGAGGACCCCGACATCGTCGTCCAGAACATCGTCACGAGCGCCGATCTGGGCCGCAACCTCAACCTGAACGCCATCGCCATCGGTCTCGGTCTGGAGAACATCGAGTACGAACCCGAGCAGTTCCCGGGGCTGGTCTATCGACTGGACGACCCCGACGTCGTCGCCCTGCTCTTCGGCTCCGGCAAACTCGTCATCACGGGCGGCAAACAGCCCGAAGATGCCGAAGAAGCCGTCGACGTCATCGTCTCCCGACTCGAAGAACTCGGTCTCCTGGAGTAACTCGCCCGACCGATGGGTCCCCTGCAGACGAGCGTCGGGTCGGCGTCGGTCCTCGCCGTCGCCGGCACCGCCGCGCTCTTCGCGCTCTTCCTCTCGCTGACCGCCCACCTCGCCGCGCGGAACGTCCTCGGCGACGTGCCGATCAGGAACGCCTTCCTCGTCGGTCCGGTCCCCGCCGCCATCGCCGTCGTCGCCGGGGCACTCGAACTCCCATCGATTCCGGCCGTCGTCGTCGCCGTGCTCCTCGACGCGGCGCTGATCCGGTACGTCTACGACCTGGACCGGCGACTGACCGCCGCCGTCACCGCCATCCACGCCGTCGTCAGCATTATCCTCGGGAGCGTCATCTTCAGCCTCTACGTGCTCGTCCGGTCGGCACCGGGCTGATCACCGTGCGGCCGCCACTCCCCGAGCGGTCCGCACGGTGAGCGCGCCGAGGACGCAGACGACGCCGAGACCGACGCCGACCGTCGCCGTCTCGACGTTGCCGAGCAACAGGCTCGTCCCGTACGTCGCGACGCCGAGGACGGCCCCGGCCGAGAGGAGCGAATCGACGGCGTCGAACGGCGAGTCGAACGCCGGGAGCAGGTCGTGGCCGGCAGTGGCGGAGCTCATAGTGTGAACATTGTTCTCAATCAACACGTAATTTGTGCATACATTCGTTATGTTTTCTGACTGAATAATATGCGGCCAGTCGGGCAGGTCGGCGGCAACTCCGCAGGGGCGGGGCGTCCCGGACGGACCGTTGTCGTCGTCCCCGGCGTTCGGCGACCAGTCTCGCAGAACCACCGGTACTGACTTACGACAGTCCGTATCAGGCGTACGCGATGGGACCGCGGACGCTCCTCTGGAACGACGCCGAACGTCGCCCCCGGGCGCTCCTGCGGGTCGTTCTCCTGGTCGTCGTCGCCGCCCTCCTCGCCATCGGGGCGAGTCTGGGAGCGAGCGGCGTCCTCGGCGGCCTCCGGTCGTCGCTCGAACGGGTCTTCGGCGAGGCCGTCGCCGCGGCCGTCGGTGCCGTGGTTGGCATCGGACTCACGGGCGGCATCGTCTCGCTGTCGATCCTGATCGCCGGGCGATACGTCGACCGGCGACGACTGCGGGATTTCGGCTTCCGACTGGACCGGGACTGGTGGCTCGACTGCGGGTTCGGCCTCGCCCTCGGCGCCGGCCTGATGACGCTCCTCTTTCTCGTCGAGTTCGCGGCCGGGTGGGTGCGGGTCACGGGGACCGCCCAGCCCCGTGCCGGCTTCGCCGTCCGCCTTCTCGGCCTCGTCGTCGTCTTCGTGATCGTCGGGATCTACGAGGAACTGCTGGCACGCGGGTACCTCCTGACGAACGCCGCGGAGGGACTCGTCGGCTGGGTCGGCGAACGCGGCGCCGTCCTGGGCGCGACGCTCCTGTCGTCGCTCGTGTTCGGTCTCGCACACGCCAACAACCCGAACGCTACGACGACGAGCACCGTCGCCATCGTCCTCGCAGGGGGGATGCTGGCGGCGGGATACGTCCTGACGGGCGAACTCGCCGTACCCATCGGCCTCCACGTCACCTGGAACCTGTTCCAGGGCGGCGTCTACGGCTTCCCCGTCTCGGGCCTCGGCGTCGGTGCGAGCGTCCTCGTCGTCGAGGGGTCCGGTCCCCGACTGCTCACCGGCGGCGACTTCGGCCCCGAAGCGGGACTGCTCGGCATCGGAGCGATGGCGCTCGGCACGGTGGCTATCGCACTCTGGGTGCGGTGGCGGACGGGCGACCTGCGCATCGACCCGACGGTGACGACGCCCGACCTGCGGTCGGCGCGGGTCGACGACGGCGGGACCGACCCCGGCCGCTGGGAACCGGTGCCGGGTAACCGGGAGGAGTGACGGTCGTCCGGCCGCCGGCTCGTACTGATCGTCGTCACCGCGGGGAGCGCGACCGGAACTGACTGACAACCGTCCGTATCACTCCACCAGACGCTCGATTTCGGTGACGAGGATGTCGCTCGCGCCCATCGCTTTGAGGTCGTTGATGACGCCGAAGACGGCGCGTTCCTCGACCACCGCGTGGACGGCCACGTCGTCGCTGCCGGCGACGTCCATCACCGTCGGGCCGCCCATCCCCGGCAACACGTCGCGCACGTCGTCGAGGCGGTCCTCGGCGACGTTCAACATCAGGTAGCGCCGGTCCTCCGCGGCGAGGACGGACTCGAAGGCCGTCACCAGTTGCTGGACCTTCTCGTCGTCGACGACGTCGGGGCGGGCGAACAGGCGCACCGAACTCGACAGCACCTCCTCGATTTCGGCGAGGCGATTCACGCGGAGGGTCGTCCCCGTCGACGTGATGTCGACGATGGCGTCGGCCATGTCGACGTGGGGGGTGAGCTCCGTAGCGCCCGTCACCTCGACGACGTCGGCGTCGACGCCGCGTTCCGCGAAGAACTCGCGGGTGATCCGGGGGAATTCGGTGGCGACGGTGCCGCCGGCCAGCGCCTCGACGGACGAGATGGCGCCGTCCTCGGGGGCGGCGACGACGAGACGGCACCGACCGAACTCCAGGTCGAGGAGGTCCACCAGGTCGTGACCCGACTCGCGGACCTGATCCAGTCCGGTGATTCCAACCGCCGCGGCACCGTCAGCGACGTACTCGGGGATGTCGGCGGCGCGTGCGAACAGGGCGGTCACGTCCGGGTCGACCGTGTCCGCGTAGAGTTTCCGGTCCGCCCCGCCTTCGAGGTGCAGGCCGGCGCGTTCCAGCAGGTCGATAGACGGGTCGTGCAGGCGGCCCTTGTTGGGGACGGCGATGCGCATTATCGGACACGTCTCGCCGACGGGGCAACTGTCTTTCGGGGACGCGGCCGAGCGACAGCAGGAACCGAGGCCCAACCTACCCCTTTCGGAGTGCCGCTGCCACCCGTTCGCTCGCCGGCGGCGTCGCCCGTGCTCGCGCCATGACGGTGAGATACGTCGACGCGTCGTTGCGGAGCCACGACGCCCGGACGCTCCCCTCTGAGTCCAGCAGTTGTTCGTCCGTCCAGGTCAGTCGGTCCGCGAGTTCGGCGGTCGACAGTCGCGTCAACCCCGGGTCCGCGGGCGACGCCTCGGCCGCGCGCAGCGCCTCGACGGCGGCCGTCCGCATGGCCGCCACGTCCTCGACCGACTCGATGGCGAACGTCTCGCCCTCGCGAACCCGTTCGCGAAGCGACGTGAAGGCCCGAAGCGCGACGAACGAGGAGTGCGCCCACGTCAGCGCCCGGGCGGGCGTCGTCTCGCCCCACCCGTCGTCGTGGGCCGGGTCGACCGGTCGGAAGAGTTCCTCCAGCGCCTCCGCGGCCGGCGTGTCCTCGACGTCCACCCCCTCGATCCGCCAGGGTTCCCGGGCGTCGACCGACGACAGGGCCTGGCGCTCGGTTTCGAACGCCTCGCGGAGTCGTTGCCGGGCGTCGACCAGCCGCGGCCGCAGATCGACCGGATCGTCGAGCGGCGCCGTCAGCCGGTCGTAGAGGTGGGTGGCGTCGTCGACGGCGACGCGGGCACGTTCGATTTCCTCGGTGAGTTCGCCGACACCGAGCGGGTTGCCGGGGCGGTAGCGACGCGGTTCGCCGGTGGCGACGTCGCTCCGACCGGACGCGATGCGGCGCTCGATGGCGGCGTGGACGAGCGTCGCCTCGACGGGGTCGGCGCCGACGTACCGCCACCGCTCCCGGACGGCCCGCCGGTCCTCGCGGACCGTCTCGGCCTCCGCGGCGAGGTCCTCACGGGTTACCCCCGCGTCGATGGCGCGCCAGGCGCCGGTGGCGAAGCGTGCCTCGGCCCGGGCGTCCGCGAAAGCTGCCAGTCGTGCGAACGGCGTCGACGCCTCGGCCGCCGTCGAGAGGCTCTCAACCGCGTGTTCGCGGGCGTGCCGCACGCGCTCGCGGATCGCGCCGTTGGGAATCTCCGCCGGACCGAGATCCGCGGGCACCGCGTCGAGGAGCGTTCGCGCGCGGCGTTCGGTGGCCGCGAGGTGGTCGTCGCCGACGTCGACCGGCAGTCGCTCGGGGAGCGTCGGCACCGAGTCGTCGACGAGCGCCCGAAGCGCGGAACCGTCGAGATCCGTCTCGTTCGACCCGGAGGAGAGGGGATCGGCGCCGCTACAGCCGGCGAGCGCCCCGAGGAGGGCGAGCGTGCTGCGGCGCGTCAGGCGCCCGCTCATCGCTCCCCCTCACCCGACCCGTCGGTCTCGTTGCGGCGCCGTCGAATCCGCTCGTTCTCCCGTTCGCAGGTGCCGGAGCCGTGACTCGATCCGTAGCTGTCGACGCCGCTCGGGTCGAACGCCTCGGGGATACGGACCAGCGTGGCGACCACGTCCCGCGCGTCGGCCTCGCAGGCGACGTCCGCGTCGCGGTAGCGCCGCGAGTAGTTCGTCTCGACGTCGTTCTCGGACCACTGAATCGAACAGAGGTCCGGCGCGAAACACTCGTCGACGGGCCACTGCTCGACGTACACCGTCGCGGCGTCGTAGTCGGTGGCGTCGAGGAAGTCGCGGGCGGCGTCTGCGCCGTCCACGTCGGCGAAGCCGACGGTCGCCGCCTCGTCCGGACTCGTGACGAACAGGTGGGTGCGGCGGTGCGAGCGCTCCGCGTCGTCCTCGGGCGTCGGCCGGTCGCCGGTCCAGACGGTGGGCGCCAGGGCGGGATTCCGCAGACTGTACGACTCGGGATTCAGGGCGACGTTGCCGCTCGGATCGGACGGATGGCTCGAACTCGACGACGACTCGCCGGAACAGCCGGCGAAGCCGGCGACGAGCGCTACCGCTCCCTGGAGGGCGCGTCTGCGTGTGGTGGAGGGCATCGTCCGTCTTCCAGGGCCGACCGATAAACCTCTTTTCGTCGAACCCCGGAGCCTTTTCCCGAACGGGAGCCAGGTGGAGGTATGCAGACGCTCTCGATACGCGGCGGCCGGGTCCTCCGACCGGACATGTCCGTCGCCGAGGCGGACGTACTGGTGGACCGCGAGGCGGGCGAGATTCTGGCGGTCGGCCCGACCCTCGGCGGCGACGAAACCCTCGACGCGTCGGACGGCCTCGTGATCCCGGGGCTGGTGAACGCCCACACCCACGTCGCCATGACGCTCCTCCGGGGTCACGCCGACGACAAACCCCTCGATCGGTGGCTACGGGAGGACATCTGGCCCGTCGAGGCGGCGCTCGAACCCGAAGATATCGAGGCCGGCGCCGAACTCGGCGTCCTGGAGATGATCCGGTCGGGGACGACGGGGTTCGCCGACATGTACTTCGAAATCGACCGCACGGCCGACGTGGTCGAGCGGGCGGGTCTCCGGGCCGTCCTCGGGCACGGCGCCATCTCGGCGGGCAAGGACGACGAGGCGGCCCGTGCCGACATCGAGGAGAGCGTCGAGATGGCCCGGCGGTTCGACGGCGCCGCGGGCGGCCGAATCTCGACGGCGGTGATGCCACACAGTCTCACCACCGTCACGCCCGAGTTGCTGGAACTGGCGGCCACGGAGGCGGCCGACGCCGGGGTCCCGGTCCACTACCACGCGAACGAGACGGTCGACGAGGTCGAGCCAATCGTCGAGGAACGGGGAGCGCGCCCCCTGGAGTGGGCGCGCGATCTGGGGCTGTGTGGTTCGGAGGACTTCTTCGCCCACGGCGTCCACCTCGACGACGCGGAGATCGAACTCCTCGCCGAGACGGGGACGGGCGTCGTCCACTGCCCGGCTTCGAACATGAAACTCGCCTCGGGGATGGCGCCGATCCAGCGGTTGCTGGACGCGGGCGTGGCGGTGGGTCTCGGCACCGACGGCGCCGCCTCGAACAACGACCTCGACCTCTTCGACGAGATGCGCGACGCCGCCATGCTGGGCAAACTCGCGGCCGACGACGCGAGCGCGGTGGCCGCCCCCGACGCGGTCCGGATGGCGACCGCCGGCGGCGCCGCAGTGCTGGGACTGGACGCCGGCCGGATCGAGGCGGGCGCCGCGGCCGACTTCGCGGTGGTCGACCTCGACGCCCCGCACCTGACGCCCCGACACGACCCCGTGAGCCACCTCGCCTACGCCGCCAGGGGGTCGGACGTGCGCCACACGGTCTGTGACGGCGACGTGCTGATGCGTGACCGCGAGGTGCTGACGCTCGACGAGGCGGCGGTGATGGAACGGGCGACCGACCGAGCACGCGCCCTGTTGGAGCGGGCGGGCGCCTGATACGGACCCTCGTCGGTCAGTTCCGGCCGGCGCCATCCGTGGGTGACGACGACCCGGAGACGGTGACGGCGATCCGAATGGGCGCGTCCGCGGCGGCCCGGCCGGGGTGCCAAGACGGGCGATAGCGGTAGGGTTTTGCCACCCCTCACGTTACCATCCGTATGACCTGTCCCACGATAGCCGAGCGTCTCGACGACCCCGAGACCGCACGGGCCGAGGGGCGGCGGAAGATGGACTGGGCCGAGGCCCACATGCCCATTCTCGCCGAACTTCGGGAGACATTCGCCGCCGACGAACCGCTCGCCGGCGAGCGAATCGCGATGGCGATGCACGTCGAAGCCAAGACGGCCGTCCTGGTCGAACTCCTCGCCGTCGGTGGCGCGGAGGTGGCCATCGCCGGCTGTAACCCGCTCTCGACGCAGAACGACGTGAGCGCGGCGCTACACGCCGTCGACGGCGTCACGTCCTACGCCGCCCACGGCGTGGACACCGACGAGTACTACGACGCCATCGAGGCCGTCGTCGGCGTCGACCCGACCATCACCGTCGACGACGGCGCCGACATGGTGACGCACATCCACGACGAACATCCCGACCTGACCGCCCAGCTCAAAGGTGGGTGCGAGGAGACCACCACCGGCGTCCACCGCCTGCGGTCGATGGCCGACGACGGCGCGCTCGACTACCCGATGTTCGCCGTCAACGACACGCCGATGAAGACGCTGTTCGACAACGTCCACGGCACCGGCGAGTCCGCCCTCACCAACATCGCGATGACGACGAACCTCGCCATCGCGGGCAAGACGGTGGTCGTCGCGGGCTACGGCTACTGTGGCCGCGGCGTCGCGAAGAAGGCCGCGGGCATGAACGCCAACGTCGTCGTCACCGAGGTCGATCCCCGGCGCGCCCTCGAGGCCCACATGGAGGGCTACGACGTGATGCCGATGAACGAGGCGGCCGCCGAGGGTGACCTCTTCGTGACGACGACGGGCAACCGCGACGTGATCACCCGTGCGGACTTCGAGCGGATGGGCGACGGCGTCCTCCTCGCGAACGCCGGCCACTTCGACGTGGAGATCAACCTAGAGGAACTCGACGACCTGGCCGTCGCCACCCGCGAAGTCCGCGACGGCGTCGAGGAGTACGAACTCCCCGACGGCCGACGGCTGAACGTCCTCGCTGAGGGACGACTCGTCAACCTCGCCGGGCCGCTCTCGATGGGTCACCCCGTCGAGGTGATGGACCAGAGCTTCGGCGTCCAGGCCGTCTGTGTCCGCGAACTCGCCGAGAATCCCGACGCCTACGACGCCGGCGTCCACGACGTGCCGGACCGACTCGACCGCGAGATCGCCGAGGTGAAACTCGACGCGGAGGGCATCGCAATCGACGGCCTGAGCGGCGAACAGCGCGAGTACATGGAGTCGTGGGATCACGGGACCTGAGGCGCCGGCGGGGCTGAACGGCGTCGTGACTCGTCGGGCACCGGGTCCCGCAACTTAAGACCCATCGTCGCCCAGTCGGCGTATGTCCGCGAACCGCAAGGGTGACCGCCGGGAGCGCGAACTCGTCAACGAACTCGACGCGGCGGGCTTTGCCGTCATGCGAGCCCCCGCGAGCGGGAGTGCGACCGAGCGTGACCTGCCCGACGTCCTGGCCGGCGACGGCGAGCGTTTTTTCGCCATCGAGGCGAAATCCAGCGCCGGCGACCCCATCTATCTCTCCGGCGAGGAGGTCGAGTCGCTGATCTACTTCGCCCGCAACTTCGGCGCCAACGCCCGCATCGCCGTCCGCTTCGACCGCGAGGACTGGTACTTCTTCCACCCCGGCGACTGCCACGTCACCGACGGCGGCAACTACCGAGTGAAAAAGGAGACGGCGCTGGCGGACGGGACCGACCTGGACGAACTCGTCGGGCACTCGACGCAGGCCCGCCTCGACGACGCCTAGGCAGTCGTCGGCGGGGCACCGATGCCGGTCGGCGACGGCCCCACGTCGGCGTCGTCGGCGGCCGTCACGTCCCGGAACCGGCGGAGGCGGGACGCCGGGAAGGCGTAGGGTCGCACCTCGCCGTCGCGGCGGAGGGAGTCGACGTAGACGGCCCGAAAGACCGGTTCGTGCCCGCCGTAGTCGGCGTTCGAGGGGTAGTCGGCGACGACGCGACCCTCGTCGGTCTCGACGTGGTCGGCACGCTCGCCCGTGGCGGCGACGACGAGCAGTCGGTCGCCCGTCTCTCGGTCGGCGACGACGTCGCCCGGTCGGAGCGCGTGCCGGTCACAGAGCGCCGGACCGCTGACCCGCGTCGGGACGAACGTCCGTCCCCCACAGACCGCACAGACGGCGGTCCGCTGGCCCGGAGGCGGGACGAGGCGAGCGGTCACTTCGAGGGCGACACGGCGGAGGTGTTTACAGCGGGCGTGTCGGAGCTGGTGGTCCGGGCAGGTGCAGGTGTTGGCGTCGAGGGCGACGACGTAGGTGCCCCCCTCCGTCTCGACGGCGTAGCGGCCGTCGCGGAGCGGCCGGACGGCCATCGGTTCGATCCGGGCGCGCCGCGACCGGCCGGCCGTGCCGGCGGCTGGCAGGGTGATCTTCGAGCGGGTTGCCGGCAGTGACGCGGGTGTGTGTGCTGGGTGCGTCATGGTGGTGAGCCGTCGGCGTCCGAACCAGGGAACCGCCTCGCAGTCCGGCGGTCGGGGCGGTCCGACGCCGACGCGGGAGCGACGTCGGCTCCGTTGCCGTCGCTTGGCGCTCCACACACCTAAACCTTCGTTTCGGCGGGGTGTCACCGCCGAATACGGCCGAATAGCCGGTGGGAGGATCATCGAAGCTCTTTTGCCGAGGCCGGCGGATTCCCGAACATGGAACTCGAAGAGGGGATGGTCCGGAAAATCGCCATCTCCGTCGGCGCAGTGGGCGTTTTCGTCGCTCTCGTCGTCGGCATCGGCACCAGCTTCAACGACGGTGGCCTCGGATCGGCCGGCGGGCTGGCGCTCGTCGCCAGTATCGCGGCGTTCATCCTCGTGATGGCGGGCGTGGGGCTCTTTCTCGCGGACTAGCGGTCGGGACGGCGTGACCGCTCATACGGAGTATTGTGACTGTGTGCCGGGGAGTCGCCGAGACGGTCCGGCGACCCCCCGGTACTGACCTACAAGAAACCGTATCAGTCGTCGTCGTCGGCCGATTCGGCGGCGGCCACGGCCGCGGCGTAGTACCGGCGTGGGTGGTCGATGGTCTCACAGAGCGCATCCGAATTCACGCAGTCGCCGAAGGTCTGCATCGTCGCACACGAGGGCGCCGGATACTGGCTCCCGCCGCCGCCCTCGTCCGCGAGGACCGTCGCGCGGTAGGACAGGTCGCCGTCGTCGAGGCGCGGCCACCGCTCCGCGATGGTCTCGGCGTCGAGGCCGAGCGAAACCAGAAACGCCGTCGCGGCGAACGCCGAGTGGGCGGGCAGGGCGTCCTCGCCGTCGAGCAACGCCCGGACGCACGGCGGGAACTGCGCCGGTTCGACCGTGTCGACCGACGGCAGGCGTTCGCGCTCGGCGAGGCGGTCACGGAGTGCGGTCACGTCCTCGTCGAGGGCCGCCGCGAGGGCGTCGCCGCCGGAACTCCCCCGCACCTCGAAGGGAAGTCCCTCGGCGACCCGACGCCGGACGGCCTCACGGAGCAGTCGGTGAAGTTCCTCGCTCTCGACCGGCACCTCGCCGCTGCGGAGGTCACGGTTGACCAGCCGCCAGTCCGCCCCCCAGTCCGGGTCCACGAGGCGGAGGTAGGCCGACACCGCGACGCGAAATCCGTCGGGACCGTGGTCGCGCGCGACGCGTCGCACCGCCGGACCGAGATCGAATTCGTCGAGGAACGTCGACAGGTCGGCGCGAGGCGTCGAGACGCTCCGTAAGGTCCCCTCCTCGGTGTCGAGGTCCGCCCGCAGGCGTTCGAAGGCGGTTGCGGCCTCCGCGTCGGCGTACTTCTCGACGGCGGCACGCACGTCGACCAGCGAGACGAGGATGCGCGCGATGGGATAGGAGAGGAGTTCGTCGCGGTCGCTCCAGCGTTCGGGCGTCTCGGAGGCGACGGTGCCGGACATGAGCGCGCGTTCGACCCGTTCGCGGGCACGGTCGACGGCCGGGTCCCCCTCGGTCACCAGTCGCGGCGGGGAGATGTCGGCCTCCTGGACCGCCGCCCGCGCCGCACGAAGGAAGGGATATCGGGCGTAGAGCGGGTCGGGACGCATCGCCGAACGGTTGTGTGGCGGGGTGGATAAGCGCGACGGTCAGGGGCGAGGTGGAGATCCTCCAACGGGGAAGAGCGAGTCATATCCGTACAAGTGAGGAACCCGATTTGGGACAATCGTTTTGTCAGCGTGAACATCATTCCAAGCCGGTGATCAGCATCTGGTCGGTGTTTTCCACGGGTGCATTGGTCGGGCTGACGCTACTCGCGCTGCTCGGGATAGCCATCGTCTTCGATCGTGATGACGAGACGGCCGGATGGGAAGTGAACTGCATCGCAGTCACTCTCATGATTTCGGGATTGATCTGGATCGAAACGACCGTCGGCGTCCCCGAGTTCAACGAGACGCTACCGATCGTCACATCGTTCGCTGCTGCGTACATCATTGAAAATCAGGTGGCCGCAACCCTCGCTGAGAAGGGCCATCCGGAATCAAGGGCTGCGCTGGCTGGTCTCTTTCTCGCGGTTGTCTGGACGGTGGTGATCGCTCTCGATATCTGGGTCTCCTACATCCCCTTCTGGCCGGTACTCCCAGCAGAAGCGGATCTGCTCGTCAATTTGTTCCTCTGTGTGGTGTGGCTCTACACATTTTGACGGGACTGCACGGCCGAATCAGCGGGATACTCTCGTCCGACGCGCCACAGGACCACACGACCTAAGTTCGCGCCGCGCCACCGGTGACGATGTGCCGACGTTCGACTACCCCTGTCCCGACTGCCGGACGACCAACAGCCTCCACGACGCCGACTGCCGGTTCGAGGGGACGCCGTGGGCGGACGTGGAGGCCGCCTACGTCGACGTGGTGGCCGTCCTCTCGGGGGGCGTGACCGACGCCGACGCCCTCCCCGAACTCGTCGAGGAGTGGGATCCCCTGCGGGGGGCCGCCGTCGAGCGTCTCCGTCGCGACGGCCGCGTCGACGACGCCAACGACCGCCTCCGCCTCCTGCCCGCCGACGAGTACCGCGAGGCGGTGTCGGTCCCCACCCGCGACCCGATCAAGACCATCTACGAGCGCGGGAGCGTCCCCGGCTGTCACGACAACGCCGTCTTCGCCATGATCGCGTGGTACGAGATGGTCGGCCTCTCGTGGCCGGAGACGAAGGCGAACGTCGTCGAGTGGCTCCGAGACAGCGGCGCGTGGGACCGCGGCGGCTTCGAGGAGCCGTCACCCGAAGCACTGGTCGAGAAGAAACGTCACGTCTACGAGGCGGGCTACGGCTGGAAGGAGAAGGCCACGGCCGCGAAACGCGTCATCGAGCGCACGCGATGAGCGGCCGGTAGCGAGCGAAGCGCAGTCGACGGCACCGTCTGAAAATCATCGCACACCCGATCGCACGACCGCGTTCGATTGGGTGGCAACCAGTTTCGAACGCGACGGTAGCGCCGGGACGACGGCCCGACCGCGACCGAAGATATTTGCCTCGACCGATACAGTGTGCCGTATGGTCTCCGACTCGACCCTCCACGCGCTGCTCGGCGCCGTCGTCACCATCGTCCTCTCTTTCGTCCCCTTCTCACCCGTCCTCGGTGGCGGCGTCGCCGCCTACCTGAACGAGGCCGATGGCAACGAAGGACTTCGGCTCGGCGCCCTCTCCGGAGCCATCGCGACGGTACCGCTGGTCCTCTTCGGCCTCGTCGTCGTCTCCTTCCTCGGCTTCTTCGCCCTCGGAATCGACGGCGGTGTGGCCATGGGCATCGGTGGCCTCGTCGCCGTCCTCGTCGTCGGCCTGATCACCGTCGTCTACACCGTCGGTCTGAGTGCACTGGGTGGGTATCTGGGGTCGTACCTGGTCGACCCGAACTGAGCGGCCGACGGGTTTCGGGCGGCGAAGTATGGTAGCCGTTGTGAGTCGTTGCATATCCGACCGCACGGGGTCTGGCGACCGGATGTTCGAACAGCTCCGAACGCGACTATATTATGCCGCCCAGTCCCGAACGGATCAGTATGCTCCCCCGCCGCACGGTCCTCGCCATGGCCGCACTCTCGGGATGTGCGACCGGCCCCCTCCTGCCGATCCCGCGGATCGACGAACAGCCCTGTCCACCCCTGGACCTGACCGAGACCCGAGCCGTGTGCTCGCAGACGGATGCCGCCGGCGGGATCGACGTCTCCGTGACCCCGTCGACGGTGTCGACGGCACCGGAGGCGCTGGGATCGGTCCGACTGCTCGTCGAGAACGGCACGGACGCCCCCCTCCGGTACGACACCGCGGACTGGCGACTCTACCGCGACGCCGGCACGGGGTGGCGACGGCGGGAGGAGATCCGCGACGGGCCACGCGACGTCGAGACCATGCCGCCCGGCGGGTCCGCGTCGTGGAGCGGGATCGACGCCCTGTTCCGCCTCGGCGCCGACGGCCGGACCCCTGCAGGGCTGTACGCGGCGGTACTCACGGTTTGGCCGGACCGTGACGGCGCGAGCGGTGAGTCGGTGGCGTGCGTGTTCCTGTTTCGGGTGAGTCGGAAAGTCGATGCGTGATTCGAATCCCGCGAGGCGTTCGACGGGCCCCGACGTCGCTCGGCCACGTCGGTACGGGCACGATGGGATTTGAACCCACGACCGTCGGATGACTTCCCCCGCGAGGCCCGAGGTTAGAAGTCCGACGCTCTATCCGGACTGAGCTACGTGCCCTCGTCGGTGACGAGGGTTGCGGAGTCAAAAAACCGTTCGGCTTAGCCGTCGAAGCGATACAGCGACGTGACGAGGGGCAGACGGTCGACCATCGGAATCGCGAGCGGCAGGCCGACGACGGTGACGGCGAGGAAACTGGCGACGTTCGCCCAGAGCCAGCCGAGCCACCAGCCCACGAGGACGAAGTAGAGGGCGCGAACGGCGAGCGAGCGCTGTCCGCGACCGGTCGCCGACTCGTCGAGCGACCGCGGTTCCTTCAGCGTCAGCACCGTCGGGACGAGGTTGATCAGTTTCACGCCGAGGGGGGCACCGACGACGGTGCCACAGAGGAACCAGGCGACGTTGACGACGACGGGTGTCGCCCACCAGCCGACGACGACGAACCACAGCGCACGAGTGAGGAGGGAACGCTGGCTCATAGAGAGTCGACGCGACGAGGAGCGAAAAACCCCGCGCTCGACGGGACGACACGACAGAGTATAAGGCCACGAGGCGGGTACGAGAGGTCGATGAAGGTACTCGGCACCGTGGGGCTTCCGGGGAGCGGCAAGGGTGAAGCCGCCGCGGTTGCACGCGAGGCTGGTGTTCCGGTCGTCACCATGGGCGACGTGATCCGACGGGCGTGCCGTGATCGGGGAGTCGACCCGGGCGAACACCACGGCGCGGTGGCGACGGCGCTCCGCGAGGAGGAAGGGGAGGGGGCCATCGCCGAGCGGTCGCTCCCGTTGATCGAGGACGCACTCGACGACGCGGAGGCGGTACTCGTCGACGGCCTGCGTTCGCCGGCCGAGGCGGACCGCTTCGAGGCGGCGTTCGGCGACGATTTCGTCCTCGTGAGCATCGAAGCGCCGTTCGAGACCCGGGCGGAACGGCTGACCGACCGCGGGCGCGACGAGTCGGACGTCGACCACGAGGCCCTCCGCGAACGCGAGGAGCGCGAACTCGGGTTCGGGATGGGCGAAGTGATGGACCGAGCCGACGTGACCGTCGAGAACACGGGGTCGCTTGACGCGTTCCGGAACCGGATCCGTGACCTGCTGGCGGCGGAGGTGGAGCGATGATCCACCGGATCGACGTGCGGGTGGTCGCACCCGTCCGTGACACCGAAGTAACGGATCGCGTCGCAGACGCGGTGCGGAACCTGTTCCCGAACGCCGAGATCGGCGAGGAACCGGGGCAGTTGGTCGCCGAAGCCCACTCGATGGAGCGCTTCTCGGAGCGCCTCCACGAACAGGAGATTCTCGACACCGCCCGCAAGCAGTTCTTCGCGCGGGCCGACGAGGACGGCTTCGCGTTCGCGCTGAAAAAGCAAGCCGCGTTCGAAGGCGTGATCAACTTCGCCGTCGGCAACCCGGACGAACTCGGCGACATCGAGGTACAGGTGACGGTCATCGACCCCGACGTAGAGTCGTTCATCGACCACGTCGCGCCGCCGACGGAGGACGGGCAGCCGGTCGACTAGAACAGATCGGCGTGTCGGGCCGCGAGGTCGGTGTATCCGCCCGAACTGTACTCCTCGAAGATCGATTCGGCGTCGATCCGCGTCTCCTCGAGCGGCGTCACCCGCGCCGGGACGCCACGGACGAACGAGCCGGTAGGAATGTCGTACTCCTGCGGGACGACGGTCCCGGACGCGACGATACAGCGGTCGCCGATATCGACGCCCGCGTTGACCGTCGTGTTGAAACCGACCAGCGCACCGTCACCAACCGTCGCCTCGTTGAGGACGGCCCCGTGACCGATCATCACCCGGTCGCCGAGCGACACCGCGTGCAACACGGCGTTGTCCCCGACGTGTGACTCCCGTCCCACCTCGACCGGTGCCACGTCGCCCCGGAGTACCACCCCGGGCCAGACGCTCGCGTCGGCGCCGACGTGGACGTCGCCGACGAGCGTCGCCTCGCGACTGACGCGTGCGTCCGGATCGATGTCGGGTCGGTGCCCCTCGAACTCGTAGTCTCGGCGGTCGACCATGGCGCCCGATACGGACCGTGATGCCGAATAGCTTGCTTCTCGATGACAAGTCACGCGGAGGACTTTTTCATCGCGTCCCCGACGGTCGGACATGGAGTTCACCGTCTCGACGGACGCCCGCCTCGACGTCGTGGACGTGACCAACCGGGTCGCCGCGGCGGTGCCGGACAACGCCGACGGCACCGTGACCGTCTTCGTCGAACACACCACCGCGGGCGTCGTGGTCAACGAGGCCGAATCGCGACTGCTGGGTGATATGCGGACCGTTCTGTCGGAGCTGGTGCCGGACGAGGGCTGGGAACACGACGAACTCGACGGCAACGCCGATTCGCACCTGCGAGCGCTGTTGCTGGGACCGTCGGAGACGATTCCGGTCGACGGCGGCGACCTGTCGCTCGGCCGCTGGCAGTCCGTCTTGCTCGTGGAGTGTGACGGCCCCCAGGAGCGGACGGTTCGGGTCGTCTAGACGAACAGGAGGACGGCGAGGTAGAGAAGCACCACGCCGAGCACGTCACAGGTGTTGGTGACCACGGGGATCACCACGTCGTCGGGATCGAGTTCGAGTCGGTAAGCGGCGTAGGTGGCGACGACGGTGACGACGACGGCGAGGACGGCCAGCGAGAGCCCACTGGTCAGCGAGACGGTGAGGATGGTCCACGGAGAGAGGGTCGTCGATCCCGTGAGCGCGCTCAGCCCCCAGGCGCCGAGGCCGACGACCGGGAAGATGGACGCCGCCAGCGCGACGGTGGCGACGGCGTTGCCCGCGAGCGTCTCGTTGGCCGGCGAAAAGGAGAGCGTCCCGAGGTGGAAAGCCGTGGAGAGCCGGGCCGCGAGGACGCTTCCCAGATTTCCAGCGGTTCCGATAGTGACGGGGATGAGGACGAGCAAGGAGGGATACCGGAGGAGCGTGTCCTCGAAGCTACCGAGGACGAGCCCGCTGCCGACTTCGACGAGCGTCAGGAGCAGGAGGACGGGGAGCATCGCCCGCGAGATGGCGCGGACGCTCCACTCGGTCGGCACTCAGACACCCCCCAGCACGAGCGCGACGATTCGGACCGCGATCAGGAGAAAGAGGATGCCGAACACGTCGCCGGTCGTCGTGACGAGGGGGCCGACGAGCGTGTCGGGGTTGTGGCCGCGGCGGTAGCCGGCGAAGACGACGGTGACGACGACGACGACGAGCGTCACGCCCGAGAGCAGACCCGCGACGAGGGCGATGCCGAGGAGTCGACCGAGGGCGGCGACGGGGGTGTCGAGGGCCGAGAGGATGGCGAAGACGGCGGTGGCGGCAAAAAGCGAGGTGAAGAGACCGTTGGCGAGGGCGGCGGCCGCGGCCGCCCGGAGCCGACGGTCGCCGGCGCGAACGTGCGGTTCGATCAACCCCTGGTGCAGGCCGGTCGCCAGCCGGGCGCCGAGCGAGCCGTAGACGTTGCCGCGTGTCGCCAACAGCGCGGGCACGAGGACGAGCAACCCCTCGACTGCGCGCAGGTCGGAACGCATCCCGCCGAGGACGACTCCGGCCAGGAGCCCGCCGACGAGGCTGGCGCCGAGTGCCGGGAGCGCCTCGCGGTAGGCCTCGACGGCAACCTCGCGGACGGTCATCGACGGAGTCAACGCGGGCCGGGATGAAAAGTCGGGGGGAAGCGATCCGGGGCGAGTGGCGCGAGACACGGCGCCTCTCGCGGGGCCACGGCGACGGGACCCCAGTAACGGGGCCGATATCCACGACTACCCGAACGGCCCCATACCGCCCATCCCACCCATGCCGCCACCGCCGCCGTCGCCCTGCTGAAGTTTCTTCATCATCCGCTGCATGTCGCCGTCACCCATCCCCTGGAACTGCTTGATCGTGCGCTCCATCATCTTGTGCTGTTCCAGCAGTTCGCGGATGGACTCCTCGGGGACGCCGGCGCCACGGGCGATGCGCTCGACGCGCTCCTGGCCGATGGTCCGTGGGTTCTCCAGTTCCTCGTCGGTCATGGAGTCCATCGCCACGTCGAACGTACGCATCCGCTCCTGGGTCACGTCCATGGCGTCGTCGGGCAACTGGTCCATCAGTCCGCCGCCCATGCCGGGGATCATGTCCATCACCTGATCCAGCGGCCCCATGTTGTTCATCGCCTCCATCTGCTTTTGCATGTCCTTGAGCGTGAAGGACCCCTCCATGATGTCCTGGGGATCCCAGTCGTCGTCCTCCTCGCCAGTCTCGGCCATCGCCCGCTCGACGCGCTCCGAGAGCTGTTTGAGGTCGCCCATCCCCAGCAGCCGCGAGATGAAGCCGTTGGGTTCGAAGCGCTCGATATCCTGCACCGTCTCGCCGGTGCCGAGGAAGGCGATGGAGGAGTCCGTCTCGTTGACGGCGGTCAGGGCACCGCCCCCCTTCGCCGTGCCGTCGAGTTTCGTGATGACGACGCCGTCGATACCGATGGAGTCGTCGAACTGGCGGGCCTGCTCCTTCGCGCCCTGCCCGATGGCTGCGTCGAGGACGAGCAGCGAGCGGTCGGGATCGACGACCGACTCGATCTCCTCGATCTCCGCGATCAGGTCGTCTTCGAGGGCGTGTCGCCCCGCCGTGTCGACGATGTGGACGTCCGCATCGGCGGTGGCCTCCAGCCCCTCGCGAGCGATCCGGACGGGGTCGTCCGAGTTGGGGTCGCCGTAGAACGCCACCTCGGCGCGGTCGGCCATCTGCTCGGCCTGGTCGTAGGCACCGGGGCGGAACGTGTCGGTCTGGATAACCGCGGGACGGAGCCCCTTCTTCGAGAACCACCACGCCATCTTCGCCGCCGAGGTGGTCTTGCCCGATCCCTGAAGCCCGGCGAGCAGGATGGTCTGAGGTTCGAGCGGCAGTTCGGTCGACTCGCCGATCAGGTCGACGAGTTCCTCGTAGACGATCTTCAGGACGTGATCCCGGGCGCTCGTGCCACCCGGCGGTTCCTCCTCCAGCGCACGCGTCTCGATCGACTCCGAGAGGTCCATCACGAGGGAGACGTCGACGTCGGCCTGCAGCAAGGAGCGCTGGATCTCCTTGACGACCTCCGCGACGTCGTCCTCGTCGAGGCGGGACTTCCCCTGGAGTTTCGAGAGGGTGCCGCGGAGGGAACTCCCGAGATTGTCGAGTACCATTGTGTTCCGGTACGCGCCGGCGCCGGTAAAGGCTTTGTTCACGGCGGAGGCGGCCGCTCGCCGGCGCCGGGGACGAGTATAAGTCCACCCGGTCCCAACGCCGGGCGATGCACCGGCGCGAGTACCTCCGCGGCGCCCTCGGGGCGCTCACGGCCGCCACGAGCGGCCTCGCCGGGTGTTCCGAATCCGACTCGGCGGCGACGACGCCGGCGGCGACGGCCACCGAGACGGCCACCGACACGACGACGCGGACCGCCACGGGGACGGCCACCTCGACTCCCGCGCCGACCGTCGACGACCGATCGCTCGCCCCCTATCGCTCGTGGCTGGTGGCGCCCACGCCCGTCACGCCGTACACCTACGAGTTCACCCATCTCTCGCTGTCGGCCGTCCGGGCCGACGCCGCCGACTCGTTCGCGACGGCGCTGGATCGGTACTGGCGCCAGCGAACCGAGTCCTACTTCGGGTTCACGGTGCCGGTGACGGCTCTCGACGCCGTCCTCACGGTGAACCACTCCCGGGTCGCAAACGAGTCCTACCGGGTCGCTGGCGGGTCGTTCGACCCCACCACGCTCCGGGACACCCTCACCGAGGCTGGCTTCGCCGCCGACGGCTACGTCGACGACATCCAGCGATTCGTCCGGACCACGGATGGTCAGCTCCGGGTCGTCGGCCTCCACCCCGACGTGCTCGTCAGCATCGGCGCCGACGCCGCGGCGACGACACCCCTGGAGACCGCACTCGACCAGCATCGCGACGGCGATATCCGCGTCGACGAGGACGAGGACCTCGCCGCCCTCGTCGACCACTTCGGCACGGCCGACTACGTCACCGGGCGGGAGCTTCAACCGGCCGACGAGGACTACCCGCTGAGCAAGGCGGTCGCCACCGGCCGCCGACTCGACGTACAGGAGTCGACCGCCTGGGCCGAGCGCACCTACGTCCTCCCGTCGGAGGCGACCATCGATCGGGAAGCCGTCGAGGAGGAGATTCGGACGCGGCACGTCGGCCAACCCGTCGAGGAGTTCCGTCGCGAAGGCCGGTTCGTCACCGTCGCGGGCGAGGTGGAGAACTCGTTGATCCGCCTGCTGTGAGACCGGTCGTCGCGAGTCAGTGCCGGCGGTCGCCCGGCGATCACGCCGGACTGCCGGTGGCGGGTGACAACCGCTACTGCGATGCCAGAAGGCCCTTACGCACCCGTCGACAACGTGAGCTATGTACACCAGACGGGCCGTCGTCGGGGGTCTCGGCGTCGCACTGCTGACCGGGACCGCGGGCTGTAGCGCGTTCGCTTCGCCGGACCCGAGCGTCGTCGAGACGGAGGTCGACAGCGGCATCGACTCCCTGATCGGCGACACCGACGTGTTCGTCGTCGTCCAGAACGACGGCGCCGCCGGTGACGTGGACGTGACTCTCAAACTCCTCGACGGGGAGGGAACCGTCCTCCTCGACGAGACGCAGACGGTCGCGTTCGAGGCCGACGAGCGAAAGCGCGTCACGTTCTCCGTCGACGTACCGGAGGGCACGGAGGAAATCGAGGCGACGGCGAGTCCGGCGTGAGACGAGTACCCGCCCCGACCGGTCCGAAGCTGACGTAGTCGTGAACTACTTGACGCAGGAGCGAAAGGAGGCATCATGGCGACGTACGGCGTCGAGATGTCCGACGAGGAGATCGGATCGTTTCTCGCACGGCGAGGACACGGTGTGCTCTCGTTCGGCGGCGAGGTGCCGTACGGACTGCCGATTTCGTTCGGCTACGACGTGTTGAACGACCGGTGTGTCTTCCAGTTGTTGTTTCCCGACGACAGCAAGAAGGGGGCGTATCTCGACGAGTCAGCGGCGGTGACGCTCGTCGCGTACGAGTGGGAGAGCGTCGACGAGTGGCGGAGCGTCATCGTCGACGGCGAACTGTCGCCCATCCCGGACGACTCGCCCGAAGCGGTCGACGCCGCCGCCGTGTTCGCCGAGTTCGCCACCGTCGTCGGGGCGTCCGTGTTCGATCAGCCGCTCGAAGAACTCGACTCGAACTGGTACGACCTCTCGATCCGAGCGTCGAGCGGTCGGAAGTCGCCGCGACTGAAGTGAAGGGCCAGTTCGAGTGCCTCCGTGCTCGCTGTCGCTCGGCGGTTCTCGTGGACTCGGGCGGAGTCGAGTCGCGGTCACTCCGCTCACTACGGTCGCTCCGTTCACTGATTCGAATCCACGTCAGCCACTCCGCCGACGCGAGCGACTCGCTTCGCTCGTCGTCGGCGTCGGCAGAAGTGGGCTCGGGCGGATTCGAACCACCGACTTCGGCCTTGTAAAGGCCGCGTCATAACCAGCTAGACCACGAGCCCTCGTCGGAACACCGTCCCCCGCCCGAATAACGGTTTCTGTCTGGTGCCGCGAAACGCTTACCACCGCGCGGCCGGTTCGTCCACTATGCCTCGCCGTGCGACGCTTCTCGCCATCGGTCTCCTCGTTCTCGTCGGCCTCTCCGGCTGTGCGGGACTTGGCTCCTCACCGGAGCCGACGGCCACCGAGACGACCGCACCGTCGACCGACGCGGCCACGGCCGACGGAACGACCCCGACGGCGACGACGACGGTGTCGACGCCCGGCAGCAACTACGAGACGACGACGGTCGAACTGATCGACGCGAACGGGACACAGTTGGCGACGGTCGACGTGTGGGTGGCCGACTCGCTTCCGAAACGTTACACCGGGCTGAGCGACACGACGGCGCTCGAACCGGGACAGGGGATGCTGTTCGTCCACGGCTCGGAGGGAGATCGGAGCTACGTGATGCGTGATATGGCCTTCCCGCTCGACATCGTGTTCGTCGCGGCGGACGGGACGATCACGACCATCCACCACGCCCCGGTCCACGACGGATCGGGCGACTTGAAGCAGTACTCGGGGCGCGCGAGGTACGTCCTCGAAGTGCCGATGGGCTACACGAACCGGACCGGCGTCGACGTCGGCGACCGGGTTCGGATCGAGGGCCGATGACCGGCGTCGGCGCACTCGCCGAGCGTGAGGGGTGGCACGCCGAGGGGTTCGCGGCGCGTGTCCACTACCGCGGCGAGGGGGAGCGATACGCCGTCGAGTACTACGCACCGAGCGACTGCGTCCTCTACTGGAAGGTGAAAGGCGACGGGGAGACGGCGGTGCCGGTGGGACGGGAGACGGTTCCCGACCCGCTCCGGGACCGGGTCCGGATCGACCTCGACGCCGCAGGAATCGATCCGGACGTCGAAGAGCGGCCGCTATAGCTCCGCGACCAGGTCCTCCATGGCGCGGTCGATGTCCTCGATCCGCTCGGTCTGTTCGTCCACCTCGTCCGCGATCTCCTCGCTCTCCTCGACGACGCGTTCGGCGTCGTCGGTGACGTTCTCGGTCATACTGGCGATCTCCTCGTGTCCGGCGGCCTGCTCGTCCGTCGCCTCCGCGACCTCGTCGATCCCATCGCTCACCTCGGAGACCGAGGAGTCGATGTCGCCCAGGATGTCGAGGGCGTCGTCGGCGGCGGCGACCCCAACGTCGACGGCTTCGCGCGTCTCGTCGAGGCTCTCGGCGGCGGTCGCGGTCGAGTTCTGGATGCCGCCGACCCGGCGTTCGATGTCGGCCGCGTGTTGTTGTGACTGCTCGGCGAGGTTCTTGACCTCGTCCGCGACGACGGCGAAGCCCTCGCCCGCCTCGCCCGCCCGCGCCGCCTCGATGTTGGCGTTCAGCGCCAGCAGGTTCGTCTGATCCGCGATATCGTTGATGATCTCGACCACCTCGTCGATTTCTGACACCGCCTCCTCGACGGCGCGAACGTCCGCGACGACGTGTTCGGTCGACTCCTGGATCTGTTCCATCGCGGTGGCGACGCGCTCGACCACCTCGTGCCCGTCACCGGTCAGATCGGTCGCCCGCTCGCTCGCAGCCGCCACCTGTTCGGCCGACGACGCCACCTCCTCGACGGCGGCGCTCAGGTTCGAAATCTCGCTCGTCACCTCGGTCATGCGCTCGTACTGGTCGGCCGTGTGCTCGGTGATCTCCCGGGTCCGATCGGCGATCTCCTCGGAACTCTCCTGCAGTTCGGCGAGTGAAGTCTGGATCTCGCTCGCCGCCTCGTGGCTGTAGCCGGCCTTTTTGTCGATATCCTGCTCGATGTCCTCGTCGATGTCTTGCTCGATTCCAGCGTCGATGTCCGCCGCATCCGACATACCAATTATGCTGACACATGCGGTAAAAACTCTGCCGCCGCCGTTATTCCGAATGATAACGTTCGGGCGTCCGGCGACGGCGGGTCAACCTTTTGCCCGTTCGCCTCTCAGTGTAGGCGATGGACGTCCCCGCGGACGACGACCCCTTCGAGGAGCAGCGGGCGCGGACGGCGAACCCGATGCGGCGCCTGTTCGCCGAGTACGGCCGTGACCGGTCGGGCCTGTTCGGCATCGGCGTCGTCGCCAGCCTCCTCGCCCGTATGCTCGACCTGTTGCCCCCGCTCCTCCTCGGCGTCGCCGTCGACGCCATCTTCCTCGACGAGGGACCGTTTGCCCTCCCGCTGGTCCCGCAGGCGTGGCTCCCGACCGACCCCGAGGCGCAGTTCTGGCTCATCGTCGGCATCGTCCTGTTCTCGTTTCTGGGTGGGGCGGGCCTGCACTGGGTGCGAAACTGGGGGTGGAATCGCTTCGCTCAGTACGTCCAGCACGCCATCCGGACGGACACCTACGACGCGATGCAGCGGCTCAACATGACCTTCTTCGCCGACAAACAGACCGGGGAGATGATGTCGGTGCTCTCGAACGACGTGAACCGACTGGAGCGGTTCCTCAACGACGGCCTGAACGCCGCGTTCCGTCTCGGTGTCATGGTCGTCGGCATCGCCGCGCTGTTGCTGTGGATGAACCCGCAACTCGCCGTCGTCGCGCTCCTCCCCGTGCCACTCATCGCCGTCTTCACCTACCGCTTCGTCGACACCATCCAGCCGAAGTACGCCGAGGTGCGCTCGACGGTCGGCCAGGTCAACTCCCGGCTGGAGAACAACCTCGGCGGCATCCAGGTCATCAAGACGAGTAACACCGAGGGCTACGAGGCCGACCGGGTCGAGGAGGTGTCGGGCGACTACTTCGACGCCAACTGGGACGCGATCGAGACGCGGATCAAGTTCTTCCCCGGGCTTCGGGTCCTCGCCGGCATCGGCTTCGCACTCACCTTCACCATCGGTGGCCTCTGGGTGTTCCGTGGTGAGGGGCCGTGGATATTCACCGGCACGCTCCGCCCGGGCGAGTTCGTCTCCTTCATCCTCTACACCCAGCGATTCATCTGGCCGATGGCGCAGTTCGGCCAGATCATCAACATGTACCAGCGGGCCTACGCCTCCGCCGCCCGCATCTTCGGCCTGATGGACGAGACCGCCGGGATCGACGAGTCCCCCGACGCCGAGGAGCTGGTCGTCGCGGACGGCCGCGTCGAGTACGACGACGTGACATTCGGCTACGAGGACGAGCCGATCCTCGACGGCGTCTCCTTCACCGCCGAGGGTGGCGACACGCTGGCGCTCGTCGGCCCGACTGGCGCCGGGAAATCCACCGCCCTGAAGCTCCTCCTCCGGATGTACGACGTCGACGGTGGTGCGATCAGGGTCGACGGGACGGACGTGCGGGACGTGACCCTCGCCAGCCTCAGGGACGCTATCGGCTACGTCAGCCAGGAGACCTTCCTGTTCTACGGCACCGTCCGCGAGAACATCACCTACGGTACCTTCGACGCGAGCGACGAGGACGTGCGTGCCGCCGCGGAGGCCGCCGAAGCCCACGAGTTCGTCTCGAACCTTCCCGACGGCTACGACACGATGGTCGGCGAGCGCGGTGTGAAACTCTCGGGCGGCCAGCGCCAGCGACTCGCCATCGCGCGGGCGATGCTGAAAGACCCCGATATCCTCATCCTCGACGAGGCGACCAGCGACGTGGATACGGAGACGGAGATGCTGATCCAGCGGTCGCTGGATCGGCTGACCGCGGATCGCACCACGTTCGTCATCGCCCATCGCCTCTCGACGGTGAAAGACGCCGACACCATCGTCGTCCTCGACGACGGCGAGGTGGCCGAACGTGGCACTCACGAGGACCTGCTGGCGGCCGACGGGCTCTACGCCAGCCTCTGGGGCGTGCAAGCCGGCGAAATCGACGACCTGCCCGAGGAGTTCGTCGAACGCGCCACGCGGCGTGGGGCGCGGACCGACGTCGACGGCGGGGAGCTACCCTCTTCGAGCACCGCGGGATCCGGCGACGCCGACGACTGATCGAGGACACGAATAAACGGATGCGGTGAGCGTCCAAGCCTTAACTCCCCCGGGGGCCGACGGACCGGTATGCACCTCAGCGACGTCACCTGGACCGACGTACGCGACGCCGACACCGACCTCGCCCTGTTGCCGGTCGGGAGCACCGAACAGCACGGCCCACACGCCCCCCTCGGGACCGACGCCTACCACGCCGAGACGGTGGCCGAGGCGGGCGCGGACCGCCACGACGGGGAGGTGATCGTCGCCCCGACGGTTCCGGTCGGCGTCGCGGAGGAACACCGTCGCTTCGACGGCACGCTCTGGGTGTCGCCCGACACCTTCCGCGACTACGTCCGCGACGTGGTCGGCAGTCTCGCCCACCACGGCTTCGATCGGGTGGTCGTAGTCAACGGTCACGGCGGGAACGTACCGGCGCTCGGCGAGGTGACGGCGACCATCTCGCGCCACGACGACGCCTACGCCGTCCCCTTCACGTGGTTCGAAGCGGTCGGCGACCACAGTTCGGAGATGGGCCACGGCGGCCCCCTGGAGACGGCGCTGCTGCGGGCGACTCACCCCGAACTGGTGCGCGAGGAACGGATGGACGAGGCCCGGAAGGGCGCGAGCGGCGGCTGGGGGGACTGGGTCCCGGGAACGGGGACGAACCTCGCCCACGACTCGGACGCGTTCACCGAGAACGGCGTCGTCGGTGACCCGGAGGCCGGCGACGCCGAACTCGGCGACGAACTCCTGGAACTGGCGGCGGCGTCGCTGGATCGGTTGCTGACGGCGGTGGCCGAGCGGTAGTTACTCCTCGGCCTCGTCCTCGTCCTCGGCCCCGTCCTCGGCCTCGTCCTCGCCGAGACCCTCCAGCGACCCGCGGAGTTCCGGCACCGCGTTCGTGAGGTCGCTCACGTCGTCGTGGGCATCCCGGATCGTCTCGATCAGGACGTCGAGGTCCTCGATGGCGGCCGCGAGATCGGCGGCGTCCTCGAACGCGTCGGCTCGTTCACCCATCGTGTACCACTTTTTCGCCTGCCGGAGGTGTTCCTCGGCCTCGCCCACGTCGAGGGCCGACCGGAGGCCGTTGAGGACGCCGAGAACGTTGTCGGCGTCGGTCTCCCAGACCTCGTCGGCGTCGGGGAGTTCCGCGCGTGTCGCCGCGAGGTGTTCCTCCACGTCGTCGCGCATCTCCGCCGCGGCCTCGCCGAAGAGTTCGTCGTCGCCGAGCGTCGTCTGACTCATACCCGCCGGTTCGCCGCCGTGTGAGTTAAACGCACGCCCGAAAGTGAAAGTGAAGATCGGGGGTTCGGCGTCGGGAACGGCCCTTAGGCCGAGTCGTTCAGATCGACGATCCGCATCAAGGGATAGCCGTCCTCCATGACCATCTCGGTGTGGACGACGACGCCCTCGTACTCGACGCGCATCCGCACCTCCATGAACCGGCCGGTGAGTTCGACGTAGCCGTGATCGTCGGCAGCCTCGGCCAGCGCGGCCTCGTCGATATCGACCGTGACGGACGTACAGAACGGCTGATTCTCGATGGCCTCGACCATCGCGGTTTCGAGGCTCGCGGCGCTATCGGGCGAGAGAGGGGTACCCGCGAACTGGTGGTAGAGCGACCCGAACTTGATGCCCGCCTCGAAGCAGGCTTGCTGGGCGTCGGTGGCCATGGTCGTCCGTCGGGCGGGTGGGGGTAAGGCCTGTCGCCCGGCCCGGAATCGGTCCTTACTTGGTCTCGGTCGTCCCATCGGAACACGAATGGACGACCCGGTGTTACTGACGGGCGCGGGCGGACGCGTCGGGCAAGCCATCCTCCACGGGATCGGTGAGGCCCACGAGTGGCGGCTGCTCGACCGGGAACCGCTGTCGAGCGACCGCCTCCCGCCGGGCGTGGCCGACGACGACGTCGTCGTCGCGGACGTGACCGATGCCGACGCGATGGTCGACGCGATGGACGGCGTCGGCGCCGTGATCCACCTCGCAGGTGATCCCCGACCGGAGGCGCCCTGGAACTCCGTGCTGGAGAACAACATCGACGGCACGCAGACGGTGTTCGCGGCGGCGGTCGAAGCGGGGGTCGAGAAGGTCGCGTTCGCCTCCTCGAACCACGCCGTCTCCGCCTACGAAACCGACGAACGAACGCCCGAGATGTACCGTTCGGACGACGACTTCCGGCTCGACGGGAGCGAACTCCCCCGTCCCGGCAACCTCTACGGCGTGAGCAAGGCCGCGGGCGAGACGCTCGGCCGCTACTATCACGACGCCGAGGGCCTCTCCGTGGTGTGTGTCCGCATCGGCAACCTCACCGGGGGGCACCCGCCCCGGAACTACGAGCGCGGCCAGGCGATGTGGCTCTCGCACCGCGACTGTGCCCACCTCTTCGACCGCTGTATCCGTGCCGAGTACGACTACGAAATCGTCTACGGTATCTCCGACAACGAACGCAAGTACTACTCCATCGAGCGCGCGAAAGAGGTACTGGGCTACGACCCCAAAGACGACTCCGCCGAGTACACGCTCGACGGGGAACCGAAAGACGGGGCGTAACGCCCTCGCGGATTGGTTCCGAGGCGAAAACTACACTTTCCCGAGGACGGATACGTGCGTATGGACCGCCAGCAGGTCATCGCCCTCGTGTTCGTGTTCCTCATGCTGTTCTCGTCGCTCGCGTACGCCGTCTCGTTGTTCTGAGCGGCGACGGGAGCCACACCGCTCGGGACCGTCGGGAGATGTGGGGCCGTCGTCGGTGCCGTCGACGGCCGTGACAGCGGGGACGAGCGGTCGGAACGACCCCGGCCGCCTCGGTCCCCGGCCGACGGTTCGCCAGCCGACGACGATAGGCGCGCCAGTCCCGAATTCGAATGCGCCGATGCGACGTGATCGTCACTCCGTCTCGAACAGCCCGTCGACGTCCGTGTACTCCCGGTCCCGGCGCTCGACGTGTTCCGCGAGTCGCCGATACACCAGGTCCCGGTGGGCTGTAGCGGTCACGAACTCTAGGAGCGTCGTCGTGAACAGCGTTCGCTCTCCGCCCTCGATTTCCTCGCGGGCGAACGCGACGGCCCGGTCGACCACCTCGGCGTCGTAGTCGTACTCCGCGGCCAGCGCCGCGGCCGCCTCGGCAGCCGCCTCGAACCGCAAGTCCGCGAGTTCGAGGACGTGCCCCTCGTGACGGATCGGTGGGGGGCGACGACGTTCGGCGACGGCGGGGTCGGCCGCGAGCGTCGCGAGCGCGCGCCGAAGCGGGGCGACGGCGACCCCGCGATACGGCGAATCGAGGCCGTCGAAGTAGTCGCCGGCACTGTCCGCGAGGCCAGCGGCACCGCTCCAGTTACGGGTGCGGGCGTGGTGGATAGCCGCGGTAAGCTGGACGAGGCCGTGGAGAAACCGCTCGTCGTCGGTGCCGTCCGAGAGGCCGAGCCACACGTCCTCCCACGGGTCGTGGGCTGCGTGGTACTCGCCGTCGTTGTAGAGGGCGATGCCGGCCCGGAGCGCCGCGTCCATGGGGTCGATTCGAGCGGGAGACACTAAACGGATTCGCGGCGGTGCCGGAGCTACTGGGTCACCGACGACGTGAGGAAGGGGTCCCAACGGGCGTCGACGACGGCGTCGCCGCTCCCGGACGGCGTCGCGCCAGTCTCGGGATCGGTGAACGACCCCGACGGCCCGCTTGCGGCCCCCCACCAGTTCCGGCGGGCGTCGACGGTGCCGCCGCCGTAGTTGGCGACGCCAGCGCGCGTACTGTCCACGAAGTCGTTGCGGCGGGCGACGGCGTCGGTGCCGAGGGTCGCGAAGCCGAGTTCGTTCGCGGACAGGCGGTTCTCCGAGAGGGTGACGTCGGCGGCGTTGTAGCCGATGACGCCGGTCGCGACGTTCGTCTCGGGCGTGTAGACGTTGTCCGTGACGACGTTCCGCGAGAGGGAGCCGACCGCGCCGAAGGAGACCTGGATACCGTTCTGGCCGTTCACGTCCGTCGGTCCGCGCCCGGTCACCGTCGTGTCCGTGACGACCAGGGTCAACCCCTGCCCGTCGCCGACGATGCCCACCTTCTGGTAGTCGTGGACGGCCGAGTCGTGGACGCCGACTCGCCGGGACGTGCCGTCGGTGTTGAAGACGGTGATGCCGTTGCCGTGTTGGGCGCCGGAGAACGGATCGTTGGCGGTGCGGGTCGTCTCGACGTCGACGATCCGGCCGCTCCCGTTCCGGAACCCGATGCCGTCGAACTGGTAGTTGCCGGCGGCGTTGTTCGCGCCGTCGACGGTCAGGCCACAGAGGGTCGCCTCGACGCCGTCGACGAAGACGACCGGATACTGCGTCGCCGTCCCACCGCCTGTCCGATCCGGACGGTCGTAGGAGACGGCGAGCGTCTCCGGCGACTCGACGACCGTTTCGTCCGGACCCGCGCCGACGAGGGTGAGCGGTCGGTCGATCACGACCTGTTCGACGTACGTGCCGGCGCTGATCTTGATTACGTCGCCCGGGGCGGCGGCGTCGACGGCGGTCTGGATGGAGTCGCCGGGGGTGACGACGGCGTCGGCGAAGGGCGCGGCCGATCCGTCGTTGGCCGCGCACTGTTCGGTGGCGAATCCGAGGGTGAACTGCACGCTGTCGGACTGGACCTCGTTGGCCTGATCGACCGGGAGCGACCACCGCAAGCCGACGTGGCTGGTGGATTCGGCCGCGAAGCAGTCGCGCGTCGCCGTCGACGGATCGGCGTCGAGTGCGAGCCCGCCGTCCAGCCGACAGAGGACGGTCCGGAGCGTTCCCTCGACGATAGTGGTCTCGTCGGTCTCCTGTCGGTTGTCGCCGTCGTCGTACCAGAGGGTCGCGTCGATCCGGTCGAGGAGGTCGCTCTCGCGGTCGGCCGGCGGCGTCGACGCCGAGTCTACCTCGTCCAGATCGTCGCGTTCGGGTTCGGTGAGGCCGTTCTCGGCGGCGCTCCATCGCGGACTTCCCAGCCAGACGTAGCCGGCCATGTCGAAGAGGTGCGTGCTCAGGGTTACCTCGCCCTCGTCGCCCGGCTTCACGTCGTGGAGATCGATCAGCGGCGCCGACCAGTCGTCAGGGAGGTTGGCGAACTGTTCGCGGAAGGTCGTCTCGACCGACGAACTGTCGACCGGGAGACCGGCGTCGGCGGCGATGTCGCCCCGTGCCTCGATGGCGTCCTGTCGACCGTCGCCGTCGGTGTCCGGGTAGGCAGAGACTGGGTCGCCGTTGTAGGTCTGTTCCCAGTCGACCATCAGATCGATTTCGTAGGCCGTGATCCGGTTGTTCTCGAATGTCTCCTGATCGGAGAAGTACGCGCTCGTTCCCAGCCCAGCACCAGCCGAGGCGACGGAAATCGTGCCGATACCGCCGAGAAGCTGCCGCCGAGAGAGTTCGAATTTCGGGTTGGCCATCGATCCGTCTCCTGCCGCCCGGTGAGTGGCGCCCACCGCGACTGACGATCATCGCTACCAAACGGACCACATTAGCTAATCGCCCGTCTAGCCGAGTTAATTGGTGGTTTAGTCGTCTAATCGGGGATTAACGACGCTCACGGGCGCAACACACATATCTCGACACACGATAACGTACACCATGGTCGACGACGTGATCGCCTTCGGTCGGGGCGTCCACGACCGACTCGCAGACGGCTGCCGACACGTCATGGAACGCCGGCAGGGAGCCGAGTGGGAAGGGAGTGACGGCGCCGCTCGGCGTCGTAGCGTCGGCAGAAACGTCCTGACGGAGTCCCACGCGAGCGAAGCGAGCGGGGGCACGTCAGGTCGCGAACGGAGTGAGCGACCTGACGAAGATTTGAACTCACTCACGTCGCTTCGCTCGTTCGCTGCTCAACTCTCCGTGCCCCGTGTCTGCGGACGGACGCCTCGCTGTCGCTCGGCGTCGTAGCGTCGGCAGAAACGTCCTGACGGAGATTTGAACTCCGGTCCCTGGCTCCGCAAGCCAAGAGGATAGTCCACTACCCTATCAGGACTCATTCATCCATACCCGGGATCGGCTTAAGACGGTTACGATCCGTCGCCGGGACCGACGGGAGGGTCAAAGGGTTCTTTGAGACTCCCGAAGGAGTATGTCCGCGGGCGTACAGGAGACGGTATGGACCGACGACTCTTGCTTCGGGCACTGCCGCTCCTCGTGGCCGGACTCGGTGGCTGCGTCGGGGGACCGCGCGGCGACGGGGGCGACTCGCCTCGCGTGACCGACACGGCGCTCCAGGACACGGGGCGCTGTTCGGAGCCGGAGACGGCGTCGGTGACGACGGAGGGTGCGACGGTCGAGGTGCGCGGCTGTATCACGGGACCGAACGGCTGTGCAGTGGCCAGTCTCGGATCGGCGGCCCTCGACGACGACGGTCTGGAGGTGATCGTCACGACGGAGCGCGACGCGCCACCGAACGTCGCCTGTACGGAGGCACTGGTCTACCGCGGCTACGAGGCGACGGTGACCGTCGAGGACGGCCGCCCGGGATCGGTGCGCGTGGTCCACGACGCGGCGGGGGGGCGAGAGACGGTGGTCGACGTGACCCTCTCGTAGTGGTGGGAACGGTGTGCACACCCGATGGCCAGTCGGCGTACGCTCGGCCGTGCAACGACTTACGACGGCGGCCGTAGATTGATCGGCGATAGGGGGCTTACCGCCGTCCGTGAACCGGAGACGAGAGCGGCAGAAATCGACGGACGGAGTGGCCGCGTTCGGCCAAGGACAACGCTTAACCGGAGGGTTCGCCTGTTGCACGATACGATGGGTGTAATCGAGGACGTGTACGAGGACCTCGACACCGACGTGGAGTTCGAGGAGTTCGAGGCCGCCGTCCACGACAAGGTCGAGCAGATGGGGGGACTCGCCGACGAGGAGACGGCGGCGATGCTCATCGCTCACGAACTGGAAGACGAGGAGGTGAGCGGCATCGCCGACATCGCCCCCGGGATGGACGAGGTGAAGTTCCTCGCGAAGGTGGTGGGTATCGGCGACCTGCGGACGTTCGAACGCGAGGGCGAGGGCGAGGGCGACGACGAAGCGGCCGACGAGGGCCACGTCATCAACGTCGACGTGGCGGACGGCACGGGGCAGGTGCGCATCTCCTTCTGGGATCGGATGGCCGAGTCCGTCGACGACGGCGAACTCGAAGTGGGTGACGTGCTCCGGATCAAGGGCCGTCCCCAGGAGGGGTACAGCGGCATCGAGGTGAGCGTCGACCAGGCCGAAGTCGACGAGGAGGCGGAGGTCGACGTCCAGATCCAGGACACGTACCGGATCGAGGACCTCTCGCTCGGTCTCTCGGACGTGAACCTGCAGGGCCGGGTGCTGGCGACGGACTCGGTGCGGACGTTCGACCGCGACGACGGCTCCGAGGGCCGGGTCGCGAACCTGACTCTCGGCGACGAGACGGGGCGCGTCCGGGTGACGCTGTGGGACGAACGCGCCGACCGCGCGACGGAACTCGACGCCGGGACGACCGTAGAGGTAGTCGACGGCTACGTCCGGGAACGCGACGGTGACCTGGAACTACACGTCGGGTCCCGAGGTGCAGTCGAAGAAATCGAGGCGGACGTGAAATACGACCCCGAGACGACGCCCGTCGCCGACCTCGAACTCGACGAGACGGTGGACCTCGCGGGCGGCGTCATCGAGACGGACCCGAAGCGGACGTTCGACCGCGACGACGGCTCCGAGGGACAGGTGCGGAACGTCCGGCTCAAGGACGAAACGGGCGACATCCGGGTCGCACTCTGGGGGGAGAAAGCCGACCTCGATATCGACCTCGCGGACTACCTGGTCGTCACCGACGCCGAGATTCAGGACGGCTGGCAGGACGACCTGGAAGCCTCTGCAGGGTGGCGGTCGACGGTGACGGTGACCGATCCGCCGGAGGACGCGCCGGGCGCCGACGCTGGCGACGATGCCGTCGGTAGCAGTGGCGGGACCGGCGGGAGTCCCGGACTCGACGCCTTCGGCGGCGACGGCGGAGACGGGGAGGGCGTGGCGGAGAGCGATCCGACCGACGGTGAGACGGTACAGTTCACGGGAACGGTCGTACAGGCGGGCGATCCGGTCGTCCTCGACGACGGAACGGAGACGCGAAGCGTCGACACCGACGCCGACCTGCGTCTCGGCGAGGAAGTCACCGTTCGCGGGGCGATCCACGGCGGTCGGATCGACGCGGACGAAGTGTACTGAGTCGCCGTCACGGCCCGTGGCGGTCGTCGACCCGGAGACGGGCGACACAGCGACGACGTGAGCGACGGAGCGGGTCGCTCGGCCGACGGAAAGGATTATACCCGATACGAACGGGTATCACGGTATGAGCGTCGAGTTACCGTTCGCCCCGGTAGACACGATCATCCGTCGGAACGCGGGTAACCTCCGGGTGAGTGCGGGTGCGGCGGAGGAACTCGCCCGGCGCATTCAGGCCCACGGGGCGGACCTCGCCGTCGACGCGGCCGAACGAGCGACGGCCGACGGGCGGAAGACCCTGATGGCCGCCGACTTCGGCGTCGAACAGGTAGTCGACAGGGAGTCGCTCGAACTGCCGGTGGCGCCGGTCGACCGCATCGCTCGCCTCGAAATCGACGGGCGCTACCGTGTCTCGATGAACGCGCGGATCGCCCTCGCCGATATCCTGGAGGATTACGCGGACAACGTCGCCGCGGCGGCGGCGACGCTCGCGGATCACGCCGACCGACGGACGATTCAGGCAGAGGATATCGAGACGTACTTCGCCCTCTTCGAATAGATGCAGTTCGGCTACACCGACACCTGTCTCGGGCACGACACCGGGGACCGCCATCCGGAGACTGCCGACCGCCTGCGGGCGATTCGCCAACAACTCGCCCGCCGCCACGGCGTCGAGTACGTCGACGCCGACCCCGCCTCGGTGGCGGCCGTCACCGCCGTCCACGACGCCGGCTACGTCGACGAGTTACGGGAGTTCTGTGCGGACGGCGGCGGCAACTGGGATCCCGACACCGTCGCCTCGGCGGGAACGTGGGACGCCGCGCTGGCGAGTGCGGGACTGGCACAGTGGGCCGCAGAACGCGCCCTCGCGGGCGACGACGGTCGCGAGACGCCCTTCTCGCTCGGCCGACCGCCGGGCCACCACGCCGTCGGTGACGACGCCATGGGCTTCTGTTTCTTCAACAACGCCGCCGTCGCCGCCCAGTCGGTCATCGACGACGGGACGGCCGACCGGGTCGTCATCTTCGACTGGGACGTCCACCACGGCAACGGCACACAGGACATCTTCTACGACCGCGGCGACGTGTTCTACGCCTCCATCCACGAACGGGGGCTGTACCCGGGGACGGGCGACGTCGACGAGACGGGCACGGGCGCAGGGGACGGAACGACGTGCAACGTCCCCCTCGCGTCCGGCGCCGGTGACGCCGACTACCTGCTGGCGTGGGAGTCCGTCGGGGCCGCCGTCGAGCGCTTCGACCCCGACCTCCTGATCGTCAGCGCGGGCTTCGACGCCCACCGACACGATCCGATCTCACGGATGCGCGTCTCGACGGAGGGGTACGCACGCCTCACCGGGGCGGTGCGGGAGACGGCCGCCGCCGCCGACGCCGGCCTCGCCTTCGTCCTAGAGGGCGGCTACGGCCTCGACACACTCTCGGAGAGCATCGCGACCGTCCACGAGACGTTCGACGGCCGGGCACCGGTCGCGGACGACGGCGACCCGACTGACGCGACCCGTGATCTGCTGGACGAGGTGCGCACGGTACACGACCTCTAGGGTTCGGGATCGAAGTACCGTGCGAGCGGAACGCCGAACTCGTCGGCCAGGGTGGCAACGTCGTCGCCGAGCAACAGGTCGTACCCGTCCGCCAGCGTCGTCTCGACGTGGGCACCGAGCGCCACGTCGAAGATGGCGTCGCCGCCGAGCAGTTCCCGGGGCGTCGTGAACTCGCGTTCGCGTTCGACGACGTAACGGTCGGCGTCGAGGAACGGACCGTACACGTCGGCGTCGGCGTAGGTCTCGTAGAATCCCGTGGCGTGCTCGCGGACGTGAACCGGCGGGCCGCTGTGTCGCTGAACGGCGGGAAGTTCGTCGACCGCGAGTTCGACCAGGAGGACGGCACGGTCGGCGGCGAACGTCGCGGAACGAAGCGGGGCGAACCCGCGGCGGTCGAGTTCGCCCGCGATCCCGTCGAGCGACTTGCGCAACTGGGGGTAGAGCTGATCGTCCACGAGGTCCGGCGTCTCGAAGACGACGGCGACGGGCGTGGTGCCGCGGCGATCGAGGTGGGCACGGACGGCCGCCGGGTCGAGGGGGTCCGGATCGGCGGGGACGAAGGGCTCCTCGCGTGGGTCGGCGAGCAAGTCGCGGGCGTAGTGCTGGAGGCGGGCCACGTTCTCGGCCGAGCAGACGGCGGCGACGTTGCGGGCCGGATCGGTGGGGTCGACGACGACGAGCGGATCGTCGAACGTCGCAGTCCCGTGGTCTTCGGGGTCGAGCCGGACGGGTGGCTGCCAGTCGGCGGCCGCGCGGACGAGCGACTCGAACCCGCCGTACTCGAGGACGAGGAGTTCGGAGAGATACCCCGAAAAGCCACGGGTCCGGAGGTCGCTCCCGTAGGCACCGATACCGGTGAGGAAGGCCTTGAACAGACGCACGTCGCGGGCGAGGGCGTCGTCGAGGCGTTCCTGCAGGTAGGCGTCGTGGAAGGGAGTGCGGTCGACCGCCGACTTGATGGCCGCCGCGTCGTCGACGTCGTAGCAGGGGACGAGGTCCACGTCGAACCCCCGGATCTCGCCGGTGACGTAGGGGTGTTCGGCGTACTCCTCGTGACCGTCGGGAAGCGCCGCCCGCCCGACGGCGAGGCCGTAGCGTTCGAGTTCGTCGCGGTCCAGATCGGGCGGGAAGCAGACGAAGAGGTCGATGTCGCGGTCGTCGACGAGCCACGTCCCACGGGCCGTCGATCCGACCTGAACGATCCGCGCGTCGACGGGGAGGTCGGTCAGGGCGTCCCGAACCCGATCCGCCAGGTCGTCGACGGCCGTCCGCAGTCGGTCCCGGTCGTCGGCGTCGGGAGTCACGCAGTCGGCCACCCGCGCGAGAACCGCCTCCAAATCGCTCATACGGAGGTCATCCGGCCGGTCCGGCGAAAGAGTATCGGTCGCGTGGGACCGACAGACGGGAGCGGGTGAAAACGAAAGCCCTTTCAGCCGACTTCGACTATCACAGTCTGAGCCGTCGTAGCTCAGATGGTAGAGCACCTCGCTGTTAACGAGGTGGTCCCAGGTTCGAGCCCTGGCGACGGCGTCTTCTCCGAGTGCTCCACGTGAAGAGTACTCCACGCGAAGTGACGACCTCTCCTCCGAGTACTCCACGCGAAGTGACGACGTCGGCCCGTGTGCACGACTGCACGGACCACCTTCGCGCATATAATAAGGATAACGATGAAATGTTTAAGTGGGATGCATCCTATCGCCACGCAAGGGAATGCCTCGGTATACTACCACACGGCGCGGCGCGTTGCGCACCGCAGGGGCAGCGCTCGGCGTCGGACTCGCAGGCTGTGTCGGAGGAACGGACGGTTCGGGCGGGTCGACGGCGACCGATACGCCCGCCGAGCCGACGGACGTCTCGGTCATCCTGAACTGGAAACCCAACGCGACGCAGGCAGGATACTTCGTCGCCGATCGGAAGGGCTTCTACGAGGAGGAGGGCCTCTCGGTCGACCTGGTCTCGGGGCAGGGTGGGAGTTTCGCCGCCAAGCAGGTCGGCCTCGGCAACCAGGACCTCGGGCTGGGGACGGGCGTTGCGCTGTTGCAGGCGCGGAACCGTGACCTCGACATCCGCTCGTTCGCGGCGGCACAGGACTCGAACGCCGTCATCTACACCGTCTCGGAGCAGTTCGGCGGGCAGCTCACCGAGCCGTCGCAACTGGCGGGCAAGCGCGTGGCCGTCGTCGCCGAGTCCGCCAAGACGCGCACCTACCTGGAGATGCTGCTCGCCGAGGAGGGCATCGGCGACGAGGTGGAACTCGTCAGCGTAGGGGTCGAACAGCAGACGTCCAACCTCCTCTCGGGCAACGTCGACGCCGCGGTCGGCATCTTCTCCGACGCACTGGGCCTCGACGCCGAGGGGTACGACGCGTCGATGCTCTGGCTCGCGGACTACACCCCGTCCATCGGCCGAACGGTGTTCACGCGTCCCGGCTACGCCTCGGAGAACCCGGACGTGATTCGGGGGTTCCTGCGTGGGACCGCCCGCGGGTGGGTCTGGGCGTCGAACGACCCCGAGGGTGCGATGGATCAGATGGTCGAAGCGCGCGCGAGCCTGTCGAAGTCGCGGGACGTCGGCCTGCTCAAGCTGAAGTACACGGCGAAGAACCTGGTGTTGAGCGAGGCAGTCCGGGAACACGGCTGGGGCTACCAGGGCGCTGACGCCTGGGAGACGGTCGTCACGCGACTCGCCGACGGCGACGTGATCGACGGGGACGTGTCCGCCCGGGACGCCTGGTCCAACGACTATCTGGATACGGAGGCCGAGTACGTCGGCGACTACGCGTCACAGGTCTCCACGGACTACGACCTCCCCGTCTGAATGCGGGCGGTTCGGGTTCGACGTGCAGTCGACGGGTTCGCGCAACCGGCCGTCGCCGCGTGCTCGCTCGCCCTCGCGGTCGGTCTCTGGCAGGCCGCGACGGTCGTCTGGGGAATCCCCTCGATCCTGCTTCCCTCGCCGGTAGAGGTGCTCTCGGCGCTTCGTAGCCACCCGGCAGAAGTGGCCGGGGACGTCCTCTATACCGGGTTCGAGATCGGTCTCGGCTGGGTGGCTGGTGTCGGGATCGGGATGGCCGTCGCGGGCGCGATGGCGGCGTCCAGACGCCTCCGTCTCGCGATCTATCCGCTCTTGCTGTCCGTCCGGATCGTCCCGCTCGTCGCCGTCGCCCCGCTCCTGATCGTCGTCTTCGGGGCGACGCTCCGCACGCGCGTCCTGCTGGCGGCCATCCTCACCTTCTTCCCCGTCACCGTGGCGACCCTGGAGGGGTTGCTCTCGGTGCCGCACAGTCAACTCGACCTCCTCCGATCCGTCGAGGCGTCGACCTGGAAGCGGATCCGATACGTCCGCCTGCCGAACGCCCTCCCGAGCGTCTTCGCCGGTGTGAAAATCGCGACCCCGCTCGCCGTCGAAGGAGTGTTGATCGCCGAGTTCCTCGCCTCGTCGCGGGGGCTCGGCCACGCCGTGTTGCAGGCGGCCGCCGCGCTCGACACACCGCTGCTGTTCGGCGAGGTGGCGCTGATCGTCGGCGTCGGTCTCACGCTGTTCGGCCTGGTCGTCCTCGCCGAGCGAGCGCTCCGCTGGACCGACGACGGGACCGACGTCGGTGGGTTCGGCACCGGCGACGGCGTGTCGGCGCCGACTGGGGAGCGACTCGTCTTCGGCGGGGTCGCGCTGGCCGCCGTCGCGGGAGTCTGGGTGGTGGGGACCGTCGTGATTCCGAACGCCCGCGTGTTCCTGCCGCCGCCGACGGCCGTCGCGGCGTCGCTGCTGGAGACGCCCGCCCTGTTCCTCCGGGCGTCGGTCGAGTCACTCTGGAAACTCGTGGTCGGCTGGGGCGTCGGGGCGGGCGTGGGCGGCGCCCTCGGCGTCGTCCTCGCCGTCGCGCCCCGGAGTCGGCCCGTCGTCGGCCCGTTCCTCGTCGGCGCGCGCGTGACGCCGAGCATCGTCGCCGCACCCCTGCTGTTGGTGTGGCTCGGCATCTCCTTCAGCGCCGGCACCGCCCTCGTCGCACTCGCGACCTTCTTCCCCGTCGCCATCGCGACGACGAACGGGCTCACGACGCTGCCCGACACTCACCGGTCACTGCTCGATTCGGTGGACGCACCCCGGCGGTCGCGGCTGTTCGTCCGCCTCCGGTACGGGCTGCCGACCGTCGTCGCCGGCGTGAAACTCTCCTTGATCAGCGGGCTCTCGGGCGTCGTCATCGCCGAGTGGTTCGTCGCCAACGGCGGCCTCGGCGTCCTCGTCAACCAGGGGATGCGGAACCTCCAGCCGACACTCACCTACGCGGCCGTCGTCTGCCTGTTCACGCTCGGAATCGTCCTGTTCGGCGGGACGACGCTCCTGCAGCGACGCCTCCAGTTCTAGCCCTGCCACGTCCACCGCGAGTCGAGCACGTAGCGGTAGACCCCGCTGACGACGATGCCGACGCCGTTGGCGACGAGATAGGGGATGGCCGCGGCCGAGACGAGGGCGTACAGCACGCCGACCTGGATCGGGATGGCCGAACCGCGGACGATGTTCGTCCGCAGGAGGCCGCGGCCGTACTCGCGCCAACTGTCGTGACGGGAGTCGTAGAACGTCCAGCGGTTGTTCACGCCGTACTGGAGGATGATCGTCGTCTCGATGGAGAGGATGGCCGCCACCAGATACTGGACGTTCCCCCACTCGACGAGCGTCCCGAGCAACGCCGTCTGGAAGCCGGCCGCGACTGCGCCGACGGCGAAAAAGCGACGGATCTGCGGCGCCTCGGGACCGACCAGTACCGCCCGCAGAAAGCGCCTGAGCATCGAGAGCGTCACCGATAACCCAGTGCTTCCAGTCGCGTCTCGATGTCCTCGTCGACGCCCTCCGCCGAGCCGTCGTGGTCGACCGCATCCAGCGTCGCCGCGTGGTCGAGGGCGACCACGCGAAGCCGGTCGCGGGCGGCCGTGGCCGCCGTGTCGTCGTCGGCCGACCGGTCGTCCTGCAGACCCGGATCGGCGCGCCGGTCGTACAGTTCCTCCTCGCCAGTCTCCGTGTTTCGAATGTACACCCAGCGGGTGTCGCGGGCGCTCACCAACAGGTCCCCCTCGTCGAGCGACCGGGGGATGGGCTGCTGGGTCACGTCGTCGCCGCGGACGGTGACGGTGACTACGGGATCGTCGGGCGGGGCGACGCCGTCCCTGATCGTCGGCAGGAGGCTCTCGCCGGTCCACGTCGGAGCCGGCTCCACGCCGAGGAGGTCACAGACCGTCGGCGCGATGGCGTCGAGGCCGACGTGGTCGGCCACCCGGCGGGCCGGCAGGCCAGGCACGTCGACCAGTAGGGGGACCTGAACGAGTTCGTCGTAGAGTTTCGGGTAGTGTGCCAGGTGACCGTGGTCCATGAACTCCTCGCCGTGGTCGCCGGCGACGACGACGGCAGTGTCGTCCGTGACGCCCGCCGAGTCGAGCGACGCCAGCAGGCGCTCCAAGCTGGCGTCGACCTGCCGGACTGCACCCTGATACAGCGTGCGCAGGTCGTCGAGCGTCCGGTCACCGACCGACCACCCGAGGCCCGTCCGCACGTGGGCGATCAGCATTCGTCCCTTGCCGACGCGGCGGTCCGTGAGGTCACGGAGATACCGCGGCGCGGGGACGTACGGCGTGTGGGCGTCCATGTAGTGGACCCACAGGAAGAACGGCTCGTCGGTGTCCGCGACGAACGAGGTTGCCCCCCGCTCCACGTCGAGCATCCGCGAGGCGTCGGTGAAGGGGCGTTCGTCGTCCCCGCCGCGGAGAACGCTTCCCGCGCGGCGAAACGGGGAGGTGAGAAGTTGGAGCCACGCCCCCCACGTCGGGTGGGCGGCGACGAACTCGCCGGCCCGACCGTCCGAGCCACCGCCGACGAACGCGTCGAAGACGTCGAAGCCGTCGTCGTACCCCCAGTGTTCGGTGAGGAAGCCGTTGGCGGCGTTGAAGCCGCCGGTGGCGACGCCCGCTTCCCGTACCTGTTCGGCGAGGGTGGTCACGTCGTCGCCGTCGACACCGATGCGGCCGGTGTCCGCGAAGACGGGGCGAGAAGCGAGAATCGACGGGAAGGACATCGGCGTCCAGTTACCGTGAGCGAAGGCGTTCTCGAAGACCGTGCCGCGCTCAGCGAGGGCGGCGAGAGTCGGCGTGTCGTACTCACCGCCGTACGGTTCGATGGCGTCGGCACGCAGGGAGTCGACGGTGACGAGAAGGACGTTCGAGACGGGCGTATCTGTCATGGGCAGGTTTCGGCGCCGATAGTGGCCGCCGGCGGGGACGACCCCGACGCTGTCGACGACCGCGGTTGCTCGATACAAGGAAGACGAGCGTACTCAAGCTTTTGATCGGCGGCCGTCGTCAGGACTGGCGACGTCTTCCCTCCGAGAGCGTGTTTCGTCCGATCCGAGCGTCGGCGCGTGCGCGTCGCCTCGCTGCTCCCCTCGGCACCGGTCGCCCGGGACGACACCCCGAGGCGTCGCCGACGCGAACCGGGAACGTCGACATCGCTCCGGCACGTTCAAGACGCCGGAGCGTCGATTCGCGTGACACGGGCCCTTAGCTTAGTCCGGTTAAAGCCCCCGGCTCATACTGGCGGGCGACACGGCGTCGCCGTCATGGGACACCGGGTGATCGCTGGTTCGAATCCGGCAGGGCCCATCGATTTCCTGCGAACGTCAGTGAGCAGGAAATCGTCCGTTCTGCCGGTTCGAGCCACGGAAGACGAGCGAAGCGAGTCTTCCGGAGGTTCGAATCCGGCAGGGCCCATCCCACTTTTTCCTCGGTCGCTCCGCTCCCTCGCAAAAACGTGGGGAAAAAGACAGCAGACAGGATTCGAGCCCAGAGGGCGAGCGAAGCGAGCGGAACCGATCGAGTGTGAGTCAGTACCGAACGACTGCGTCCAGAATCCCGGCGGTCTGACCGACGCCGACGAGGGCGAGGCCGAGGAGCGACGAGCCGGGAGCGGCGGCGTAGATGGCCACCCCCAGGGCGCAGACTGCGCCGCCGCCGAGGTAGGGGAGGGCGGGACCGTCAACGTCGCGCCCGGTCAGGAGCAAGCCGCCCGCGGGCATCGCCATCCAGACGTAGAGCGCGACGGCGAGCAGCGGATCGGCGTCGATCAGGAAGCCGGCGACGCCGAGCGCCGTGGCGACGAAGCCGACGGCAACGACGGACCGCCACGTCCGGAGGACGCCCTCGGCCATCTCCACCCACCCGGTGACGGCGAAGACGGCGAGCAGGACGCACATCACGACGTGTGCGACGAACAGCGCGTGCGTGGAGACGGCGCCGAGGTGGGCGCCGGCGACGACGGTCCAGGCGAGGGGAACGAGGAGCCCCGGGCCGGTTTCGCGGAGACGACGGAACATGGGAGGGTACAGGGCGCGGAGCCACAAAGAACGTGGACGTGGCGGGCGCGAAGGTTCAAGTACGGGTCCGGGGCCAAACGTTCCGTGATCACCTTCGGTGCACTCGCTCGGGCAGCGTACTGTCCGCGCCAGTACTACTACGCCAGAGGCGAGGAGAGCGGGCCGCCGCCGGAGGTCGAAACCCGGCGCGAGCTGGCCTTCCGATATCCGGACCTCCGGACGGCGAGCGACGCCGAACTGGCCGCCGAACCGATCGGGCCGTCGCCGTCGGCGTACCGCGCGGCGCTCGACCGACTCGCGACACGCACTGACTGGGAGGGACTGGTCGACCCCGCGGAGCGGGAAGTAGTGCTCTCGGGCCGGGAGTGCCGAGGGGTCGCCCACAAGGTCGTGAGCGGTGAGCCGCCGACGCCGACGTTCGTCTCGCCGGGGCGTCCGCCGGAACGGGGCGTGTGGCGGCCACAGCGGGTGCGTGCGGTGGCGGCGGCGAAGGCGCTGGCGTGGGAGCGCGAGCGTGAGATCCCGGCGGCGCTGGTGGAGTACCCCGCCCACGGCATCGTCCGCCGGGTCGAACTGACGACGCGGAACAAGGCGGCGTATCGACGGACGGTCCGGACGGTGCGGGCGGTGGACGGGCCGCCACCCCGAATCGACGACGAGGCGAAGTGTGACGCCTGTGACTATCGTGAGCGGTGTGGCGTCCGCACGCGGTCGCTCAAGTCACTGCTCGGCCTGTAACCAGGCGTCGATTTCGTCGGCCATGGCGCCGCGTCGGTGGACGACGCCGCGGTCGGGGTCGACGACGGTGCTCTCGGTTCCGGGCGTCTCGCCCCCGTCGAGGACGACGGCGGCGCCCTCCCGAACCCGGCCGTCGAGTTCGGCGACGCGGGTGACGCTCGGCGACCCGGAGCGGTTGGCACTGGTGGCAGTCAGGGGCGGCGTCCGGTCGAGGAGCGAGAGCGCAACGTCGTGGTCGGGAACCCGCACGCCGACCCGGTCGCGGCCGGCGGTGAGAGCCGCGGGGAGCGTCGGTCGACGTTCGACGACGACCGTGACGGGACCGGGGAGAAAGCGACGCATGAACCGTTCCGCGCGGTCGGTCGGCCGAGTGTGTTCGAGGGCCGCGTCGACGTCGGGGACTGCGAGGGAGAGTGGCTTCTCTCGCGGCCGGTCCTTGAGGTCGAAGACACCTTCGACGGCGGCGGTATCGGTGGCGTCGGCGCCGAGACCGTACACCGTCTCGGTGGGGTAGACGACGGCCCGCCCCTCGCGGACGGCGGCGACGGCGGCGTCGAGATCCATGGGTCAGTCGACGAGTGTACGGATCTCGTGTTCGAGGTCGTCGTAGGGCGGAAAGTCCGGCCACTCCTCGGCGACCCAGGCGTACTGCACGATCCGGTCCTCGTCGACCAAGAACGTGGCGGGGCGCGCCTCGGAGACGCCGGCCATCCCGTCGAGATCGTGGGCGACGCCGTAGGTCTCCGCGACACCGTTGTCGGGATCGGAAAAGAGGTCGAAGTCCATGTCGCGCTCCTCGAGCAATCGCTTGTGGGCGTAGGGCGTCGAGATGGAGACGCCGACGACGGTGAGGAGGGCGTCGAGGTCACGGTCCCGGAGCTCGTTCCAGATATACGTCGCGGGGAAGGAGCCGTCCATCGGGTAGAAGACGAGACAGACGGGGCCGTCGTCGACCAACTCGTCGAGGGAGGCGTCCGCCCAGAACTCGTCGTTGACGAGGGGGCGGGTGAAGTCGGGCGCCCGGTCACCCGCGGTGACGTGGTCGGTCTCGGGGAGGGGAACGACGTCGAAGTCGACCATCAGGCGACCCCTCCGTCGACGAGGCCGTCTCCGTACGTCGATTCGAGATACTCGACGACGTTAGCCGATTCGGACATCGTCACGCCGGTGCGGTCGTCGACGATGGCCGGGACGGGGCGCGATCCGGCGACCCGCTTGACGACGTCGCGCTCGGAGTGCATCGGCTCGACGAACCGCGAGGTGTAGTCGAGACCGAGGTCTTGCAGCGTGCGGACGACACGTTCGCAGTACGGACACGCCTGCAGCCGATACAGGGTGATCGCTGGGTCACCGTCGGACATAACACGACGTACGGCAGGCGCCGGCCTAAGCTCTTCGTTCGGAGGAACTACGGGTCGTGTGAGGGCAACGCTTAATTCAGGGCCGTGATTAGATCCGGTGTTCCATGGGTTTGTCGCCGACAGCGAGCGCCGCCGGAGCCGCCTATCCGGCACAAATCGCCGATATCGTGCCGCTGACCGATACGACCGTCACTATCGGCGGGTCGGTCGCGATCCTCGTGTTGATCGCGCTGTCAGCGTTTTTCTCCTCCTCGGAGATCGCAATGTTCTCGCTGGCCCGTCATCGCGTCGACGCCCTCGTCGAGGACGGCCTCCGGGGAGCGGAAGCGGTGCGGGAACTGAAATCGGACCCGCACCGACTCCTGATCACGATCCTCGTCGGGAACAACATCGTCAACATCGCCATGTCCTCCATCGCCACCGGTCTCTTCGCCATCTACCTCTCGCAGGGGCAGGCGGTGCTCGCGGCGACGTTCGGCATCACGACGCTCGTCCTCCTGTTCGGCGAGAGCGCGCCGAAGTCCTACGCGGTCGAGAACACGGAGTCGTGGGCGCTTCGGATCGCCCGGCCGCTCCAGTACTCCGAGCTCGTGCTCATGCCGCTGGTGATCGTCTTCGACCACCTGACGCGGATCATCAACCAGGTGACCGGCGGGCGGTCGGCCATCGAGACGACCTACGTCACCCGGGACGAGATCCAGAACATGATCCAGACCGGGGAGCGCGAGGGCGTAATCGAGGAGGAGGAACGCGAGATGCTCCAGCGCATCTTCCGGTTCAATCGCACCATCGCCAAGGAGGTGATGACGCCTCGTCTCGACATGACCGCCGTTCCGAAGGACGCGGCTATCGACGAAGCCATCGAAACCTGCGTCCAGAGCGATCACGAGCGCATCCCGGTCTACGAGGGCAACCTCGACAACATCATCGGAATCGTCACCCTGCGTGATCTCGTCCGCCAGCAACACTACGGCGAGGGGAACGTGGACCTGACCGACGTCGTCCAGCCGACACTCCACGTCCCCGAGTCGAAGAACGTCGACGAACTCCTGGAGGAGATCCAGGAGAATCGGATGCGGATGGTGATCGTCATCGACGAGTTCGGGACGACGGAGGGACTGATCACGCTGGAGGACATGGTCGAGGAAATCGTCGGCGACATCCTCGAAGGCGACGAGGAGGAACCGTTCGAGTTCGTCGAGGAGGACGTGGTGATCGTCCGGGGCGAGGTCAACATCGACGAGGTGAACGAGGTGCTCGACCTCAACCTGCCGGAGGGCGAGGAGTTCGAGACGCTCGCCGGGTTCATCTTCAACCGCGCCGGCCGCCTCGTCGAGGAGGGGGAGGAAATCGACTACGACAGCATCACGATCCGGATCGAACAGGTCGACAACACCCGGATCATGAAGGCCCGGATCACCATCCACGACGACGCGGACACCGAGGAACCGGTCGACGAGGCCGAAGTCGAGGGGTGAGGGCTACACCAGAAGCGAGTCGATAACCGTGAACGTCCCGAAGCCGACGGTGAACGCGAGGAGGAGCGACCCGATCCACGCGAGGACGGTGTAGACCATTTTGCGGCGACTGACGCCGCTGCCGCCGGCGGCGTAGCCGGAACCGATGATCGCCGAGACGACGATTTCGTTGAACGAGACGGGGATACCGAAGGCGACGGCGGCCTGAGCGATGGCGAAGGAGGGGATGAGCGCCGCGATGGATCGCCGAGGACCGAGCGAGGAGTAGTCCTGTGCGAGCGCCTTGATCATGCGCGGGGCGCCGGTCCACGAGCCGAGCAAGAGCCCGAATCCGCCGCCGGCGAGCACCGCGGGCAGCGGGACCGACATCGTACCCAGTAGGGGCACCAGCGGACCGATGGCCAGGCCCACTTGGCTCCCGCCGGCGGAGAAGGCAACTAGCCCGCCGAGTGAGAGCAGGAATCGGCGCTGTGTCGTCTCGGGATCGGTCACCAGTCCACGGTAGAGGACTGCGGTCACCACGAGCGCACAGGCGAGGGTGGCAGTGGGCGTCCCGCCGGGAACGGCCGTGCCGAGGGAACTGGCGATGGAGCCAGCCCCGCCGGAGGGACCGAGCAGTGCGAAGTCGACGGTGGCGACGAGCGCTCCGACGAGGCCGCCGAGGGCGGAGACGGCGTAGCGCTCGGGGACCGACGGCGACCGGAGGATCCGGGCAGTGGCGTAGGCGGCGCCCCCGCCGACGAAGGGCGTCAGTATCCACAGCGTCGCGATCTGTCGGTACTTCGCCCACGCGGGGTCGCCACCGAGGGCGAGACCGACGCCGACGACGGCGCCCGTGACGGTGAAGGCGGTGGCGATGGGGTAGCCGGTGAAGACGCCGATGGCGACGAGGATGGCGGCGGTGAGCAAGCCGACGATGGCGGCGGTAGCGGTGAGGGAGACGCCGCCGATCAACTGTGTACCGACCGCCTCGGTGACGTTCGCTCCCTGGAGGACGGCGCCGGCGAACCCCAGAAGCCCGACGACGAAGCCGGCACGCATCACGGAGATGGCGTTCGCACCGACGGCGGGGGCGAAGGGGGTGGATCCCGAGGATCCGGCGCCGATTGCCCACGCCATGAAGAGACTCGCGAGCGCGGCGACCACGAACGTCAACAGCGTTCCAGTGGCGACCATCGGTTCGTGCCCTTCTGGGGGAGGGGGGTACTAAGCGGTACCGGGCTGTCCGCGTGACTCGACCGGCCCCGACTACCGGTAGCCCTCGTCGTACCCTTCGCGAAGCGAGAGGAGCGTCCGGCGGACCAGCAGATAGCCGAAAAAGACCAGTAACAGCATCAGTCCCACCAGCGCGAGGAAGACGGGATCCTCGAGAAGCCCGGAGAACTGGAGTGCAACGGAGGGAGCCAGCATGGTCCGAGGGTGACCCGGGGCGCACAAAGCCGTTTCGCCGCCGACCGCACAAACTCAAATGGCCGTTTGAGCCTACGGTGTTTATATGATATCGTCGGGCGTACCACAGGTTGCGTGGTCCCCCGACCTCGCATCGGCCCTCCATTGCGGACGCTTCGGCCCTCCACCTCCGCCCCCGTTCGGGCACGCGCCCGGCACGGACTCAGTCCGGTGTCGGGACGTGAACCCGCTCGAGCACGTCGCCATCGGGTGTTCGGATCACGCCGACGAGCCCCGTCTCCGCGACCGGGGCGGTGGCGGGCACGTCCTCGTCACCCGCCGCCCACAGTTCGGCGTGGCCGGGGCGGTTTCCGCGGGGGTCGGCGTGGCTCCCCGGGTTGAGCAACGTCGGCCCGCCATCGGCGTCGACGACCGTCGGCCGGTGGGTGTGGCCGGAGACCACGAGGCCGGCGCCGCGTTCCCGACCGAACAGCGAGAGCGCGGTGGCACCGCCGCGTTCGGTGTGGGTGACCGCGATCCGAATTCCGGCGTAGGTCGTCGTGGTGGCGTCCGGCAGTCGTGCCCGGACGGCCCCGTTGTCCGCGTTGCCGTGGACGGCGACCAGTCGGGTCGTCGCCTCGCGGACGGCGTCGAGGACCGCCGGCGTCGTGAAGTCGCCGGCGTGGATCACCAAGTCGGCGGCGGTGACGGCCTCGCGCGTTCGGCCGCGCAGACGAGGGTCGTCGGTACCGTGCGTATCGGAGCAGACGACGAGCATGCGGGAGGGAGGGACCGTGCCGTCAACACGGTTGCGGTCGGAAGGTTGAATCGGGGAGCGGCCGACGGGGCGCACATGGCTGGCAGCAAGTCGGTCGTCCTCGCCGCACTCGTCGCGAACGGCGCCATCGCGGTGCTGAAGTTCGGCGCCTTCCTCCTCACCGGGAGTCCGTCGATGCTCTCGGAGACGTACCACTCCATCTCCGATACGGGCAATCAGGTGTTCCTCCTCGTCGGAATTCGCTACAGCAAGAAGGCGCCGAGCCGCGGCCACCCCTTCGGCTACGGCAAGGCACAGTTCTTCTACAGCTTCCTCGTGGCCGTCCTGCTGTTCGGCATCGCGGGGTGGGAGAGCCTGAAACACGGCTACGACGCCATCCTGCACGGCCACCAGGTCGCCCCGGGGACGGTGACGTTCGCCAGCGTCACCGTCGACACCGTCTACGTGAGCGTCGTCGTCCTGCTGGGTGCCATCGCCTTCGAGAGCTACGCGTTCATGAAAGCCTACGCCGAACTCCGGCGGCAGATGGACGAGTACGGCTGGACGGGGCTGGTCGAGGCGTTCAGATCGACGAGCGACGTAACGACGCTCACCGCGTTCACCGAGGACGCCATCGCCCTCGGTGGCGCCGTGATCGCGCTCGTGGGAATCGTACTCTCCCGCGTAACCGGGAATCACATCTACGACGCCGTCTCCGCCGCGATCATCGGTGTCCTCCTCATGGGCTTCGCCCTCGCGCTCGCGTGGGAGAACAAGCGCCTCCTGCTCGGCGAGAGCGCGCCGAAGGGGCTGGAATCCGACTTCCAGTCGATCATCCGCGAGCATCCGGGCGTGACCCACGTCGACCGCTTCCGGACGATGTTCGTCGGTCCGAGCGGCATCCTCGTCACCGCCGACGTGAGCTTCGACCCCGACCTCGTAACCGACGACATCGACGCCGACATCGGACGAATCGAGGAGAAACTCCGCGCTCGCGACGACCGAGTGCGGTTCGTCTACGTCGAACCCGAACTGTAACGGTAACTCACGCCGCCGAGACGACGTCGCCGATCCGGTCGAGCGCCCGGTCCACGTCCTCGCCGTCCACGTCGAGGTGGGTGCAGAATCGGACGGTCGTTCCGCCGAACGGAACACAGCCCACGTCGCGGGCGGCGCAGGCGTCGACGAACGATTCGGCGTCGAAACCGGTTCCCGCCACGTCGACGAGGACGATGTTCGTCTCCGGGTCCCGTGCCGACACGCCGTCGAGGGTGTCCAGTCCCGACGCAAGTCGGGTGGCGTGCTCGTGGTCGGTCGCGAGGCGGTCGCGGTTCTCCAGAGCGTGGAGACCCGGAGCGGCGATCAGGCCGGCCTGCCGCATCCCGCCGCCGTAGCGCTTCCGAATCCGGCGGGCCGCCTCGACGAACGCCTCGCTCCCGGCGAGCATCGACCCGACGGGCGCGCCGAGTCCCTTCGAGAGACAGAACAGGACGGAGTCGACGGGGGCGACCATCTCGACGGGGTCGACTCCGCGGGCGACGCAGGCGTTGAACAGACGGGCGCCGTCGAGGTGAACGGGGACGTCACGTTCGTGCGCCGCGGCCGCGGCCGCCCGAATTCGATCGACCGGGACGGCCACACCGCCGCGGGCGTTGTGCGTGTTCTCCAGCCACAGCAGGCCGGTTCCGGGACGGTGCAGATCGCGGTCGTGACAGCTGTCGTGGATCCGTTCGGGAGAGGGGACGGCTCGGTCGCCGGCGTCGACGGTGCGGGTCTGGAGACCGGATCCCTGCGCGAGCCCGCCGAGCTCCCACCGGACGACGTGGGCCTCGCTGTCGACGAGTACCTCGTGTCCGGGGTCGGCGTGGACGGCCGCGGCGACCTGATTCCCCATCGTGCCGGTAGGGACGAACAGCGCGGCCTCACAGCCGACGACGTCGGCCGCCCGACGTTCGAGTTCGTTCACCGTCGGGTCGTCGCGGTAGACGTCGTCGCCGACGTCGGCGTCGCGGGCGGCCTCGCGCATCGCGGCGGAGGGCGTCGTCACCGTATCGGAGCGCAGATCGATCATGCCCGGAGTCGGGGCGGCGACGGCAAAAAAGTGCGTTGCTCAGGGGAACCCGGCGATCACGTCGTGGTTCTCCACCGGGAACGCCCGCCCCGTCTCGGTCCGGACTCTCCTCGGTGTGCTGTACGGCCTCTTCGGTGTCGGTCTCCACGTGAGACCGGTCGTCGGGATCGACGACTGATTGGCGGTTGGTAGCACGGCACATAGATCCGTCCTCCGGACTCCGAAAGGCTTTGCCGCCCGCGGCGGAACCCCTGTGACATGGACCCGCGCATTCGCACGCACGCAGAGATCATCGTGGACCACTCGACCCGGATCGAGTCGGGCGACGACGTGGTCGTCAGTATGCCGGCGGTGGCCGAGGACCTCGCTGTCGCCCTCCACGAAGCGCTCGGCGACCGGGGGGCCAACCCCATCTACCTGAACAACTCCGAGCGGGCGAGTCGGGCGTACCTCCGCGCGAGCGACGACGGGGACTTCGAGACGCCGGCCCACCAGCTCGCGCTCTACGAGGAGACGGACGCCGCCATCATCGCCCGCGGCGGGCCGAACGTCTCCGAACAGAGCGACGTGACTCCCGAGACCAACGCCGCCTACCGCCGCGCGATGCGGCCCGTCCTCGACGAACGGCTGGGGACGCGCTGGTGTCTCACGCAGTTCCCCTCCGCGGGCCACGCGCAACTGGCTGGGATGAGTAGCGAGGCTTACGAGAACTTCGTCTGGGACGCCGTCACGCTCGACTGGGACGAACAGCGCGAACACCAGGCCCGGATGGTCGACATCCTCGACGGCGCCGACGAGGTACGGATCAAAAGCGGTGACGAGACGGACGTCACCATGTCGGTAGCGGGCAATCCCACCCTGAACGACTACGGCGAGCACAACCTGCCCGGCGGCGAGGTGTTCACCGCACCGGTCGCGGAGTCCGTCGAGGGCGACGTCCACTTCGACATGCCGCTGTACCGCAAGGGCAAGGAAATCGAGGACGCGCGCCTCCGGTTCGAGAACGGCCGCGTCGTCGGACACAGCGCCGACCGCAACGAGGAGGTGCTGACCGGGATTCTGGACACCGACGAGGGCGCACGCTACCTCGGCGAACTCGGCATCGGAATGAACCGCTCCATCGACCAGTTCACGTACAACATGCTGTTCGACGAGAAGATGGGCGACACCGTCCACATGGCGGTGGGCAACGCCTACGCGGACACCGTCGGCGAGGAGAACGAGCGCAACGAGAGCGCCGAACACGTCGATATGATCGTCGACATGTCCGAGGACTCGGTGATCGAAGTCGACGGCGAAGTCGTCCAGCGCAACGGGACGTTCGTGTTCGAGGAGGGTTTCGAGTAGCGGTTTTTGCTCCAGCTTTTTTACGCACACTCCGTTCGAGAGAAGGCCGGTGGTGGCGCTGGAGGGGCGTCCGAGCGCTGTCAGGCGTAGTACACTTTTTTCTCGGTACCCGGCGTCGTGGGGGATATGTCCACGCCAGCGACGGCGAAAAATCGGTGGCTCATCGCGGCGTCGGCGATGTTGATCCACCTGTCCATCGGATCGGTGTACGCCTACAGCGTGTATCAGCGGCCCTTACAGGAGACACAGGGGTGGAGCATCGCCGACGTGACCCTCGGGTTCACCGTCGCCATCTTCACCCTCGGGATGTCGACGGCGCTGCTCGGTCGGTACGTGGAGCGATACGGGCCGCGCGTCTCGGGGACGGCCGCGGCCGTCACGTTCGCCAGCGGGACGGTCCTCGCCGGCGTCGCCGTCGAGTACGGGAGCCACGTGGGCTTCGTCCTGACCTACGGCCTCGTCGCCGGGGTCGGACTCGGACTCGGGTACATCAGCCCCATCTCGACGCTCGTGAAGTGGTTCCCCGACCGGCGAGGGTTGGCGACCGGACTGGCCGTGATGGGGTTCGGCGCCGGGGCACTGGTGACGGGACCGGTCGCGAACTGGCTGATCGTGACGACGAGCATCCCGACGACGCTCTACGTCCTCGGGACGGGCTACTTCGTCGCGATGGTGGCCGGCGCTACCTACCTCGAAAAGCCCCCCGAGGGGTGGGTACCCGAGGGGATCGATCCCGACGACGTCGTGGAGACGGATAGCCACGGCGTGATCGTCGCGTCGGATCTCGAACAGCGCACGGCGCGCGAGGCGCTTCGGACGCCACAGTTCTATCTGGTCTGGCTGATCGTCTTCATCAACATCTCCGCCGGGATCATGCTCCTGTCCGTCGCGTCGAACATGACGCAGGCGATTACGGGCGCGAGCGCCGCCGTCGCCGCGACCGTCGTCGGGTTGATCGGTGTCTTCAACGGCGCCGGCCGAATCGTCTGGTCGAGCCTCTCGGATTACCTGGGACGGACGACCACCTACGGCGTGTTCTTCGTCGTACAGATCGGCGCCTTCCTCGCGCTGCCCCGACTCACGACCGTCCCCCTGTTCGCGGGGGCGATGTTCTTGATCATCACCTGTTACGGCGGCGGGTTCGCCTGTCTGCCGGCGTATCTCGCCGACCTGTTCGGCACGCAGGAACTCGGAGCGATCCACGGTTACACGCTGACCGCGTGGTCGATGGCCGGCATCGCCGGGCCGACGCTGGTGGCCCGGATCGTCGAACTGACCGGCGGGTACGAACTCGCCTTCTACGTCGTCGCCGGCGCGCTCACGGTCGGACTGGGCTGTGTCGGGCTGCTTCGCTGGCGAGTGGCGGTCGTCCGGGAAGCACAGCTTCACGGGACGCCACACGGCACGCGGCGGTAGGTGCTCGGCGCGCCGACGACGCGTCGAACGCGCTTACTCCTCGTCGACGTCGAGATCGAACTGCTTGTTCTCGACGACGGCATTCAGGACGACGCTGGTGTTGGATTCGCGGATGTCGGCGTCGGTCAGCAGGGTCTTGATCTGCTCGTTCATGCCGTCGGTGTCCTCGAACTTGCCGATAGCGATGACGTCGTAGTCGCCGGTGACCTCGTAGACGCTGACCATCTGTTTCTGGTCGCGCAGGCTGTCGGTGATGCCGGGCAGGGCGCTCCCCTCTACCTTCAACTGGAGGACGGCCGTCACGTCGTAGCCGAGTGCGTCGTAGTTCACGCGCGGCGTGTACCCCTCGATGACGCCCTCGTCCTCCAGATCACGGAGGTGGTTCGAGACGGTAGTGACCGAGACGTCGAGTTCCTCGGCGAGACTCCGAAGGCTGGCGCGACCGTCGCCCAGAAGTGCATTGATGAGCTTGGCGTCGAGATTTTCGTACGTCATATCAGTTATTCACGGTACGGGGGGTATAGAAGTTTACGAATATCCAATTCCGGCAGAGCGAGTGAGGAAATTGCAGACAACAAAAAGGGCTTAATACTAGGAGTATAGAGTTACCTTGTCCAGAACATGACGGACGAAACTGCGGCGACTGACGGCGGCTTGACGGCCGAAGAACAGGACGTCATCGACGAGATAGACGAGAAGAACGTCGACTTCCTGCGTCTTCAGTTCACCGACATTCTCGGCACGGTGAAGAACGTCTCGGTACCGGCGAGCCAGGCGGAGAAGGCTTTCACCGAGGGAATCTACTTCGACGGATCCTCCATCGACGGGTTCGTCCGCATTCAGGAGTCCGACATGCGGCTCGACCCCGATCCGTCGACGTTCGCCGTGCTCCCGTGGCGAAACGGCGATTCCACCGGCGGCGCGGCCGCTCGTCTCATCTGTGACGTCGTCGACACCTCGACCGGCGAGCCGTTCTCGGGCGACCCGCGTGGCGTCCTCAAAAGCGCCATCGAACGCGCCGAGGAGATGGGTTACAGCGTCAACATGGCCCCCGAACCGGAGTTCTTCCTGTTCGAGGAGGACGAGGAGGGCCGCGCGACGACGAAGACGAACGACGCCGGCGGCTACTTCGACCTCGCGCCCAAGGACCTCGCACAGGACGTGCGCCGTGACATCATCTACGGCCTGGAGAGCATGGGCTTCGACATCGAGGCCTCCCACCACGAGGTCGCCCAGGGGCAACACGAGATCAACTTCACCTACGACGACGCGCTGTCGACGGCCGACAACGTGGCCACCTTCCGTGCGGTCGTTCGCGCCATCGCGGCCGAACACGACCTCCACGCGACGTTCATGCCCAAGCCCATCGCCCGGATCAACGGCTCGGGGATGCACACCCACATGTCGCTGTTCACCGAGGACGGGGAGAACGCGTTCCACGACGACGACGACGAGTTCAACCTGAGCGACACGGCCAAGAGCTACCTCGCCGGCGTCCTCGAACACGCCCCGGCGATCACGGCCATCGCCGACCCGACCGTCAACAGCTACAAGCGGCTGGTGCCGGGCTACGAGGCCCCGGTCTACGTCGCCTGGTCCGACCGCAACCGCTCCGCGCTCATCCGCAAACCGGCCGCCCGCGTCCCGGCCGCCTCGCGCATCGAGCTTCGGTCGCCCGACCCGTCGTGTAACCCCTACCTCGCCTTCGCGGCCATGATCCACGCCGGTCTCGACGGCATCGAGCAGGACCTCGACTGCCCCGATCCGGTCCGCGAGAACATCTACGAGTTCGACGAGGCCAAGCGCGAGGAGTACGGCATCACGACGCTCCCGTCGAACCTCGGCGAGGCCGTCGACGCCCTCGAAGCCAACGAGACCATCAAGAGCGCGCTCGGCGAGCACGTCACCGAGAAGTTCATCGAGGCCAAGACCCAGGAGTTCGGCGAGTACATCGTCGAGGTCTCCGAGTGGGAACTCGACCGCTACCTCGAGAAGTACTAACGCCCCACGTCCAGTTCTTTTTCGACGAGTCGGTCCGCCAGCCCGGGTGTCCCGACCAGCAACGCGACCACGCACACCGTCAGGACGGCCGCGGCGGCCAGGGAGAGACCCGTCTCGAGGACCGCCTCGACACTGACGACCACCACGAGTAGAGTCAGGACCGAGAGTGCGAGTCCCCGGAGCGATCCGCGTGCGGCGACGATCCGGTCGGCGGCGAGGTGCCACCCGACCAGTCCGCCGCCGGCGGCGGCGACGGCGACGACGGTGTCCCTGACGACGGCGACGGCGACACCCGCGAGGCCGGCGACGAGGGCGACGGCGAAGACGCGGCGAGCGTCGGCGACGGTCACGCGGTCGGGGACCAGCCCGGGACCGATCCGGAGCGCCGCGGCGAGGTAGGCCAGTCCGACGGCGACGCCGACGGCCACGTCCACGAGGTAGTGGACGCCGATGACGACGCGGGAGGCGGCGACGAGGACGACGAGCGTTCCGGCGGCGGCGACGGCGGCGGGCGAGCGCCGATCGGACGGGAGCACGGAGAGCAGACCGCCGTAGACGACGGTGGCGCCGATGGCGTGGCCGCTGGGGAAGCCGTAGCCGTCCACGCCGGCGCCGGGCGGACGGGGAAGCGAGAAGGCGTGTTTGAGCGCGAGCGTCAGCGCGAACGCGCCGATGGCGAGGGCGAGCGCCGTCGCCATCCGGGGGACGCCCACGCCGAGGCGATTCGCCAGCAGGTAGCCGGCGGCGACGATGACGAGGAGCGTCAGCGGGTCGCCGAGACGAGTAACGAGACCCGCCGCCGCGACGACGGCTTCCGGAAGCGTCTCGACGAACGCCGCCTCACCGAGGCTACGGTCGGCGACGAACACATCGGCGAGCGACATGGTCGGGACTGTGGGGAGGGGGACATATAGTCCCACTCTTCCGAGCGAGGGCGACACGTTCGGCGGCGGATCAGCGCCGGAAGCGCCGGAGGGCGCCGAGGGCCTGCCCGGGTTTGCCGAGCATCGAGAGCCCGAAGCCGAAAAGCACGAAGAGGACGTAGAGCCCGAGCGTCGAGAGGAAGATGACGACCATCGCGACGAGGGCGATCAGGTCGGAGAGCAGGTAGAAGGCGCCGAGGGTCATGACCGTTCCGTAGAGGAGGACGAGGTAGGGTCCCCAGCCACGGGCGTGCCCGCGGCGCATCCGGCGGCGAACGTACGTTTTCAGTTCCGCTTCCAGTTCGGGGCGGTCGACCGTCCGCTCTTCCACGTCGGACTCGAAGGCGTCCAGATCGGCACGAACCTCGTCCACCCGGTCGGCGAGGTCCTCGATGTCCGGTGCCGGGGAGGGCTCCGTGTCGCCTCGCGTGTCGTCTCCGGTCATTGCCGTCGTCTCGTGGTCTCGGACCGGCGGATGTTGTACCTGCCGATCCGGCGCGACGGATCGGCCCCCGCGGACGGCGTTGAGCGTCGCCCCCACGAGCAGGACCAGTCCCGCGAGGTAGAACCACGTGACCAGCAACAGGATCGCGCCGAGGGCGCCGTAGAGCGCGAACCGGCCGCTGGTCGTCGCGATAGCGGCGTAGAGCGCGAAGGCCGTCCCGAGGAACGTCCACCCGGCGGCACCGAGAAGGGTGCCGGGAAGCGCCTCCCGTGGGGAGAGGTCGACCGCGGGTGTCAGGTAGTACACCGGAAAGAGGGCGGCGGCGAGGACGGTGAAAAAGAGGAGCGGAGCGACGAGGGCGACGGGCGTCCGGATGAAGGCGACGACGGCGACGAGGGCGACACCGCCGAACGAGCCGATGCCGACGGCGACGAGAACCGTCACGCCGACGCGGACGCTCCCGAGGAAGTCGCGGGGGGCGGTGCCGTAGATGCGGGCGAAGGCGGTGTCGATGCCACGAAACAGTTTGAGCGAACTCCAGAGCAAGAGTGCGAAGCCGACGAGCGTCACGCTGCCCCGGCCCGTGGTGTTCGCCAGCGCCTCGTCGACCAGCCCCTGTCCCACGGGCAGGAGGTACTGCCCAGCGAGGGCGAGGACGGTCGTTCGGAGCGATTCCCCGCCGACGGCGGTGGCGACGACGGCCGTCAGAACGAGGATCGGCAGGAGGGAGACGAAGGCGTAGTAGGCGATGCTGGCGGCCAGAAGGGTGGCGTCCCGCGCGCGGACCTCGCGGACGACGGTCCGGGCGAGGGTGAGCCGTGATCGGACGGACACGGATCGTCGATTCGGGCGGCACGGGCAAAAGGGCGTGGGCGGGTCGGCCGTCGGGAACGCAGCGACGGGGCGCTACGGCGCGACGCCGACGGTCAGGAGCGTCCCCCAGGTCCGATACCGGTCGACCATCTCCTCGCGGGCGTTCCAGTCGTCGGTCGGGAACGCCTCGGCCGGCGGAATCTCGATTTCGCGGTCGGGAATCGTGGCCTGTTCGGCCACGTGCAGGCCCGCCTCACGGAACGCCTCGCGGTACCGTTGGCGGTCCCAGAGTTGCATCTCGACGCCGACGTTCGCCTGCCACTCGTGGGTGTGGACGCTCTCCTCGAAGAAGTTCACGGCACAGAAGAAGGTCCCGCCGGGGCGGAGGACGCGACGGATCTCCCGGAGGACGATCTCGGGGTCCCGCGCGTAGTAGAACGCCTCCATCGACCACACGTGATCGACGCAATCCGCCCGGAAGGGCAGATGTTGGAAGTCGCCGGCGAGGAAGTCGATCATCGGATCGTCGGTGTACGCCCGCGCGTTTCGGACCATCGCCCCGGAGGCGTCGAGGCCGACACACTGACCCGCATCCCGCGTCTCGCGGAGCGCCCGGAGGGCGTAGCCCGACCCGGTGCCGAGGTCGAGAACGGTGTCGCCGGCTTCGACCGGCATCCGGGCCAGTGCCTCCTTCGCCGTGTGCCAGTGACGGTCCTCCATCCCCTTGTCCTTCCCGTCCGCGGCCCACTGATCGAACTCGGCTTGCACGCTCATTGGGTACGCACGACGGCATCGGGGCACAAATCGCTACTGAAACGGCGACGGGGGCACAGCGCAACCGGCGCTCGACCGCCGTCGGGTCACTGTCGTTCGCCGGGCTACGCCGGCGGCCCGTGAGAGTGCGCGTATCGGCCGCCGGTCGAAAGCGCCGTTACAACAGACCCTTGACGGTGTTGATGACCGTCCACGTCGCCTGTTTCACCAGTTTGCCGTCCTCGCCGTTGACGACGATGCCGCGGACGGTCCGCTCCCCGTCTCGCTGGACGACCATCCCGTTCCGGACGGCGTCGACGAACCGCGGTACGGGGTCCGAGAGCGCGACCAGTTCCTCGGCGGTGGTCCGCGTCATCTGCATCTTCAGGCCCGCGTCGTCACGGCGGGACTGGCGCAGGTCGGTGATGGTCCCGTCGGATCGCATCCGGAAGGAGAAGACCACGTCCGTGTTCACGAAGTAGACGTTGACCGTGTTGCCGGCGAGCTGGTTGAACACCTGCCGTTCGGCGAAGTTCATCTCGGCCTCGGTGATGTTGGCGTTGAACCGGGGCTGCATATCCTGCAGGTCGGCGAAGAGATCGTCCGCCCACGCCGGTTGCTCGCTCGACTGGGCGGTTGCGGGCGTCGCACCGGCGACCAGAGCGAGCGTAACGAGAGCGGCGAGGACGACGCGGCCGGTAGTCCGTATCATACGCATCCGATGTGCCCAGCGTATTTGGCTATTTGGGCAGTCGGCACCGCTGTCCTGTGAAAACCGGACGGCGGTTCGACGCGGGGATGCCCGACGGATCGGCGACGTCAACCGGACGGACGTCGGGCGGGCGCGGGCCGCCGCGCGGATCAGAGGACGTCGGCGATCCAGTCGATCAGCGTGCCGAAGTACCGGCTGTACTCGATGCCGTTGAGGAGGCCGTTCCCGCTTACCTCCACGTCGCCGGACTGGTATTTCTCCACGGCGGCGGCCATCGAATCCTTGGCGTCGACGATGTCGGTCAGCGTCGTTTCCGTCAGGACGACGTCGGCGTCCGCCGAGTCCTGCTCGCCGAGTTCGTAGCTCGCGACGGCGCCCGTGGCGTCCGTCTCCAGCCACCGCACTGAGAGGGATTCGCCGTCCTCGTTCTCCGTTCGAATGTGGTAGCTGTCGCCCGCGAACCGGTCGAAGACGAAGCCCGGAACCTCGGCTCGAATGTCCCCAACCGCCCCCTCGAACGTGACGATGGCCGACGGGAACGGCTGGTACGCCTCGGTTCGAAGCGCCTCTCGCTGGTCGTCGACCAGGTCGGCGAAATTCGACGCGACGTCCAGAACCACTTGCGCGTTGTCTTGCAGGCGTGTGGCGGCCTGCGGAGCCGTCGGGTGCAAGCCACCGTACTCACCGGTGTCGACGTTCGACCACCGCTCCACCCACGTGGGGTGATCGAGTTCGTCGGTTAGCGTCCCCATCGCGTCCACCAACCGTTCGACGTTCGACGTCGACGGGTCGGAGATGCACGCCTGGGCCCGTTCGTCGACGGTCGCGAACCGATCGGCGATCGTCCGGAGTTCTCCCCTGGCCTCGCTCAGTGCCTCACCCTGTCCCCCCGTGAACGTGTTCGTCTCCGGGCCACTCCACCCGGCTTCGGAGACAGCATAGAAGCCGCTCCCGGCGCCGACCTCCTCGTACCACTGTAGCGTCTGCGCCAGGTCGACGGCGTCACCGACGAGGGTCGGCAGGAGGTCCGCGACCGACGGCATGTAGCTGTCCCGGAAGTACTGCTCCAGATCCTCGTCGCTGGGTGGGTCGAACAGCGGTGTCAACTCCTCGAACGCCCACGCGCCTTCGACGGCGTACTTGGAGACGTACCGTGCCTGTTCGACGATCGAGTCCTCGTTGTCGGCCGCCGCCGCCCGAGTGGCCCCCGTTGCCCCGAGAACCGTCGCTGTTGCGCCAGCGCCGCAGAGTCGGAGAAACGTCCGCCTCGTGTGTCCCCGCATCACACGCCGTCGTTGCTGACGGGGTCGTATTAGTGTTGTTGCAGTTGCGGACGAGACGGCGGCGGGGGGAGGGGCTATCCCGACGCCGCAGACGGTCGCCCGACGTGTGGGCCGGATGGGGTCGGCGAGGGGAGCGTCCACGGCGGCCCGGATTCGGGCCGTGAGCCGTCGTCACCCGGCCGCGTTATCAGTTAGCAGAGAGACGCATAACCGTACGACCTGTTCACACAGGTATCACTCGGCCGTCGCGGCCCGGATGGCCTCGACGTCGGCGTCCGTCTTGAACGTCGTCCCGCCGTAGTGGGCGCGTGAGGCGTCGTAACCGGCGGCACGGAGGTCTGCCAGGAACTCGTCCATCGCGTTGGCCGAGCGCCCCCACTGCTTGCAGAGGCGGTGCTGGTCGTAGTGGGTTGGCCGGTCGAGTTCGGCTTCGACCGTTTCCAGCAGCCGGCGAGCGCGAACGGCCTCGCCCATCCCGTCGTCGACGCGTTCTCGGACGGCGGCGACGAACTCGCGATCACGGATCGCCCCGAACCACAGGGGCCCGGCGGTGACGACGCGGTTCCCGCCGCAGGCGGGACAGGTCTCCGGCGGGTGCGAGAGCAGGCCGTACTCGTGGTCGCGGGTGAGACAGTCCTCGCAGTGGTGGACGTACCCGAGTTCGTCGATGCAGTCGTCCGCCTCCGTCGCCCGACCGTCGAGTTCGAGGTAGGTCCGGGCGTAGTGGCGGGAGACGTGCGAGCAGATGGGGCGAGCGGCGGTGTCGTAGCGGGCGGCGGTCCGCACCAGGGCCGAGAGGAGGACGCGTAGGCCCATCTCCGGGTGGTAGTCGGTGTTGCGCGGGACCGCACTGTAGGAGCGGACGCCGCTCTCGAAGTGGGCGCCACAGAGCGGCGCGGTGTCGGTGGCAGTGACACAGACTAGATCGCGGGCGTTGGCGAAGGCGGCGTCCGCGAAGGGCACGGGCGTGCCGAACGGGTCGAGATCGATCACGTCGAACGTCGAGTCGTGCATGTGGACGTTGGCGTCGCGTTCGATCACGTCCACCGACAGATCGTTGCGGGCGGCGTTCTCGCGGGCGAGGGCGACGGCGTCGGAGTCGGTGTCGACGGCCGTCACGTCCCAGCCCTCGCTTGCGGCACGGCAGGCGCGGACGCCGCTGGCGGTCATGGCGTCGAGATACGACTCGGCACGGGGGTCGCGGTCGGCGTAGGCGCGAAGGACGGCGACGGTCACGTCGCGGTTCAGCTCCTGCGTGGGGTTGTAGAAGACGCCCTCGCCGCGGCCCTCGCTCGCGCCGTCGCGGGCGTCGGGCACGTCGAACGCGATGCCACCCTCGGTGACGCGCATAGGGTGAGTGGGCGGGGTGGAGCGAAAAGGGCCGCGGTTCGACGCCGGCCACACTGTCTGCCACTCGTCGTGCGGTCGTCGGACCGACCGAACCGCTTTAGACGGCGAGGCCCAACGCTTCGCGTCGTGAGCGAGGTGGAGGACTGGCACACGGCGCTGTCGGCGGCCGGAGAGCTATCCGGCCCCATCGTCGACGCCATCCTCTCGGCCCACGGCGACCGAGGGCAACGCGCCATCGAAGCCGTCTCCGAGGAACGCGTCAAGCAGTACCGAGACTTCACGGTCGTCGTGGGGCACGACGACGAGTACATAATCGAGGACGGCGGCTGTACCTGCAAGGACGCCGAGTACAACCTCGATACGGCCGATCCGAGCCAGCGATGCTGGCACGCCCTGGCCGTCGAAATAGCCGAACGCGTCGGCGCCGTCGACCACCACGACATGTGGTACTCCGAAGTGCGGGAGTTCCTGTAGTCGACGGCCTGCGTCGCGTTCGAGCCGGGACCCGCGGCGCCCCGTGAGAAGGATTTTCACGTGTCGGGACCGACCTCCGCCATGCTCGATTACGTCGACCTAGAGGCCGACCTCGGCCAGGAGGAACGCCTGATTCGGGACACCGCCCGCGACTTCGTCGACGAGGAAGTCCGCCCCGACATCGGCGACCACTTCCTCGACGGCACGTTTCCGACGGATCTCATCACCGAGATGGGTGAGTTGGGGTTTTACGGGCCGAATCTGGAGGGCTACGGCCTGCCGAACGTGAGCGAGACGGCCTACGGCCTCCTGATGCAGGAACTCGAAGCCGGCGACTCCGGCGTTCGCTCGATGGCGAGCGTCCAGGGGGCGCTGGTGATGTACCCCATCCACGCCTTCGGCACGGCGGCCCAGAAGGAGCAGTGGCTCCCCGCTCTGGGACGGGGGAAGGCCGTCGGCTGCTTCGGGCTGACCGAACCCGAACACGGGTCCGACCCGTCGTCGATGGCGACGACGGCCGAACGCGACGGCGACGGCTACCGGCTCTCGGGGTCGAAGACGTGGATCACGAACGCGCCCATCGCCGACGTGGCGGTCGTCTGGGCGCGCGACCGGTCGACCGAGGGGACCCCAGTTCGGGGCTTCCTCGTCGAGACGGACCGCGACGGCGTGTCGACCGAGCCGATCCACGAGAAACTCTCCCTGCGGGCGTCGATCACCGGCGAGATCAGCCTCTCGAACGCGTGGGTGCCCGAGGAGGCCGTCCTCGGCGTGAAAGGCATGAAGGGACCGCTCTCCTGTCTCACCCAGGCTCGGTACGGCATCGCCTGGGGCGCCGTCGGCGCCGCGCGGAACTGTTTCGAGACGGCCCGTGAGTACGCCACGGAGCGAGAGCAGTTCGGCCGACCCGTCGGTGGCTTCCAACTGCAACAGGAGAAACTCGCGGAGATGGCGACGCAGGTGACGACCGCTCAACTGCTCGCACACCGCCTCGCCGACCTGAAAGAGCGGGGTGACCTCCGACCCGAGCAGGTGTCGATGGCCAAGCGCAACAACGTCCGGATGGCCCGCGAGTGGTCGCGCGTGGCCCGCGAGATGCTCGGCGGCAACGGCATCACGGCCGACTACCCGCCGATGCGCCACCTGGCGAACATGGAGTCGGTGTACACCTACGAGGGCACCCACGACATCCACTCGCTGATCCTCGGCGAGGATCTGACGGGGCTGTCGGCGTTCTCGTAGTCGACGTGGTCGTGTGCGGTGAGTACCCAGAAGCCACAGCCACAAGACCCACGTAGGCGTACCCACGACCGAGGTAAACAGTCATGTCCCCGTTCGCCTGCCACGGTCCAGACGGCGTCGACTGCTCCCGGGAAGAGGCGTGGGTGCTCCACGCCGCGATGCTCGATTACGTCGAACGCACCGTCGACGCGGGCCGCTCGCCCGACCGGGCGATGGCGGTCATCGAGCGCGTCGAGGGGTGTGAACCGCTCGATCCGTCGGACCGAGCGCTCGTCCGCGAGGCGCTCACGACGTACCTTCCGGACGCGCCGGCGCGCGACCACGAACCGGGTCGAGCGATCCTGGCGACCCTCGACGGTCAGCGCTCGTCGAGCCAGTAGTCCACGTCGTCGTCGCGGCGGTAGTAGCCCGCGACCGTCCGCGGATCGTCGCTGCCGGGGGGCGATCCCGCGTAGACGCCGATCTTCTCGGAGTCGGGGTACACCGTCACGTCCGGGTCGTTCATCGTCGAGATGGCCAGGTACCGCAAGGGGTCGTCGCCGTCGTTGACCACGCGGTGGCCGCCCTCGGGACCGACGGGAAAAGCCACGTAGTCGCCCGGAACGAGGGGTTCGAGACCGTCGTCGGTGCGCAGTTGGCCCGCGCCCGCGAGGACGTAGATGGCCTCCTCGTTACCCGTGTGGTAGTGGAAGGGCCAGGATTTCTTGCCCGGCGGGAGTTCGTAGAGCGAACAGCCGAGTCGGTCGCCGCCGGCGGCGTTCGCGAGGCGCTTGCGCCGAAACGTCGTCTCGTCGCGCTCCGTCGCGTCCCAGTCGAGGTCGGCTTCGTTGACGCGCATAGCGGCGATTCGACGGCCGCCGGCAAAGGGGATGGGGTGGGCCGGGTCACTCGGGGAGTTCCGACGTGGCGCCGTCGGCGACGCTACCCACGGGAGCGTCCATCGCCTCGACCAGCAGTTCGGTCAGGTCGACGATTTCGAGTTCGTCCTCGAAGTCGCCGGTCTTGCGTCCGTCCTCGAACATGGTCGTACACATCGGGCAGGCGACGACGAACGTTTCGACGTCGGCGTCGGTGTCCTCGACGGCCTCGCGGAGGCGTTCCTCGCTCGGTTTCGTCTCCTCCTCGACTTCGGTCCAGACGCCGCCCCCACCGCCGCCACAGCAGAAGGAGTTCGATCGGTTGCGCGGCATCTCGGCGAGGGTGGCACCCGTCGCCCGCACGAGTTCGCGGGGTGCCTCGTACACGTCGTTCATGCGGCCGAGGTGGCAGGGGTCGTGGTACGTGACGGCGTAGTCGAGGGAGGAAGAGAGCGGGAGGCGGCCCTCGCTCACGAGCCGTTCGACCACCTCCGTGTAGTGCGAGACGGGGTAGTCGAAGTCGTCGGCCATCTCGGGGTACTCGTGGGTGAACGTGTTGTAGCTGTGCGGGTCGGTGCAGACGAGTTCGTCGAACTCGCAGGACTCGAGGGCAGCGGCGTTGTCTTCGACGAGCATCTCGTAGAGCCCCTCCTCGCCGACGCGGCGCACGTCGTTGCCGTCGTGTCGTTCGTCGTCGTAGAGGATACCGTAGGAGACGCCCGCGGCCTCGAAGATGCGGGCGAGCGCCCGGGCGACGCGCCGATTTCGGTCGTCGTAGGAGGGGTAGTCGCCGACGTACCACAGCAGGTCGACCGGCTTCTCGCGGGCGTCGGGGACCTCGAAGTCGAGGTCCGCCGCCCAGTCGGGGCGCTTGCGGGCCGGGTCGCCGAAGACGTTGCCCTGTTGGAAGACGTTCATCATCGCGTCCTGTACGTGCGGGTCCATCTCCCCCGACTCCGTGAGCCGGCGGTTCATGCCCGTGAACTGCCGGACGTGTTCGATGTCGACGGGGCAGGCGTCCATGCAGGCCATACAGGAGAGACAGGCGTTCATCGACTCGGCGGCGACGACGCTTTCGCCGCCGTCGGCGACGATGGGCAGTTCCTCCGCCTCGCCCGCCGCCCGGGCCTCGCGGTAGGCCTTCAGGTCGAGGATCACGTCCCGCGGGTCGAGGTTGCGCCCGACTTCGTTGGCGGGACAGACGGAGGAACACCGCCCGCAGGTAGTACAGGCGTCCTGATCGAGGAGTTCGCGCCAGGTGAAGTCGTCGACGGAGCCGGTGCCGATTTCCTCGGGACTCGCGTCGGCGGGGACGCCCGGCAGCCGCTTGCCCGCCTTCTCGTCCCGAGTCACCACGTTCGCCATCGAGGTGAGCATGTGGACGGGTTTGGCGTAGGGGAGCAGGGCGACGAAACCCAGCGCGAGGAGGGAGTGACTCCACCAGGCGACGGCGTAGACGGCCTCGGCCGTCCCCGGATCGAGACCGGCAGCCCGCCCCACGAGCGCGAGGGCGTAGCCGACGAAGCTCACCGTCTCGAAGTCCGGGAAGCCGGTGCCGAGGATGCGGAGTCCTTCGACGAGGTAGCCGCCGACGCCGAGAGCAAAGAGCGTGAGGACGAAGGCGTCGTCCTCCAGATCGGTGTGTTTTCCCCACAGACGCGCTTCGCGGACGCCGTAGCGCCGCCACATCGCCATCCCCACGCCGACGACAAAGAGGAGACCGAGCGCGTCCATCACCAGCGAATAGGAGCGGTAGAAGTCGCCGACGAAAAAGGAGTCCTGGCCGAGTAGCTTCGTCCAGATGTCCATGTCGATGGCGAGGATGGTCGTCCCGATGAGCAGCGTGAGAAAGCCCCACACGACGAACGTGTGCATGACGCCGGCGTAGGTGTCGCGGTCGAACTGCGCCTCGTTCGTGAGCAGGAGGCGGGTGGCACGAGCGACCCGTTTCCCGAGGTCGTCGAGGCGGGCGAAGGGGTCGGCCGGCGCCGCGGCGTAGGTGACGATCCGTGCGTAGACGCCGTACAGGAAGACGAGGATAGCGACGGCCGCGAGGTAGTAGAAGGCGGCCTCGCCGACCGGACCGATCGTCCAGAACGTCTCCCGCGTGACGGCGTCCGTCTGGAGGACGGGCATACGTAGTGGGCGGCAGAGGCGGGGGTTAAAGGTTACCACGGCGAGCCGTCACGCGACGGCCCACACGAGCAACGCCACGCCGACGGCGACGGCCGGCCCGTCCCACCACGTCGGCGAGAGGGCGGGCAGCGTCGGGTTCCACGCGAAACACCGGGCTTGGAGGGCGAGCGCGAAGCGGTCGGCGCGAACGAACACCCGGCGGAGACCAGTCACGCCGATCAGCCGGATCCGCTCGCGGAGCGAGCGTTCCGAGCCGAGACGGGCATCCATCGCCGAGCGAATGGTCGATAGGTCGTCGCGAAGCACGGGCAGAAATCGGAGGACGAACCCGACGCCAGCGCCGAGGACGACGCCGGCCCGCCCCGGCAGCAGCCACTGGATGGCGACCCGCGACTCGCGCACCCGGGTCGTACGGATGTACGCCGTCGAGACGAGGAGGAGGAGTATCACGCGGTAGCTCGCCAGTGCGGGCGTGACGGCGTCGGCGGGGACGAACCACGGCGCTCCGAGGGTCACCCCCTCGACCAGCGGTCCGGCGACGAGGAAAGGCAAGAAGGCACGGTAGGTTCGCAGACTCGACAGGATCGGCGTCGCGGCCAGCCGGCAGACGCCGCCGGCGAAAGCCGTCAGAACGACCAGCCCCCGCGGCGTCGTGTGTGCGAAGGCCGCGACGGCGACGGCGGCCTGCACGAACAGCTTGGTTCGGGGGTCGAGGCGGTGAACGGGGGTGTCGTCCGCGACGTACCGGAGGCTCATGGCGGGCGGACGCCGAGGGCGGTCAGGGCGTCCGGGACGGGGTCGGCCGTATCGAGCGCGACCGATCCGTCCGCGAGGACGACGATCCGATCCGCGAGCGCCGCCACGTCCCGCAGGTCGTGGGTGACGACGACGACGCTGACGCCCGCGTCGTCGAGGGTCTCCAGTCGCGCCAAGACGGACCGCCGCGCCGCCCAGTCGAGGCCGGTGAAGGGTTCGTCGAGGACGAGGTGATCGGGGTCCATCGCCAGGGCCCCCGCGATGGCGACGCGTTCCCGTTCGCCGCCGGAGAGTTCGTCGATGCGCTCCTCGTCCCGCCCGGCCATGCGGACGGCATCGAGGGCGTCGGTCACGCGGCGGTCGATTTCCTCGCGCGGGAGGCCGAGGTTCTCGGGACCGAACGCCACGTCGGCGCCGACGGTGGCGGCGACGAAGCCGTCGCGTGGGTCCTGAAACACCATACCGACACTCGACCGGGCGGCGACCGGGTCGTCCGCGACGGGCCGGTCGTTCACGCGAACCGACCCCTCGTCCGGCGTCAACAGGCCGTTGAATCCGCGGACGAGCGTCGTCTTGCCGGAGCCGTTGGCCCCGGCGAGGACGAGGAACTCGCCGTCGGTGACGGTGAGGGAGACGCCGTCGACGGCCAGGACCCCGGCCCCCCCCTCGCCGTACCGGTAGGTGTACTCCTCGACCGTGATCGTCATCGGGCGACGATGGCCTCGCTGCGGACGATAGCGACGGTCCCGGCGACCTTCAGCCCCGCCACGGGGAGGAACGGGACCACGACGGCCGAGACGCCCGCGGCGATACCGACGGCCTGCACGAGCGCGTATCCGACGGCGCCAGCGGCGTAGACGACGGCCGTGCCCGCGACCAGCGCGGCGAGGAGTCGGGGCACGGGGATGTCGTCGGGAGCGGTGAGGCCGTCGGTCCCGTGGGCGACGGCGCCGATGGCCATCGCGCCGAGGGGGAAGCCGACGAGAAAGCCGCCGGTCGGGCCGAGCAACACGCCGAGCCCGGCGTTGCCGCCGGCGAACACCGGGAGGCCGACGAGGCCGGCGAGCAAGTAGAGCGTGAACGCCACCCCCGCCCACAGCGGCCCGAGGACGATACCAGCGAGATACACCCAGAGCGTCTGGAGCGTGATGGGGACGTTCGGGGCGAGCGGGTGGACCATATCCACCGGCGCCGTCGCGCTCGTCGCCGCCGCGAACAGCACCGCGCGGGCGACGTTGCCGGTCACCTCCTCGCCGACCAGTTCGACCGAGTCCGTTGCAGTCGTCATACCGGGAACAGTGTCGTAAACCACTTAGATCATGTTGGTTGACGAAGGGGCGGCGCGCCGATGGGTTTTTGCCCGCAAGCGAACTTCCTGAAGTATGGACGACAAGACCGCGGAGCTACGGGACATCTTTCTCGACGCGACGGGCGAGGAGACGGTCACGGAGCGACAGGCGGAGTCCCGCGGTTCGCTCGTCGACGCAGACGACCCCGAGGCCGTCGACGCGCGTCTGCAGGACCTCGTCGCGGCCATGCGTGAACGCTACGACTTCGACACCGACCTCGAGACGGGGGCGTACGTCCGCCTCGTGCGCGGGTTCTACGACGGCGACGACGACGCGGCGCTCGCCGACGAGTGTGGTGTCGACGCCGACACCGTCGTCCGGGCGCGCCTCGACTGCCACCTCGTCCGCGACGCCGACCACGCCGAGGAGGCGATCCGGGAGCGAGTCGTCGAGACGGAGCGCGAAGCCACCCGTGCCAACGACCGCTTCCGTGACGCGTTCGTCGAACTCCTGACGGACGCCGACCTGTCCGGCCGCCTCGCCAGCGACTCCCGCGAGGACGGCCTGCGGGAGGCGACCGAGGACATCGAGACGGACGTGTCGCTCTGAGCGACCACCTTGCGAAGACTCTTAGGCGAGCCGGCACGACCCAGTGGCAATGGCGCAGTCGTCGCAAAACCAGGAGTTGATCGATCGGTTCGTTCGCTTCTACCGGAACTACTACCGCGACGAGATCAGCCGTCTCGCTCAGCGCTACCCCAACGAACAGCGGTCCCTCCACGTCGACTACGACGACCTCTACACGTTCGATCAGGACCTCGCCGACGACTTCCTCTCCCAACCCGACCAGATCGGCGAGTTCGCCGAGGAGGCCCTCCGCGTGTACGACCTGCCGGCCGACGTGTCGCTCGGACAAGCCCACGTCCGTCTGGAGAACCTCCCCGACACCGTCGACATCCGGTCGATTCGGGTCCACGACAACCACGTCGGCCGGCTGATCGCCGTCTCGGGCATCATCCGCAAGGCGACGGACGTGCGCCCGAAGATCACCGAAGCCGCCTTCGAGTGCCAACGCTGTGGGACGATGACGTACATTCCCCAGACCGCCGGCGGGTTCCAGGAACCCCACGAGTGCCAGGGCTGTGAACGACAGGGGCCCTTCCGCGTCAACTACGACCAGTCCGAGTTCGTCGACTCCCAGAAGCTCCGGGTCCAGGAGTCGCCCGAGGGGCTGCGCGGCGGCGAGACGCCGCAGAGCATCGACGTCGACATCGAGGACGACATCACCGGCGAGGTGACCGCCGGCGACCACGTCACCGTCACCGGCGTCCTCCACATCGACCAGGTGACGGAGGGCAACGAGAAGTCACAGCTGTTCGACCTCTACATGGACGGGGTGAGCATCCAGATCGAGGACGAACAGTTCGAGGACATGGAGATCAGCGAGCAGGACAAACGCGACATCGTCGAACTGTCGAACCACCCCGACATCTACGAGGAGATGGTCGCCTCCGTCGCGCCCTCCATCTACGGCTACGACGAGGAGAAACTCGCGATGATCCTCCAGCTGTTCTCGGGCGTGACGAAGGAGCTCCCCGACGGCTCGCGGATTCGGGGGGACTTGCATATGCTGCTTATCGGTGATCCCGGGACTGGCAAGTCGCAGCTCCTGTCGTATATCCGGAATATCGCCCCCCGCTCCGTCTACACGTCCGGGAAGGGATCCAGTTCGGCTGGCCTCACCGCCGCCGCCGTACGCGACGACTTCGGCGAAGGACAGCAGTGGAGTCTGGAGGCCGGGGCGCTGGTGCTGGCCGATCAGGGAATCGCAGCGGTCGACGAACTGGATAAGATGCGATCGGAAGACAGGTCCGCCATGCACCAGGCGCTCGAACAGCAGGAGATCAGCATCTCCAAGGCCGGCATCAACGCCACCCTCAAATCCCGCTGTTCGCTGCTGGGCGCCGCGAACCCGAAGTACGGTCGATTCGACCAGTACGAACCCATCGGCGAACAGATCGACCTCGAACCCGCCCTGATCTCGCGGTTCGACCTGATCTTCACGGTGACGGACCAGCCCGATCCGGAGGAGGACGCCGCCCTCGCCGAACACATCCTGCGGACCAACTACGCGGGCGAGTTGAACACCCAGCGCGAGCAGGTGGCGAACTCGAACCACAGCCAGGCGGAGGTTGAGTCGGTGACTGAGACGGTCGACCCGGCCATCGATCCCGACCTCCTGCGGAAGTACATCGCGTACGCCAAGCGCAACTGTTTCCCGACGATGGCCGACGATGCGAAGGAAGCGATTCGGGACTTCTACGTCGACCTCCGCGCGAAGGGGGCCGACGAGGACGCGCCGGTTCCCGTTACCGCCCGGAAACTGGAGGCGCTGGTCCGCCTCGCGGAGGCGAGTGCCCGCGTTCGACTCTCCGACACCGTCGAACACGAGGACGCCGAGCGCGTGATCGACATCGTCCGCTCCTGTCTGCAGGACATCGGCGTCGACCCCGAGACGGGGGAGTTCGACGCCGACGTGATCGAGACGGGCACCTCGAAGAGCCAGCGCGACCGCATCAAGAGCATCAAGGACGTGATCGAGGCGGTCGACGCCGAGTACGAGGGTGAGGCGGGGGCACCGCTCGACGCCATCGTCGAGCGCGCCCAGTCCGAGGGAATCGAGGAGGGGAAAGTGATGGATCAGATCGAGCAACTGCGCCGCAAGGGCGATCTGTACAGCCCGAAACAGGACCAGTACAAGGTGGTGTGATGGACCGCATCTCCGCGATCAGGAACGTCGAGGAGGCACTCCGGGCGTTCGAGACGGGGGAGGCGGACCTCGCGACGACGGAAGAGCGGGTGCTGGCGACCCTGCGGACCTACGCCACGGAGTTCGACGACGAGAGCACGCTCGGCGCCTACGTCGGCCGGGGCGCCGAGGCCGTCGAGGACGTGGTGGTGATCGCATCGTCGCGTGCCGAAGCACGGGATCGGATCGCCGACCACGCACCGAACGCGTCGTCGTTCGACGTCGACCGTCTCGACTGACTGCCGGTACCCACAGGATTAGGTGAACCGTCCCGACACGGGACGGCAACGGTGCTACTCGTTGTCACGTACTCGCGGGGCGCACGCACCACGCTCCGCAACGTCTGTCGCAGCCACGAGTCGACGGTTATCCGGCGATTCGGGCGGGCGACACTCTTCGCGGAGACGGAACTGGGCGCCTTCCTGGCCCTGCGGCTCCGAGCGAAACACGGTGACGACGTCCAGATCGAACGCACGCGGCCGCTCAACGAGTTCGCCGCGGTTCCCGAGCCGATTCGGGAAGCCGCCGCCGCCTACGAGGATCGCGAGACCCCGAGCACGCCGTATGCCAAGTTCGCTGCGGGAACCGACCACCCCGATCCTGAAACCATGCGCGACGCGGATCTGTAGCGTTCCGGAGCCGAGTCGGCGGACGGGACGGGGAAGGATATACTTAGCCGGCGATGCTGGCACCGATATGCGCGTGACCGTCGAGGGTCGCGTCCACGAGGGGCGGGCGGTCGATCTCGCCGACGTCGACGCGGCGACGGTCGTTCGGTCGATCCGCGGCGCGGAGGCGCCGGTGGACGTCGAGTGTGCCGATCCGGGTCCCGTACACGACCACGTGGCCCGTCTCCCGACGACGACGTTCGACCGGCGAGCGGCGCTCGCCGCCGCCGCACGGGCGCTGGGTCACGAGTCGCCGCGGGAGTCGGCACTCGAGGACGCGCGAGCACAACTGACCGAGACGACGCCGCCTGCACGCGACGTCCGCGAGGCGCGCCGGCGCGCCGCCGAGGCGGGGGCGGAGGAGGAGCGACTCCGGGAGCGCGTCGCAGAGCTCAGGGGTCGCGTCCAAGCACGTCGCGAAACCGGCGCGGACACGACGGCGGTCGAGGCCCAACTGGATGAGGCAACGACCCGACTCGCCGAAATCGAGACGGAGCGAATTGCGGCCGAACAGGCGCTCGAGCGTGCGGAGACGGCGGCCCGTGAGGCCCGCGACCGACGCGAGCGGCGCCTCGAACTCGAAGACCGGGTGGCCAACCTCGAACGCGAGGTTCGGGCGGATCTGGCGGCCGCGGTGTGGGATCGGTTTCGGTCGGCGCTCGCTGCGGTACCTCGGACGGCGACGGTGGGGTCGTCGCCGGGGGAGTTCGACGGCGACGCGACGGCGGCCGCTCTCGGTGTAGCCCGGATCGCTCCCCTCGACGCACCGGTCGTCGTCGACGGGCTGGACGGCGTGTCCGGGGCCGCGGCGATGGCGTCGATACTGGATGCGCCGGTGATTTATACCCGGTAACGCGGCCAGTCCGGACCATGGAGTCCGACTGGACCCTCACGTCCCTCGACGGCCGTGACGACGTCGTCCTCGTGACAGTGCAACTCCGGAACCCGTCGCCGGTCGACCGGCGCGTCAGGATCGACAACCGACTCGACGGACCGGTCCTGCCGCCGCGGCGTGCCGGCGTTCCCGAACCCGGGTGGGACGACGAAGGGTTCGGTGGCGTCGTCCCGGCAGACGGTCGGTGCGCCCTCGGCTACGCCTGTCCGGCACCCGAAACGCGCCCGCCAGTCGCGGTGACCGACGAGGGGCGAGCGACCGAAGCGACGGCGACGGCGACGGCCGACGCCGCCGTCCGCGGCCTCGGAGAGTCGCGCCCACCGGCCGATGCGCTACCGACCGCGCCGCCGTCGGCCGAGGCTGACGAGGCGACGGACGACGAAGTGGCGGCGGACGACGAAGTGGCGGCGGACGACGAAGTGGCGGCGGACGACGAAGTGGCGGCGGACGACGAAGTGGCGGCGGACGACGAAGTGGCGGCGGACGGCGACGTCGGCGGACCCGACGACGCGGCACCACCTCGGACTGTCGAGGCGTGGCTGACGGCGGTCGAACGGCGAGTGGAGCGTGGTGAACGGCTAACCGACGCGTCGGTCGAGACGGCGACGACGGCACTCGACGGGGGCGGAGGCGACGTGGCCGAACTCGACGCTCGGGTGGCCGACGACGTGGCGGCGCTCCGCACCGTCGCGGATCGAGCGGCGACGCTCGCGGACCGGGCGGCGGCGGTCGATGTGCCGGTCGAGGCGCTCCGGAGGCTGGCGTGATCGTCGCCGTCGCCGGCGGGAAAGGCGGTGTCGGGAAGACGACGGTCGCCTACAACCTCGGGGCCGAACTCGGCGCCGCCGTCGTCGACGCCGACCTCGGGATGGCCGACCTCCCCGAGGGCCGGGGACCGGACCTCCACGACGTTCTGGCCGGGCGGGCGGAGCCATCCGAGGCCGTCCGGGGTGGCCCCGTCACGCTCCTTCCGTGTGGACGGTCGCTCGCCGGCGCCCGCGCCGCCGACGTCCGTGCACTCGGGGAGACGCTCCGCGCAGTGGAGCGAGCGGAGGGTGGCGTAGTAGTCGACTGTCCGGCCGGGCTCCGGGCCGACGTTGGCGTCCCACTCGCCGTCGCCGACGCCTGCGTCCTCGTGGCATCGCCCCGGCGGTTCGCCCTCGCGGACGTCGTCCGAACGCGGGAACTGGCACGGGAACTCGACGCTGGCCTAGTCGGCGTCGTGTTGAATCGGACCACCGGCGCCGACGACCCGCCGGAGGATGCACTACGGCGAGTCCTCGGGGCGCCGGTGTCGACGGTGCCGGCCGACCCACGCGTCGGTCGATCGGTCGCGGAGGAACGGCCCGTGGTGTCGGCGGCGCCGGAATCGACTGCTTCCGGCGCGTTCCAGTCGCTCGGCGCTGCGGTTCGCTCCTGCGAGCGAGTCTGAAAACGGCGCCTCACTCGGTCAACAGCCGATAGGTGTTGCGCACGGTGACGGGCGTAACGCCGGCGACGTCGGCCGCATCCCGTTGAGTGATGGAGACGCCGGCCTCGCGGGCGGCCGTGTAGAGACAGGCTGCGGCGACGCCGCTCGGATTCCGCCCCGCCGCGTCGCCCGACTCGCGGAGCCGACGGGCGTGGGTCTCGGCGTTCCGGCGGACGGCCTCGTCCACGTCGAGTTCGCTGGCGTACCGGGGAATGTACTCGGCGGGATGGATCGGTCCGGTGGCGACATCGAGTTCGCGGTTCAGCGCGCGGTAGGCCGCCCGATGCTCGTCCTCGCGGGCTTTCGCGGCGTCGACCACCTCCTCGACGGTACGTGAAACCGAACACACTCGGCAGGTTGCGTACACGGCGGCGGAGGCGAACCCCTCCAGCGACCGCCCGCGGAGTAGGTCGGCCTCCTGTGCCGTCCGGAACAGCGAGCAGGCTGATTCGCGGACGTGTTTCGGGAGCGACAGCGCCCCGACGAGCCGTCGGATCTCGGTGAACGCGTACACCTGATTGCGCTCGCGCTTCGTGGAAATCTGCGCCCGCTGGTGCTGGGTCCGCATTCGTGACAGCCGCCGGCGCTTCCGACCCTTGATTCGGGTCGACCGACCGATATCGGTCGAGAGGCCGCGGTCGTGGCGCGACTGGGTGAGTGGCGCACCCGTCCGCTCGGGCGACGTGTCGTCGTCCGCGAACGAGCGCCACTCGGGGCCGTGATCGATCCGGTACTCGTCGACGACGAGTCCACACTGCCCGCAGATCGTCTCGGTACCCTCGGCGTTCAGTCGTCCGCTGCACTCCGGACACTCCATCTCGCGTGCCTGACTCATCACAGTCGAAAGTTGGTCCCGATAGGGTATTTAAACACGGGCGGAACCCCGGGTTCGGGGGCGAACTGCCGGCGAAAAGCGTACCGGTCACCGGTACGTTCGTGGCGCCGGTCCCAGTTCGGCGGTAGGTTTTACAACGAAAGGGACGCCACTGTCGTCCGATGGGCCTGTCGGACATCGCTGCGGGCATCGAGGTACACGAACGGCAGCGCGAGCGTGGGGTGCCGACGGTGGACGCGACTGGCGGCGACCTGATCGCTCGCCTCGGCGACCACGCCGAAGTGCTCCCGTGTACGCCCGAGGCGGCAGCGACGGTGCTGGAGGCGTACGCCGCCGGAACGAGCGTCGGCGACTGCGCCCGCGAGGCGGGAGTGGTGCCGATGACCGCCGCCAAACTCCTCCACCGGTGTGGCGTCACGGGAGTCTCGCCGCTCGCCCCGACCGCTCGCCGCATCCTCCGGGACTGGTTGGACGGCAACCTCCCCCGGTCGGAGGCGGTCGAACTCGTCGGCGCCGACGAGGCGGACTTCGCACTGGCGACGTACGTCGAGACGCACGACCCCGTTCCCGACCTGGCGGACGCCGTCGAGGGCGTTCTGGAACCCGAGTCGACGGCGACCGTCGACAAGCGCGACGCGCTGGCGGAGACGATGAGTTCCGTCGGCGACCTGCGCTAACTATCGCGAGACGAACTCGCCGACGGAGTCGATCAGGCGACGATCCCCGCCCGAAGACGGATCGACGCCGAAGACGGCGTCTGCGACGTCGGCGACGGCAGCCGCCACCGAGTGCTCGTCCAGACACGTCGGCGCATCGGTCACGGCCGTCGCCGTCTCAGGGAGGGAGGCGTCGGCCACCGAGAGGTCGCCGCGGGTCGCCACGACGGCGTCGACGCGGCCGCCGACGTCGTCGATCCGTCCCCGGGAACGCTGGACTGCGTCCCGCCCCCGAGTCGTCGCCGGGGCGACGAGGGCGGTGTGATCGGCCGCGTTCACCGCCGCGACCGACTGGTTCGCGGCCACCGGCGGCGTGTCGACGACGACGTGATCGAACGACTCGGCCGCAGCGGCGATGCGGGATTCGAATCGCCGTGCTGCGTCGGGGGATTTCGCGCGAGCGAGGCGTTCGAACGGGGCGGCGGCGGGACAGCACGCCAGCCGACCGGCGTCGGCGTCGATCGGAACGTCGATCAGCCCCTCGGCGAGCGATGCGTCCCGTCGGTCGGTCACGAGAGCCGTCAGATCCGGATCGAGCCGTCCGGAGAGGTAGTCGGACAGTCCCTGCGTGGCGAAGGCGGCGTCGAGAACGGCGACGGATCGCCCGTCGGCCGCGAGGAGCGCCCCGAGTTCGACCGACAGTCGCGTGGTCCCTGCGCCGCCAGTCGCCCCGACCAGTGCCGCAACCGACCCGACAGTTCCGTCGCTCATACTACGGCATGGCGGCGGCTTCCGCTTAAAACGTCGGGAGGTGACGGGCTGGTCACAGCCCGTCGGAACTCAGGAGACCCGCGACGGCCGTCCTGACCGCCGGCGAGCGGTCGGCGAGGCGCGCGTGAAGCGCCCGCGCGCCGGTGACGACGAGGAGTGAGGCGACGGCGACCAGCGTCGCCGACAGCGGGTAGCTAACGGCCCAGATCACGGCGGGAACGCTGGCAGCCAACAGGACGCTGGCGACCAGCCCCCGGGGCGTGAGGGGGCGGGGACGATACGTGTGGGCAGTCGATCGGGTGCGATCTGACATCGATGGCGGGGGGGTCGGGAGCGGTCGAGGGACCGTACGATCGGAGAGCCCCGCCGGAGGACTGGAACAGTCCGACTGGGCTCGCGCTCAGTCGTCGATACGGAGGGTCATTGCAGCCGAACTGACTGCGCGGGACATGTTAATAGTTTTTCAAGAGGTGGTAGCGTCCCACACGGCCGTCCGACGACGGCAAGCCCCTTGTCGCCGCCGACCGGGTCGCGGCCGCCCTCGACACCGTCGTCCGGACGAGCGACTGGGTGTCGGGGGAGGGGCTCGACCGGGCGGTCAGGGTCGTCCTCGGTGGTCTCGGCCGCTACTTTCTGGGCTCTGCGGGCGCGTTCGTCGTCGCGGGGGAGCGGGAGGTGATCGTCGCGTACGCGCTGGGGACGGTCGGTCTGTTCGGGGCGGTGCTGTTGTTCGCGGCGATCCGGGGGTAACCGCCGGTGGCGAACCGATTATCCCCGTCGCGGCCGAAAGGTAGCCGATGCTCGAACCCGGCGATCCGGCACCCGACGTCTCGGCGCCCAACCAACACGGCGAGTCGGTGACGCCCGACTTCACGGAGCCGACGGTCGTCTTCTTCTATCCCGAGGACTTCACGAGCGGCTGTACGGTCGAGGCCAACGAGTTCCAGGCGGCGCTCGCCGAGTTCCGCGAACTCGGGATCACGGTCTACGGCGTCTCGATGGACGACGTCGACCGCCACGCCGACTTCGCGGACGAAGAGGGACTGCTGTTCGACCTCCTCGCCGATCCGGACGGCGAGGTCGCCGAGGCGTTCGGCGTCTCGACCGATCTTGGCTACGCGGACCGTCGGACCTTCCTCGTCGCCGACGGCGAGGTGCGCGCGACGGACGCCCCCGATCCGGCCGGCCACGCCGACGAGGTTCTGGGGGATGCCCGCAGCGAGTTCGCCGTCGGCGGGTGAACGACCCGGGATTCGGCGAGGGGAGCGAACCGTCCTCGACCCTCCGCACGACCGGCTTCACCATCGTCGAGGAGTGACTCTCCGCGGACCGGTCGGATGGACAGTCTCGCGTCGACCCGGCGGGGCGCGCCATTCGGCGTCCCGAGACGGCCACGGGCTGATCGGCGCCGGTCGCCTCACTCCTCGGAGCGCAACCGCTCGACGATGGCGTCGGTGCGATCCCGGGAACCGAGGTCGGTGACGGTGTCGTCGACGGCGACGTCCCCGCCGTCGACCACGTCGGCACAGATGCCGCCCCGGCCGTCGCCGAGGGCGCGGGCGACACCCTCCTTGTCGGCGAGTTCCTCGACGTGCGCGCAGGGCGGTCGGGGACGGGTGCCGACGAGCGTCGCGTCGCCGACCCGAAACCGGTGGTCGAGCAAGCCGTGGACGTCGACGCCCTCGACGACGACGTTGCGCCGATGCTGGCCGTCCGACAGATCGAGACCCGTCTCGCGCTCGATGGCGGCGATGGCCGCGGCGTCGACGAGCGTGACCTGACAGGTGTCGTAAGGGGCGTAGTACCCCTCGCCCGTGCAGTAGCGGTCCCCGCGCAGGCCGCGGTCGGTCAGAGCCTCGACGTGATCGACCGACTGCATGGGTTCCGACCCGGCAGGGGCGACAAAGAGGTCCGTGACCCGAACCATACGCCCTCTGGTCGGTCGCCGGACATAACCGTTCGGTCACTCCCCTCAGACGGACTGTCGTAAGTCCGTACCGGTGATTCGTCGAGACGGGCCGGCGGATCACCGGGAGCCAGGTACGACAAGCCGTATCAGAGCGTCCGATCGACGAGCGTGACGACGGGAACGAGGACGACCGGAGACGCGGCGGCCGCCACCGCCCAATCGCGGCGGATGGCGACGACGCCGACCGGATACTGGAGCGACGACGACTGTGCCGACATGGCCGCCGTACGGCTGCGGTCGGCTTTGGCCCGACGGTGACCGGAAGATCACGGGGCGGATCGGTGGCCGGTCTCCGCTATAGAAATATCGGAGTTATGGTACATTGGCGCGAATCGTGCTCGACAATTACGAACGAACGTGAAAAATCTGATACACCGGATGTCGGCACCACAGTCGGTACTGAACGTATATCTCCGGAGATAGCGGATCGTTCACGAATGTCACTGATGGGAATCGTCCGGATCGATCACAACATATCATATAGAATAACAGTTATGCACCTGTAGGCAGAGTAACTAGTCGAGATGAGCGCCACCCACCTCGACACCCCCGACGCCGACCGAACCACCATCGACGTGCCGGACGAACTGAGTTCTGCGGAGTCGAAACTCGTCTACGTGTTCCTCGCGGCCACCGACGGTGCGACGGTAGAGGAACTCCACGAGGCCCTCGGCCTGCGAAAGATCACCCTGTTCCCGGTACTGAGCACGCTGTCCGGGTACGACGTCGTCGCTCGTGAGGGTGCTCGGTACGTCCCTTCGGCGGCCTGAGTGTGCGGCCGCGAACGGAACGGGAAGCGGCGACCGGCGCCGGTGATGGCCTCGCTGGTGACTCGACGTGGTGTGGCTGCGACAGAACCTGACCGATCGGACTGTTGTCCGTGGTGGACGGCATCTACAGCGGCCCTCGTAAGTCGTTGCACCCCCAGATCGCACGTAGTCCGGCGATCGGGCGTGCAAACAGTTCCGTATCCGTGGCATGTCGTGAAAACAGGGTGGACGCCCCACCGGGAGCAGGTGAGTGCGTCGGCCATGAACGATAGCGGGTAGCATTCCCAGTCGTATCACCCTGGAGACTGACCGTCTCGTGTGGCGTTGACGACGCGGTGGATCGGACCGGTTACGGATCACACAGAGTTGTTCGTATCTTCGATCACCTCGCGCATATTACGACACGAGTTTGCAGTATAAATGCGTTTGCTTGCACAACCTTACAGACATTTACCTGTATAATGGATGAACAGCACTTAGTGCTTGGTGGTGGCACGAAACCGGCGTCGTACCCGTCCGTGCCGGGTTCGAGCGCGGCGTCTAGGGGAGTAATAGCTGCTTCCAAGTGGTTCGCCGTGACGGTCCGTCGACCGACGGTACTGGCTTGCGACGGACCGTCTCAGGCGGAGCCGACGGCCGCGGCCAGGTCTTCGAGTTCGTCGTCGCCCACGTCGGGGCGCTCCTCGATCAGAGCGTGGATGGGGCGGCCGCCGTCGCCCTCGAACCGCGGGACGACGTGAACGTGGACGTGCGGAACCTCCTGACCGGCGAGTTCGCCGTTGTTGACGGCGATGGTCGTCGCCTCGGCGTCGACCGCCGCTTCGATCCGGTCGGTCAGCTCGTGGACCGCGGCGAAGAGGTCAGCTGCGAGGTCCGCGGGCAGGTCGTTGACCCGTTCGTGGTGGTGTTTGGGAATGACCAGCGTGTGCCCGCGGGCGAGGGGGTTGGCGTCGAGGAACGCCACGACGGTGTCGTCCTCGTATACGGTGTAGCTGGGAATCTCTCCGTCGACGATGGAACAGAAGATGCAGTCGCTCATACACGTTCGATGGGCGGCGGCGCTCAAAAGCGTCCCGGCGACGGCGCTCCTCGCTGGGAGCGATCCATCGAAGCGTCGGACGTCGGCCGTCTCCGAGGTCGTGCTCACCGGCGTCGAACGGGGCCCGAAGCAGAGGAGCCGTTACACCAGGCTGGGACCGGTCGCTTCGGGGAACGTCATCTGATTCTGATCGCTGGCCGCTTCGATGTACACCGGGCCGTCCGTGGGGATGTTGGCACTACTCAGGTCGACGCCGTCCGCCACGAGTCGGACGATGACGTCGACGGCCTCACCAGATCCGAGTTCGATGTGACCGATCCGGTCGTCCTTCGTCAGGTCGACTGTCCACCCGGCGAAGCTCTTCTGTCCGCTGGGATCTCGGATGAGGTAGGCGTTCGACGGCACGTCGCCGAAGCTCCCAGAACTCGGGTTGTAGTTGTCGGGGACCTCCATCCCGCCGGGAGTGCGGTCGATCAGCGCCGCCTGACCGTTGCCGATACTGTTCGACTGTCCCTGCTTGACGGCGATAAACTGAAAGTCGAGTCCGGCAGGCATCGTCACCGAGGAGGTGCCCCGAGTGTTCTGCTGCTGGCTGTCGATGTTCCCGTTTCGGAACGGGTTCCACACCTCGGTGTACAGCGTCGAGTCGGACTGGTTCTCCATCCGGAACGCGGGGCGTGCGGCCGTGGTGGCGTTGTTGTTGACGCCTTCCGCACCCGTCGACGATCCGGAGAAGTCGAAGCTGATCGTCCCGTCGGAAGTCGTCTCCACGAACTCCGACCCCGAACCGACGTCCGGGTCGAGGGTGAGGTACGCGTTCGCGTCGCCTGCGACGTCGAGACTGACGCTGCGGTTCGTCTGGATGACGTCCGTCGCGCCAGTGCCTATCGAGGCCGCCCCGCCGGCGGCGAGCGATCCGAGTCCAACCAAGAACTTTCGTCGATCCATGGGTTGTCACCGCCCGTGGTTCGTCACGAGCGTATCCCAACGGGGGGCTGGAAGGGTCATTGTTATATAGGCGACTACGACACCGGTAACGACCCGTCTGCCGCACCGAAACCGACGATTTATCGTACCGTACCGACCCCGTCGTGAATCGAGACGTTTCGGTGCCGGAGCGCAGAGACACCTTCTGGGAAGGATTGAACGCCACAACGAACCCATTGATCGACCGATATGGGATCATAACAATGTGTAAGTAATCCACAGTTATTGCTGGGATGAAATTACGTGGCGAGTGTGATCGGGGAGACGAGACGGGATCACTGTCGAAAGACGACGTATTCGAGGTGTTCAGTAACCAGCGGCGGCGACTCGTCTTCGATCACTTGCACCGTCGTGACGACCCCGTCGATATGTCCGAACTGTCGACGCGCATCACGGCCGTAGAACTCGGCGTCAGACCCGAACAGGTCGGATACGACGACCGAAAGAGCGTCCACACGTCGCTGTACCAGTTCCACCTGCCGAAGATGGACGAGGCTGGAATCGTCGAGTTCGACCGGGGGAACGGAGATATAAGCCTGACCGAACAGGGGGAAGACCTCGACGTGTATCTGGAAACCGTCTCGGAGGACGAGATTCCGTGGGCGCTGTACTTTCTGTTGCTGTCGACGACGATGCTGCTCGCCGTAGCGGCAGTGTGGATGGGCCTGTATCCGTTCACGCTCTTCGGCTACCGCGAGTGGGCGGGTATCGTCTCCGTCGCGTCGTTCGTCTCCTCACTTGCGTACCTGTACAGTAGCCGGTACGAGATGCGCCTCGGCGTCGGCGACGTGCCCTCGTACGAGGACTGATCCGGCGTCGTCCGCCGACGACGGTCACGGACCGTCGCTACCCCCGGTCACGGCCACGCGTAAGGGAGGTCCGTTCGGTGGTCGTGGAGGAGCCGAACGAGCGGTGCGACCTCCGAGAACGCCGGGCCGCGTCGGACGTACGTCGTCTCGCGGTCCCACCGAACGTACCCGAGATCCGAGAGCTTCGGCAGGTGGACGTGCACGAGCGACGTGGTGAGTTGATCCGGATCGGCGGTCGATGGGGCGACGGCTTCGGCGTCGACGCCGCTCGCCGCGTCCGGGCCGTGCTCGAGGAGTGCCAGCAGGACACGCCGTCGGAGGGGGTCCCCGACCGCGTCGAGTGCCCGCCCCAACGGTCGTCTCGGGCGGGTCATGGGCACCGTCGGCGCGCGGCGGGGTTCGATCGGAGAGCGTTCGTCGGCCGAGGCGCACGGAACGGCGAGTGAGTCGGTGGCATCGTCCATCCTGAGGACCCAAGCGTACTTGAACCGGGGTCGAAAATCGACGGTCGGTGGGGCGCGATAGCCCTTCGCCGACCCACGATTCGCCGAGCACGCACCCATGACACGGTTCGAAACCCTCCCCGAGGACGCCCACGCGAAACTCAAGACCGATCCCCGACACACGAACGGGAACGAACTCCTGCCGGCGACGGTCGCGACGACGATGCGCGGCCACGACCGGCCGATCTGGACGGCGTCGCAGATGCAGGCGGAACTCGACACCGGACACGGCAAGGAAACCGTCCGAAACAAACTGAATACGCTCGAGGAGATCGGAATTTGCGCGTCGATGCGAGCCAACGGTGGACGGATCTACTGGTGGGACGACGAGCGAAGCGACTGGCCGCTCCCGCCGGACGTCGCCGTCGAGGGTCGGGAGGGACCGACCCTCGCCGAAGTGCTCGACCCGTGGTACGCCAAGGTTGGCCTGATCGGCCTTCTCAGTCCGGCAGTCGCCGGCGTCCCCATCGTCGCGGGCGTACTCGCGGTCGGCGGCGCGCTCTCGCTTCCGATCGAGGGGAGCGAGTTGCTGTCGATGGGGTTGATCGCGATCGTCCTGTCGTACGTGTTGATGGTGTACGCGGGGCTCCTGATATTCGTCGAGTGGGCGACCGACGAACGGGTGAGCGTGACGGGGTTCACCGACTGATACTGTCGGCCGGAAGTCGATCACGACGTTCGTGACTCCGGGGTGACGAAAGTGTTGAGACAGTTACATCGGACAGTATGAGCGGGATCAGGTTCTGTCCGCGTCGGCGTCGACGCCACACGCGCGTAGCGTCCGCGCCAACGCCGTCCGATACTCGGCCCGGTCGTAGCCGAGTCGCGGGCGCCACACGTCGACGTAGGAGGGATGCAGGAGGGGGACGACCGTCGTGCCGAGCGTCGGGCAGTCGACCGGGTCGAGGACGCGGTCGACGAAGCCGCCGAGTTCGCGCCCCTCGGCGGCGAGGAGCGTCGCCGTCGCGTGCGTGCCGGTCGCGACGGTGACCGTCGGATCGACGACGTCGAGTTCCGTCAGAAGGTGGCCCCGACAGTTCGATCGCTCCGCGTCGGTGGGTTCGCGGGTCGAGCCGTCGTCGCCGGACGGAAAACACTTCACGGCGTTCGTGTAGAAGGCGTCATCGACGCCGACCGCAGCGAGGAGTGACCGAATCCGGCGCCCCGAGTGCCGCGAGGTGTAGGCGAGCCTCGAACGGTTGCCGCCGGGCCAGTCGGTGGCCTCGGAGGCGCCCGCTGCGGGCGCCTCCCCGACGACCAGCACCGCGGCGTCGGCCGGGCCGTTCCCCCACGCGATGCGGTCACGCGAGGCGACGAGGGCGGGACAGCGCCGGCAGTCGGGCGCGAGGACGAGGGCGTCGTCGGGGACGGGCGGATCGAGGACAGGGGCGGGCATCGCCTACAGCACGTCGGCGACGGTGGGCGCGACGGAGACGGCCGTCACGTCGCGTTCGATGGTGTCTGTGGCGTAGATGGCCGACACCCCGGCGCGTTCGAGTTTCGTCCGCGCGTTCCGTGCGAACAGCGGGTGGACGCAGGCGACGGACACGTCGGCGGCACCGCGACCGTTCAGGACGGCGATGGACTCACTCATCGTCGAGCCAGTGGCGACGATGTCGTCGACGACGACCACGTCCCGGCCCTCGACGGCGGCGTCGCTCGGCGTGACCTCCACCTCGGTCCCGGAGTGGCGCACCTTCTCGAAGTAGTCCACGTCGCCGCGGCCGTAGGCGTCGCGCACGGCTTCGGCCAGGTCGATGGCACCCGCATCGGGCGAGAGAAAGAGCGGGTCGGTCAGGTCGGCGGCGAGCGGGTCGGCGAGGCGGGCGGCCGCCCCCACCACGGTACAGGGGACGTCGAAAAAGTCCCGCACCGACGCCTCGTGGGGGTCGACGAGGACGACCCGGTCGGTGCCCGTCGAGATGGCGCGGGCGACGGCACGGGCCGACACCGGCTGTCCGGGTTCGAACGCACGCTCCTGTCGACCGTAGCCCATGTAGGGAACGACGGTCACCACCCGGTCGACGCCGGCCTCGCGAACGGCGTCCTGCAACTGCAGGAGTTCGACGTGTGCGGCGTCGGTCGTCGTCGCCGCGACGACGACCGCCCGGTCGACTCCCTCCGGAACGCCGACCGACGCCATCAGTTCGCCGTCCGGGAATCGCTCGTAGTCGACGGCGGCGAGCGAGTGTCCCGTCTCGGCGGCCAGCGCCGCACCGAGCGCCTGCGACTCCGAACCGGGGACGATCATACGGGTGGGTCGACGGCCGCCCCGAAAACCGTTTCCGTTACGTCTGCACGGCCAGTCGCGAGACGCCCGTGACCCCCAGTGCGCGCGTCCGCCAGCCCTCGCCCGCGTCGGCGAGCAACGTCCCGTCGGCGGTCACCGCCACCGTCGCCGCCTCGGTGAAGCCCACGTCGACGACGTTCGACGCGGGCGTCTCGACGGGCGTCCACTCCCCGATGGCCTCCCGGACGAGAACGCCCGCGTCGCCGACGGCCGCGGCCCGGTCGTCGGCCGCGTCGGCACAGACGACCGAGAACGCGCCGTCGCATTCGTCCATCCAGCCGTTGCCGAGGCGGTAGAGGCCGGACGCCGTCGCCGCGAGCGGCATCCCCCGGCCGTGGACGTCGGCCACGGCCGAGAGGCCGACGTCGCGCAGGCCGTCGTCGACGATCCGATGGACCCCGTCGGCGGCGGCGATCATCCCGCCGTCGACGGCCCGGGGATCCTCGACGGTGCCGAGCGTCGTCCATCCGTCGTCGAGGCGAGCGACCCGGCCGTCCGGCCCGGCCGCGACCGGTGCGCCCCCGTGATCGAAGCCCACGGCGACGGCGGGACCGAAGTCAGTGGGGTCGTAGGTGCCGACGAGAACGTCCTCGGCGGTGGCGACGACGCGGCGGTTTCCGGCGGCGGCGACGTCGCGGACGGGCGCTCGGTGATCGAGACCGAATTCGCCGACGAGATCGGCCGACAGCGACGCGACGACCAGCCCCTGTTCGGCGGCGACCAGCACCGCTACGGCGCCCGTCCGGTCGGCGTAGACGCGCTTCTCGTCGATGGTCAGGTCGTGATCCATACGGCCACTCCGTGGCCGGTGCTCAAAAACGGTGGTGGGCGGGGACTGCGCGTCCGCCGACGCGATGACTGCGCGTCCGCCGACGCGATGACTACGCGTCCGCCGACGCCCCCTCGTCGGCCGCCCGCCGTCGGACGTAGTCGGTGAAGTTGTCGAACAGCCGCTTGGTCCGGCAGGCCGCGGCGTAGGTGTCGTCGTCCGCGATGCCGTCGAGGACCGCCTCGATGCGGGCCTCGGGGAGGTCCTTCCCCCGGGTCACCGTCTCGGCGCTTCCACGGTCGTACTCGGGGTGGAACTGTACGCCCCAGCAGTCGCCGCGACGGAACGCCTGCACTCCGCGCTCGTTCTCGGCGAGGCGGGTCGCGTCGGACGGCAGGTCGACCACCCAATCCGAGTGGGTCTCGAAGGCGACGAAGGGGGCGTCGAGCCCCTCGAACAGCGCGTCGTCCTCGCGGCGGATCTCACGATACCCGATCTCGATGTCGTCCATCGCCTCGACCCGTCCGCCGAGGGCCACGGCGAGCGCCTGGTGCCCGTAGCAGACGCCGAGGAGTGGCAGCCCCCGGTCGGCCGCCCGCTCGATCCAGGAGACCAGGTCGGCGATCCAGGGCTCGTCCCAGTAGACGGAGGCGCGCGATCCGGTCACGACGACGCCGTCGTAGTCGAAGTCCGGGGGCAGGTCGCCGGCCGTCACGTCGAACTCGACGAGGTCGGCGTCCAGTTCCCGCCGGAAGTTCCGACGGGTGTGGTCGGTGCCGTAGGAGGCGTCCAGGAGGACGAGGCGGGGACGACGCATCGTCCGTTCGGACGAGCGCGGGCGCTTAGTCTCTTACGCCTCGAAGAAGCCGAACAGGCGGTCGTTCACCTCGCGGGAGCGCTCGATGCCGATCAGATGGCCGCCGTCCAGGCCGACGAACTCCCCACGCGGCAACTCCTCCGCGAGGCGCCGCCCTCGGTCGACCGGCCAGACGGCGTCGTCGCGGCCGTGGATCACGAGCGACGGCACGTCGATCTCGTACAGCCGATTCGAGAGGTCGAACGCCTCGACGGCGGCGGCCTGAGCGTCCCACGCCTCGCGGGAGGTGTCCTCGGCGGCCCGCCAGTCGACGATCCGTTCGATCACGTCGGGGTGGGCGTCGAGGAACTCCCGGGAGAGTGCGGCCGCGAGCGACGTCTCCAAGGCGTCGGGGTCCGACGGCGCACCGAACAGCGGGTCGAGCGTCAGGTCGGCGCCGATGGGAGCGGTCCCGAGGAGGGCGAGCGAGCGCGGCCGCGAGGAGAGCCTGGCGAGTTCCAGAGCGACCATCCCCCCGAGTCCGGCGCCGACGACGTGGACCCGTCGACTGCCGTGGGCCTCGAGGACGGCCTGCACGTCGGCGACGAGTTCGTCGACGGCGTAGGGCCCGGGCGGGGCATCCGACCGACCGGCTCCACGGAGGTCGGTCACCAGCGTCTCGAAGGGGCCCGTCAGCCCGGCGTGTTGCCAGCCCCACTGCCAGGCGCCGTAGCCGACGTCACCGAGACAGACGACCGTCTCGGCGTCGGAGTCGCCGTCGACTTCGTAGTACAGCGACACGGAACCGTTGGACGCGGTGGGCATAGACGGTCGTAGGGGTGGGGAACACTTAGGCCACGCGTGCGAACAGGAGCGACAGGCCGAGCGCGACGGCCGCGACGCCGACGGCGACCAGCCCGCCACCGAAGGCCAGCGACGGCGGATCGACGGGGGTCGCACCGGTCACGAGGTCCAACGGCGACACCTCCTTCAGGAGCGACCCGCCGGGCAGCGACGCGACGGCGAGCGCCAGAACGCCCGCGATCAGCAGACCGTACACCGACAGTGCGGAGGAACTCGGGAACCGAGACGACGATTTCACGGGGGAACTACTCACGGACACACATATCAATACTCGTCCGCAAGTTTCGCGAGTGATACTCGTGGGGAGGACCCAGGCGTTGCACATACGGATCGTTGTGAGCCGTGTTCGGCCGTCACCGCCAGTGGGTGGCGGCGGCCGGCAAACAGCTACAGCAGTCCTATCAGGCGTTCCGGATCGCTCTGAGCACGTCGGGCGCCTCGTCGAGGGCGTCGTCGAGTGCGTCGACGTCGGGACCGCCCCCCTGCGCGAAGTCCGGTGGGCCGCCGCCACCGCCGCCGACGCGACTCGCCAGGCGGCCGACGACTTCGCCGGCGTTCAGGTCGACACCGTCGGGCACGCCGACGACGAACTGGGCGCTGCCGCCCGCGGCGCTTCCGAGGACGGCTACCGAACCGTCGTCGACGATGGCGTTCGCCGTCGCGCGCAACTCGTCGGCGTCGCCGTCCATCCGCCGGATCACGGCCGAGACGCCGCCCACGTCCACCTCGTCGGCGTCGACCGCGGCCGCACGAACCTCCGCGAGCTCCTCTTTCAGGCGGTCGATCTGTTTGCCCCGTTCCTTCCACTCCCGGAAGAAGCGATCGGCCGTCTCGGGCACGGCCTCCGGGGAGACGTCGAGGACGTCCGCAGCCTCGTAGAGGGCGTCCTCGGTCCGCTGGGTGGCCTCGATGGCGGCCGCTCCGGCCGCGAAGACGATGCGCTCGACGCCGTCCTGGATCGGTTCGGTCTTGACGATTTTGATCGCGCCGATGTCGCCCGTCCGCGAGACGTGCGTGCCGGCACACGCCTGGACGTCCTCGTCGACGTGGACGAGGCGGATCTGCTGTCCCGGCGGGACGCCGCCCTGGTACAGGTCGAAGCCGTGTTCGGCCTCCGCCTCGTGTCGGTCGGGCCACTCCTGAGTGACCGGCAGATTGTCCGTCACCACCTCGTTGGCGACGCGTTCGATCTCTTTGACCTCCTCGCGGCTGATCCGCCGGAAGTGGCGGACGTCGAGACGCGACTGATCGGTGCCCTTCTGGGCGCCGGCCTGCCGGACGTGGTCGCCGAGGACCTGCCGGGCGGCGTAGCCGATGACGTGGGTCGCGGTGTGGTGGCGCATCAGGCTGAACCGGCGGTCGGCGTCGATCCGACCGGTGACGAACTCACCCTTGCCGGGATTGTCGGTCGTGCGGTGGAGGATCACGCCGTCGCGGCGCGTTACGTCGGTCACCTCGACGGTCGTCTCGTCCGTCGAGAGCATCCCCGTGTCCGCCGGCTGCCCCCCACCCTCGGGGTAGAACATCGTCTGGTCGAGCACCACGTCGTAGCCGTCCTCGCGTTCGAACACGTCGAGGACGACCGCTTCGAACTCCGTGCGCTCCTGGTCGTCGTAGAAGAGGCGCTCGGTCTCGGGCAGGTCGGCCAGTCGGTCGTCGCGCTCCGCCGCCGACTCGGCGCCGCCACCACCCTCGTGGCGGGCGGCAACCAGCCCGTAGAAGTCGTCCGGGACGTCGACTGCGGCGCCGTGCTCGCCGGCGATTTCGGCGACCATGTCCGGCTGGATGCCGTGGGAGTCGTAGAGTTCGATCAGCGTCTCCCGGGGAATCGGCTCCCCACGGGCGGCGTACTCCTCGGCGATGCTCTCGACCTTCCGACTGCCGCGTTCGAGTGTCTCGCGATACTTGCGCTCCTCGGTCCGCACCATGTCGCGGATGGTGTCGCGGTTGGTGTAGCCCAACCGTTCGGCCTGCATGTCGACGAGTTCGTCGAGGGGCGCGTCGATGTCGAGGCCGTCGACGAGGCGCTTGGTCCGGCGGAGCACCATCCGGGCGAGATAGCCCGTACCGACGTTCGAGGGGACGATACCGTCGCCGAGCATGTAGGCGAGCGTCCGACAGTGATCGGCGATGGCGTAGACGTCTTCGAGGGGTTCCAGCAGGGCGGCGAGGTGGTCGGCGTCGACGCCGAGTTCGTCCGCCACCTCGGCGCGGGCCGAGGACAGGTCCTCGACTTCGTCGATGTCGAGGTAGCCGGAGAGGCGGGCGGCCTCGCGGATCAGGGCCTCGTCCTCGTCGGTGTGGTCGATACCCGCGTGTTCCGTGAGGAACTCGATCATCTCGGGGTAGACTGCCTCGTACACCGTCGGTGTCCCCTGGCTCATCCAGGTCCACCGCTCCAGCCCGTAGCCCGTGTCGACGATGTAGGTGTCCATCGGGCTGTAGCGGTTGCCGTCTTTCATCTCGTACTCGCCGTCGGGGTCCTGCTCCATCGACATGAAGACGAGCGTGGCGAGTTCGAGGCCGCGGTAGATGACCTCGAAAGCCGGACCGGCGTTGCCGCCGCCGACCCACGGGTCCTCGATGTAGGTGATTTCCTCGGGGTCGGCGCCCATGGATTCGAAGAACTGATCGCAGTAGGCGACCGTCTCGTCCTTCCAGTACACCTCGCCCTCGTAGGCGTAGTCGTCGGTGGCGTCCTCGCGGACGTTGAACGCGTGGTGGGCCATCATCTCGAAGGCCATGGTGTGCCGGCCGGTCTTGCCCACGTTGTCGATGTCCTGCATCCGAATGCAGGGCTGTGAGATGGTGAGCGGGTTGGCGGGCGGGGGCGTCTCGCCGGACGTGACCAGCGGCTGGAAGTCGTAGATGGACGCCTGCGTCAGGAGGACGTCGTCGCGCCAGCGGTTCGCCGCGACGGGGTAGGGGTCGATGCGCTCGTGGCCGTGCTCCTCGAAGAAGGAGAGGAAGGCCTCGCGCATTTCCTCCAGCGTGTACGCCTCGTCGAACCCGGGGGAGCCGATGAACGTGTAGTCGTCACAGGGCGGCTCGCCGCAAGTATCGCGGTCCACCCGTGCCCAGAAGTGTACGCCACACGAGGAACACTCCTGCCGCGTGAACCCCTCCTCCTCGAAGTACTCGAGGCGGTAGGCGTCTTCGAGTTCGCTCATTACACCCTCTTTGGCCCGTCTCCGCCTAAAACAGTTCCGGGAACGCGTGTTTCGGGCGGAGAAGGCGTGCGGGGCGTGACCGTCGTCCTCGCGGCGCGTTCGACCCCGCTCGGCGGGCGGTCATCCGGTCGTGTCCCCGTCCGCCTCCGTCAGCTTCTGGACCGTGTGAGAAATTTCGTCGAGATTGTCGGTCTGTTCCCGATTGATGGCGGCGATGTCGTCGACCGCGTCCTCGATGTCCCCGGCCTGCGAACTCGCCTGATCGATCATGGCCGCGAGTTCTTCGGTGCTTGCGGCCTGGTCGTCGGTCGCATCGGCGACCTCCGAGATGCCGGTGGAGGTATCGGTCACGGCCTCGGATATCTCGTCGAGTTTGCCCATCGAGGTGTCGACGCGGTCGACGCCGACCTCGATCTGCTCGGTCGTCGTCTGGAGGCTCGAAACGGTATCCGACGTCTCGTCTTGGATCTCGTTGATCATCGTCTCGATCCGTCCGGCCTGGTTCTGTGACTCCTCGGCGAGTGATTTCACCTCGTTGGCGACGACGGCGAATCCCTCCCCCGCGTCACCGGCACGAGCTGCCTCGATGGAGGCGTTCAAGGCAAGGATGTTCGTCTGGTCCGCGATCTCGTTTATCACCTCGACGATCTCGTCGATCTCGTCGATGCGCGCCTTGAGCTGTTCGACGTCGGCGGTGACGTCGTCGGCGGCCGCACCCACGTCGTCCATCACGGCCTTCGCGTCCGCCGCGGAGTCGCGACCGTCGGCGGCGAGCGCTTCCGCGCGTTCGCTGGTCGAGGCCACCTCGCTCGCGGTGGAGGCTACCTCCTCGACGGTCGCACTAAGGTTGGATATCTCCCCCGAAATCTCGGCCATGTTGTCGGCCTGATCCGCGGTGATGCCGCTGATCTGTTCGGAACTCTCCGCCACCTCCGCGGACGTGTTTCGGAGTTCGTCGAGCGCCGACTCGACGTTCTCGGCAACCGTCCGCTGGCGATCCAGTTCCGACTCGAGTTGCTCCGTGTACGAGTCGAAGTACGCGTCCATCGCGACCTGCTGATCGAGGTTGATGAGCTTGACCACCGAGAGCGCCTGCTCGACGACCCGGTCGACGGCGGTCGATACCGCGTCCGTCTCGGCGCCCTCCACGGACCCGACGTCGGCTTTGACCTCCTCGCCGATGGCCCGAAAGATCCCCTCGTAGTACACCGAGTACGCGCCGAGGTAGATCTTCGGTCCCAGATCGAGCATGTCGTGGATCTTCCCGATCCGTGCCCGCCGATCGAAGTAGGACTGGTCGTAAGTGCCCCGTCCCAGGTCCTCCAAATACTCCATCTGACTCTTTTTCAACGCCTCGACCGACTTCGACGACGAATCGAGGATCGCGACCGACTGGGAGTACGACTGGATGTGATCGTAGAACTCCTCGACGAGGTCGTCGGAGATCTCGTCGAAGGTGGTGGAGAGGCCGGCCAACGTCTCCTCGTCGGCCTCCCCGAACTGTGTGAAGTCCTTCCGCCAGTTGATCTCCCCGGAGTCGATCCCGATCCGCTCGGTGAGCCGGTCGCCGCTCACCTGTCCCCGTTCCCGTTCGGTGATTTTGAGGTCGCTCACAGGGGGTGGGCATCAGGCGATCGTTATATAGACGTCGTAGCAAATATCCGAGATGATAACGGGGTGACTCACTCCTCCAGCGCCAGCGCCGCCAGCATCGCCTCCAGTTGCACCCGCTCGTTGGCGCCCTCCGTGATGCGGTAGTCGGCCTCGCCCAGTCGCTCCATCAACTGGACCGTCCGCCGGTCGTCGATGTCGAACTCCCACGCCGACCGGTGGAGCTGATCGATCACGTCGCCGCCGGCCATCCCGGCGTCGACCAGCAACGTCTCGAGCGTCGACCGCGCCCGCGGGAAGTCCCCCTCGATGGCCGCCTCGACCATGGACTCGATTTCCTCGGGGCGGGCGGTGCTGGTGACCGTGTAGACGGCCTCCTCGTCGACCGTCTCGCCCGTCGTCGCCGCCGCCTGCAGCGTGTTGATCGCCCGCCGCATGTCGCCACCCGCGGCGTAGACGAGGGCGTCGAGGCCGGCGTCGGTCATCTCGATCCCTTCGGCCTCGGCGATTTCGCGGGCCTGCGCCGCGATGGCCTCGTCCGGCAGGGGCGAGAACCGGAAGACGGCACACCGCGACTGGATCGGGTCGATGATCCGACTGGAGTAGTTACACGAGAGGATAAATCGGGTGTTGTCGGCGAACTGCTCCATCGTCCGGCGGAGCGCTGACTGGGCGTCGGAAGTGAGTGAGTCCGCCTCGTCGAGGAAGATGATGCGGTAGTCGAACCCGCCGAAAGAGGAGCGCGCGAAGCTCTTGATACGGTCGCGCACCACGTCGATGCCGCGCTGATCCGAGGCGTTGAGTTCGAGGAAGTTGCCCCGCCAGTCGTCGCCGTACACCTCGCGGGCGATGGCCGTGGCGCAGGTGGTCTTGCCGATGCCGGCCGGTCCCGAAAAGAGGAGGTGGGGGAGGTCGTCGCGCTCGATGTAGCTCGACAGTCGCTCGACGATGTCGTCCTGTCCTTTCACGTCCGCCAGGGTCTGCGGGCGGTATTTCTCGATCCAGATCTCCCGTCCCGTAGACGACCCCTCGGCCTCGCTCATACCGTATCGAAGGGGCCGGTCACCACATAAACTCCCCGAGAGAACCCGAAGGTTCAGGGCCGTCCACCGACTGCCACCGACCATGCCGACGGTTCGTGCCGAAGTGGTGGGCGAGGGCGTCGAGACCGTCGACCTCGACGCCGGCGCCACCTACGGTAACCTGCTCACAGCCCTCGATCTTAGTCCCCACGAGGCGGCCGTCCTCGTCGACGACGACCCCGTCCCCGAGGACCGGCCGGTCGACTTCGAGCGCGAGGTGCGCGTCCTCCGACTGGTCAAGGGCGGGGCGCCGACCGACGACCGCGTGACCGTCCGGCCGGCGAGCAACGACGACCACCTCGCCGTCATGCGCGTCGTCGACGGCGCAGTCCTCGAAGCGGACGCCGCGACGGTCCGGGACCGGATCGGTCGCGGCGCGGTCCTCGTGGCGACGGTCGAGGGGCGAGTGGTGGGCGCCCTCGTCCGCGACGGCGACCGCGTGACCGCAGTGGCGACGCGGCGCCGGTGGCGGGACCGGGGCGTCGGCACCGCACTCGTGTCGGCGGCGCTGGCCGAGCGAGGGCGTCTCGTCGTCGAGTTCGACCCCGACGTGCGTCCCTTCTACGAGTCGCTAGGATTCGATATCGAGCGCGTGGAGCCACACGCCACGGAGGATCGGCCAGCGGCCGACGGAGACGATGGGACGCGACTTCGGGGCCGACTAAACTACGAGAGCCGTCGCGACACCGCGACCCCCACCTCGTCGGCCCAGTAGAGCAGGGCAACGGTGAGCAGGAAGACGATCGTCGAGAGGTCCCACGAGAGGCCCGTCAGCGTCGACCCGAACAGGCTGGTCGCACCGATCAGGGGGAGCAGGATGGAGAAGGTACAGCCGACACAGGAGAGCAATCCCAGCGCACCCGAGAGCACCGCCCGCGTCGCGTCGAGCAGTCGGGCGTAGACGAGGTAGGTCATGGCGACGTAGCCGACGACTTTGAACGGAACGACCGAGAGGCGGAGCCGCGGGGTGCCGTAGACTACGGCCGGTCCCCACCCGGGGATGTTCCAGTGAACGGAGGCGACGGCACCGCCGGGGAGCGGCCCGGAGAGTCCGAACAGGAGCACGCCGCCGGCCCAGAACAGGAGGAGGAGGTAACCGCCAGCCATCCCGAGGGCGACGGCCCGCTGGCGCCGGTCGACCGAGGGAGTCTCCATCCGGAGCATGGCCCAGACGCCGACGTTGATCCAGACGAACGGGTAGACGACGTACCGTGGTTCGGTGACGACGACGTCGGTGACGGCGAGGTAGGCGGTGACGAGGGCGAGTTCGGCCGCGACGACCATCAGCCACCACCTGACGGCGGCGGTTTCGGCCGCGAGCACCCGTCGAACTCGCGAGAACGGGCCGTAAGCGCCGCTCACGCGATCACCTCCACGACCGCAGTCGCGCGACCCCGTTCGGTCAGGTCCATGTCGGCCGTCGGGGACGGAGGAATATGGAAATGTCGACTTCTGTGACGGGGCGGGTCAGACCAGCGCCGCGACCAGGTCGCGTCCCTCGTCGAGGATGGCGTCCACCCGGTCGCGGCTCTCGGCCTCGGCGTAGACCCGCATCTTCGGTTCGGTGCCGCTCGGGCGGACGAGCAGCCAGGAGCCGTCCGTACACAGGAGTTTGAACCCGTCGAGCGTGACGACGTCCTCGACGGCCCGGCCGGCGACGGTGTCCGGGATGGCGTCGCCGAGGGCGTCGATGACGGCCGCCTTCCGCTCGTCCGGGCAGTCGACGCTCACCTTGTCGGCGACGACGTCGCCGTGGACGTCGAGCAGTCGGTCCACCCGGTCGTCTATCGGTTCGGTGCTCGCCACGTCGGCGGCGAGCAACGCCATCAACACCCCGTCCTTCTCGGGGACGTGCCCGCGGACGGAGAAGCCGCCGGACTCCTCGCCGCCCATCAGGGCGTCGTGGTCGACCATGGCCTCGGCGACCCACTTGAATCCCACCGGAGTCTCGACCACGTCCTCGCCGTGGGCGGCGGCGACACGGTCGATCAGGAACGTGGTCGAGACGGTGCGGACGGCGGGTCCCGAGTCGGCCTCCAACAGGGCGTCGTAGACGGCGGCGAAAAACAGGTTCTCGTCGAGGAAGCCACGGTCGGGGGTGACGATGGCGAGGCGGTCGGCGTCGCCGTCGTTCGCGACGCCGAGGTCCGCGTCGTGGGCGGCCACGGCGTCGACGAGGCCGTCGAGGTGGTCGGCGCTCGGTTCCGGCGGGACACCACCGAAGGAGGTATCCCGCTCACACCGGCGGCGGATCACGGTTGCCCCCGCCGATTCGAGGAGGGCGTCGGTGACGCCGCGACCGCTCCCGTGCATGGCGTCGTAGACGACCGTCAGTCCCGAGAGATCCGGATCGATCAGGTCGCGGGCCTGGTCGGCGTGAGACGAGACGAGGTCGACGCGGTCGACCGCCCCCCGCGGACCGTCCGCTCGCGGATCGGCGAGGCGGGCCTCGATGGCGTCGGTCATCTCGGGCAGGGCCGGGGTGCCGTCGTCGGGGATGAACTTCACGCCGTTGTACTCCGGCGGGTTGTGCGAGGCGGTGACCATCAGCGCCCCCGCGAGGCCGCGGTCCACGACCGACCACGCGATCACCGGCGTCGGGCAGTCCCGCTCGGGGAGGAGGACGTCGAACCCGTTGGCCGCGAGGACGTCGGCCAGCGACTCGGCGAAGCCCTCGGAGGTCGCACGGGCGTCGTAGCCGACGGCAACGGGGGCGTCGTGTCCCGCGTCGGCGAGGTAGTCCGCGACCGCCTGGCCGACGATCCGCACCCGGTCGTCGGTGAACGTGTCGAGACGGGCGCGCCACCCGTCGGTACCGAAGGAGATGGCGTCCATACCTCACCCTCCCGCGGCGGTGGCAAAAAGGTGGGCGTCGACGCGGTGGTTCACGGACGGTCACTTCTCGGTGTGACACCTGTGGGGAGACGTTCGGCGTGGGGACGAACGTCGACGACCCGTCGTGTTCGGCGTGTGATTCCATCGAGATACGGCAGAGCAACCGCGTCTGGCCGTGAGGACGCGGGCGACGCGGACGGTCAGTCGATGTCCGCGTCGGCGACCAACCGTTCTTTCGCCGCCCGTGAGAGCGACTTGACCTCGTGTTCGCGGGACATCGCCGCCGAACGCGTCTCGTAGCGCTCGGTGTGGACGAGTTCGACCGGGGTCCGGCCACGGGTGTACTTCGCGCCCTCGCCCGCGTCGTGTTCGGCCACGCGACGCTCCACGTCGGTCGTGTAGCCGGTGTAGTACGTGCCGTCGGCGCACTCGAGGACGTAGACGTAGTGCACGTCGGGTGGACACGCCGGCCGCACCTATAATGATCGACGGTCGAACGCCGCCGTCGACGGTGCGGTGTGCGTGGAAGGTGGCTTCGCGTGGTGGTCGAATGTCGCTGCAGTGGTTACGCGTTTGGGGTGCGGTCTCTGGAGGCTTCGGCGATGCCGGCGTTGGCCGAGCAGCTCGGACAAGCCAGGATTCGCCCACTGCCGTCGGCGAACACCCGTGCGAAGCGCTCCGAGACGTGCGACCCGCAGTGATCGCAGCGTGCCATAGTTGAACCGGCTACCACCGGTGCCGGTACTCCGGGTTGGGTACACACACCTAAATGGCTATCGCGCGCGTGCGTGCGACCCGACTGTTCGTCCAAAAATGAGATCCGAGTCCGACGATAGTTGTGCGTTTCGTCGCCCCCGTTAGTCGTCTCGGGCGCTAGCGACGGCTCTGGCGATCAGTCCCGCCTGCGCCCCCGCAGTGAACCCGTCGTCGATGTTGACCGTAGAGAGGACGGTACAGGACTGGAGCATGCTGGCGAGTGCCGAGTCGCCCTCGCCGCCGTGGCCGTAGCCCGTCGACACCGGGAGTCCGATCACCGGCGTGTCGACGAGGCCGGCGACCACCGTCGGGAGCGCTCCCTCGCGGCCGGCGGCGACGACGGCCACGTCCGCGGCCCGTAGCGTGTCGAGGTGGTCGACGATCCGACCCAGGTGAGCGACGCCCACGTCGTCTACCCGGTCGATGGTGGCCCCGACGGCCCGGGAGAGGACGGCCGCCTCCCCCGCCGCCGCCGCGTCGGAGGTCCCCGCCGTGACGACGGCCACCGTCGCGTCGATGCTCGGCGCGTCGAACCCCGGTGCCTCGACGACGAGCGTCCGGGCGCGTTCGTCGTGGTCGACGCTCGCCTCGGCCGGCAGGCCGTCGGTGACGGCCGCGACGTGGGCGCCGTCGGCACGGGTGACGATGACCCGGCCGGTCGTCTCCAGGGCCGCATCGGCCATCGACGCCACCTCGTCGGGCGTCTTGCCGTCGGCGAGTACCGCCTCGGGGATCCCCCGCCGGTGCTCGCGCGCGGCGTCGAACCGCCCCGCATCGGTCGTGGCGTAGCCGGCGAGACTGGCTTCCGCCTCGGCCGGCGACAGGTCGCCCCGCGCCACCGCGTCGAGAATATCGCGCATATCCGCCGTCCGGCCGTGAGATACTCGTAGGTGTCGGTTCTCGGCCCCAGTATTTATATATCTGGGACAAAATGCGCGAGAACGGCCACTGTGGCGGTACGTGCGGCCGATTTGGGAAATCTTATTAATAAGGGTGGGTATGTACTGCTCGTATGGCAGACCTCATCGTCAAAGCCGCCGTCAAGGAAGCGCTCCAGGACAAGAACGTCGCTTCGGACTTCTACGATGCCCTCGACGAGGAAGTCGAGGAACTGCTCGCCGACGCCGCCCGCCGTGCCGAGCAGAACGACCGAAAGACCGTCCAGCCGCGCGACCTGTAAGTCGGTTCGATCTTCTTCGTTTTTTCACCCGCGAAGCGACGGCGTCGCCGATCAGTCGCGCGCCCGGACGCGAACGCCGTCGGCGTGACCCACGTGTACCTCGTCGGCCAGGTCCACGAAGAGACCGTGGGCGACGACGCCCGGTGTCGTCGCGAGCGCCGTCGCCAGCGAGCCGGGGTCGGGGAGGGCCCCGAAGTCACAGTCCAGCACGAGGTTGCCGTTGTCGGTCACTACCGGGCCGTCCTTTCGTTCGGCGGCCCGGAGTGTCGGCTCGCCGTCCAGGTCCCGGACCGCCCGTCGGACGGTGGCTCGTGCATCCGGTAACACTTCCACCGGGACCGACCGGTCGAGGGTGGCCGTCTCCTTCGAGGGATCGGCGACGACGACGAACCGCGCCGCCGCGGCGTCGACCACCTTCTCGCGGGCGTGGGCCGCGCCGCCGCCTTTGATCAGGGCCAGGTCGTCGCTCACCTGATCTGCGCCGTCGATGGCGAGATCGATCCGGGAGACGGCGCCGAGCTCGACGAGCGGGAGTCCGACCTCACGGGCCAGGTCGCGGGAGGCGTAGGAGGTGGCGACCCCTTGCACGTCCAGTCCGGCGTCGACCGCCCGCCCGAGCGCCCGGATGGCGTGAGCGGCGGTGCTGCCCGTCCCGAGACCGACGACGTCGCCGTCGGTCACCAGATCGGCGGCGTGTTCGCCCGCGCGACGCTTCGCGGCGTCCGATCCACCCGACGTCTTCATAGCCACGGCTGCGCGGGCGGCGGTCAAAAACGCCGCGGTCCCGGCGGAGCGACGGCTGGTTGGGGGCGAGCCGATGGGGACGAGGTGGACCGACCGGGTGGGCCAACCGTTTTGTCCGTCCCGTTCATCGAGACCGTATGACACGCACTGTCGTCGTCGCGGGCGTCGGACCGGGACTCGGCGCCGCCGTCGCCCGCCGGTTCGCACGCGAGGGGTGTCGGGTCGCGCTCCTCGCCCGCACCGAATCGTTTCTGACCGACCTGGCAACCGAACTCGACGGCGAGGGAGACGGGTTGGCGGTGCCCACGGATCTCACCGACGCCGCGGCCGTCGAGTCGGCGTTCGAGACGGTGCGTGAGGCGTTCGGACCCGTGGACGTCCTCGTCTACAACGCCAGCGGGGCGGCCTGGAAGGGTGTGACCGACATCGGCCTCGACGAGTTCGACGATGCCCTGGCGACCGGGCCACGGGGGGCCTTCTGCTGTGCGCGGGCGGCCGCCGCGGACATGACCGGCCGGGGCGGGACGATGGTGTTCACCGGCGCGACCACGTCGATCCGGGGCAAGGAGAACGCCCTCGGCTTCTCGGCCGCCAAGTTCGGTGTCCGGGGGATGGCCCAGTCGCTCGCCCGGGAACTTGGACCGGAAGGGGTCCACGTCGCGCACGTCGTCCTCGACGGGACGATCCGACCGCCGGGTGCGGAGCCCGGCGACCCGGCCACGTCCCTCGATCCGGAGGCCATCGCGGCGACGTACTGGGACCTGGTGGTGGCGGATCGGTCGACGATGCCCTTCGAGGTCCACCTCACGAACGGGCCGAGCGGGGCCATCGAGTTCGTCTAGACGCTGCTGAACGCGAACAGACGACCGTCGGTCGTGATGGCGTAGAGGTAGCCGTTGGCGGCCATCACGTCGACGATGGGGTCGTAAATCTCCTGTTGCCACCGTGGCTGTCCGGACTCCACGTCGACGGCCCCCAGCAGGATGCGCTGGCTCGTGGGGTCGCTCCGCCCGACGGCGTAGAGCACGTCACCCACGAAGATCACGTCACCGCGGACGCCGAATGGAAGCGACCACCGCTCGGCGCCCGTGGCGGTGTCCAGTCCGTGGAGCGTCCGGCGGGTGCCGTAGACGGCCATCCGGTCGGCCATCGCGAGCGTCGCCGGCCGGACGTGTGCCTCCACGGCGGTGTCCCAGAGTCGACTGCCGGACGCGGCGTCGAAGCCCACGAGCCCACTCCCGGTCGTGGCGACGAGAACGCCGTCGTCGACGGCGAGGCGGTTGACCGGGCTGTCGAGGGTGACGGTCCAGCGGGTTCCGGCCCGCGACGGATCGACGGCGTACAGGTGCCCGACCTGCGTCGTCGGCGCGCCGTCCGGGAAGCCCGTCCCGATGTACGCGATGCCGTCACCGACGGCGGTGGCGCGGATGTGCTGACCGGCGGAGTCGGTGGCGTCGACGGCGTTGGGAGAGAACGACCAACAGGACCGGCCGGTACGGGCGTCGACGACCTGATACCGCGACTCGGTCGGAATCACGAGGCTCGCACCGACGGACGACAACGCGCCCTGGAACCGACCGGGAAGCGGGTACGTGTTCAGGGGCTCACCGTTCTCTCGATCGAGGGCCACGATGCGGACGTCGGCGGCGTCACCGAAGGGGACGTACACCACGTCGGCGGCACTGATCGGCGGGCCGACGGGCATCGCGTCGGCCTGGTAGCGCCACTGGATCTCCCCGTTTCGGAGTGGGTCGTGACACAGGAGGGTCGTGCGCGCCGCCTCGCCGTCGCCCTCGTCCATCGCGAGGAAGTAGACGTAGTCGGTGTCGGCGACGGGCAGCGCCACCCGGGATTCGAGCGCGGAGACGGTCCAGCGCTCGTTGAGTGGAAAGCTCGTGGGACCGTTCGTCTCGGGGGCGGCGTGGGTCCCCGCGGCGTCGTAATGCAGCATCGGCCAGGCGCCGTCGAGAACCTCTCCCGCGTCGAACGCGCAGTCGGCGGGGCCGGTCTGGAACGGGGCCGCCTCGTCGGTGGCCATCGCCTCGGAGTCGCCCGGCGTCGTCGCCGTCGGCGTGACTCGTTGGCGCGTCGGCGACGGTGTCGTCTCGGTCGGCGCCGACGTCGACGGCGAGTCCGCCCGCCCACCACACCCCGCCGTCAATCCGCCGACGACGGCGGCGAGCCACCGTCGGCGTGTGAACGTGTCACGTGGCATCTTCGCTTCCCAAGCAGGATTGGGCGAATAAATGAGTTCCGGCGGCAGACGCCGCCCGTCAGAGCCGGTCGAGGACCGCCTCGGCGTCGTACGAGAGGGTGAGCGACCGGGAGCGACCACGGCCCTCGACGTCGGCGTAGTCCGCCTCGATGACGCCCAGTTGGTCGAGTTTGTTGACGATTTCCGAGTACCGCGTGTAGCCGAGTTCGGTCGACTCGTGGAACGCCTCGTACACCGTCCCCGCCTGCTGACCGTCGTGTTCGGCGATGGTTTCGACCAGCGCCCGCTCCGACTCGGAGAGTTCGCGCAGACAGCGCGAGAGGTGGACGTACTTCGACTTGTCGTAGGCCTCCTCCACGTCGTCGACGCTGATCGTCTTGCTGGCGCGCATCTCGGCGTTGAGTCCCGCTCGGCGCAACAGGTCGATACCGACCCGGAGGTCACCGCTCTCGGCGGTGAGTTCCGCGACCCGGTCGAGTTCCGGGGCACCGATCACGCCGTCGTGAAAGCCGCGTTCGACCCGTTCGCCGAGGATGTCGACGATTTCGTCGGCGTCGTAGACGGGGAAGTACACCTCCTCCGGCCGGAAGACGCTCTGGACGCGGCCGTCGAGTTCCTCCATGATATCCAGACCCAGATCCGAGGAGACGACGATGACGCCGATGCGCGCCCCGGCCGACCCTTCGTGGGCGCGGAGCAGCGAGTAGAGCGTGTCGGACGCCTCGTTCTCGTAGAACAGGTAGTTCACGTCGTCCAGCGCGACCACCAGCACCTCGTCGTCGTCGACGAGGCGGTCGGTGATCTGGCCGAACAGCTTCTTGAACGAGATTCCCGACGAGGGGGGTTCGTAGTCGAAGACGTGCTCGAACACACGGGAGAAGACGGCGTAGCGCGTCGAGTCGAGTTGGCAGTTCACCCGGACGGTCCGCACACCCGGTTGCCCGGAGAGTTCGCCGAACAGTTTCAGGACGGCGGTGGTCTTCCCGGTGCCCGGCGGGCCGCGGACCATCGTGTTGAGCGGGCGGGACCCACGGACCGCGGGACGCAGGGCGTACTTCAGGTTCTCCAGTTGCGTCTCGCGGTGGTCGAACGTCTCGGGGACGTAGTCGATTTCGAAGACGTGTTCGTCTCGAAACACCGACTCGTCCCACGACAGCATCCCCTCGCCGGGGTCGTCTGTCATCAGTTTCACCTCGCTCGCGTGCCCACTTAACAGTTGCCGCGAGGGCGTCTGTCGCCGTCCTGCGGCCGTCTGACGCGCGTCAGAACTTCTCCAGCAGGCGGCCGTAGAACGCGGCGTCGCCGTCGGGGTCGTCGGCCCCCGTCGCGAGTTTTTCGACGATGAGTTCGGGCGTCGAGCGCGCGAGGTGGTCGGTGACCGGCGAGCGGTTCACCTGGAGTTCGCCGTCGACCAGTCCCACGGCCTCGATGCCGTCGACGGCCACGTCGATCCCCGCGGCGTCGCGAATCTCGCCCGCGAGGTGGGAGACGAAGACGGCGGTCACGTCGCCCCCGTCGAGCGCTTCGAGGATGCCGGCGATGATCTTCGCGCTCGCCCCCGGTTCCGTGATGCTCTCCAGTTCGTCGACGAGAACGAGCCGCGAATCCGTCCCGGTCGCCAGGTCGGCGAAGTCCCGGAGCGTCGCCTCGAACGCGCCGGCGTCGAGCGTCCCCTGGCTCTTGGCGTAGTAGTGGAGTTCGGAGACACGTTCGACACGGGCCGAGTCGGCGGGGACCGGGAGCCCCATGTGGGCGAGAATCGTCACGAGCGCCAGCAGGTCGAGCGTCGACGTCTTCCCGCCGCTGTTGACCCCGGAGAGGAGCGTCACGCCCGAGACGGCGTAGTCGACGGGATCCACCTCGTCGAAGGACACGTCCAGCAGCGGCGAGCGGCCGCCCTCGACGGCGACGCCCGACACGTCGTCGGAGACGGTGGGTAGCGTGCAGTCGAAGTCGTCGGCGAAGCGGGCAACCGCGAGTTCCACGTCGCGTTCCAGGGCGGCCCGAACCAGCCGCTCGGCGGGGTCCCGGAGGGCACCGAGGTCGTCGGCCAGGTCGGCCTTGAGCCGCGCTGCCCGACGGTCGCGGGCCGCCGTCAGTTCGGTTCGGAGCCTGGAGACCGCCTCCTCGTCGTGTTCCAGCGGGAAGGTCGGATCGCCGCCGAAGACGCGTTCGGCCAGATCCGCCTCGTCGGCCAGGTCGAGACTGTCGAGGAGGTGGTTGCGCGCCTTCTCGACCGCGCGGTCGAACTCGTCGGCGAGTTCGCGGGAGAGCAAGGCGTCGACGCGCGCGCCCTGTTCGACCAGCGAGAGAAAGTCCGTCCCCTCGATGGTCACGTCGCGTTCACGGATGGCGGTTCGGAGGTGATCGTTGGCGACGGATTCGGCCGTTCCTACCGCGGCATCGAGGTCGTCGACGGCGGTGGTGAGCCGGTCGAGTTCGTCGTCGCCGACGGGCGTGCCGTCGTCGTCGAGTCGCGAGAGGGCATCCCGGAGCGCGTCGAGGTCACAGGGCGGGTCCATCCCCGCGGCGTCGTGGACCCGTGCAGCCGCGAGCAGGGAGTCGCGGTTCGCCGCGAAAAACGAGAGGAGACGTTCGGGCACCACCTCCGAAGGGTGGTCGAGAGCGTCGGGGCGGACGCGCACGTCGCCGGTCACGTCGACGCCGGCGAAGGTTTCGTCGAGGGCGATCACCGTCGCGTAGGAGCGTGCGAGTTCCGCGAGGTCACGGGCGTCGTCGACCACCTCGACGGAGAGTTCGGGGACTGCGTCCGTCGCCTCGGCGTACCGCTCGGCGTCCGCGGTGGCGAGACAGCGGTCGCGCACCCGCGTCGGCGGCGGGTCGACCAGCGGTTCGACGTTGGTCAGCGCGTCGAGCGTCGCGGGGTCGACGTCCCGCCCCGTCGCCCGGGCGACGAGGGCGCGCACCTCCTCGATGCGCGACTGGGCGCCCGTCGGGACGAACGTGGCCATCCGCCGGGCGGCGTAGTCGGTGACCGTGCGTTCCTCCAGCAACGCGAGGACGGACTCGTGGACGTCGCGGGCGCGGTCGGTCGCGAGGAACTCGCCGTCTGCGCCGTGTTCGTGGCGGACGGCCGCGCGAGCGATGGCGGCGGCGCGACCGGCGGAGATGCCCGGCGCCTCGGCGAGTGCAGCCACGTCGCCCTCCCGGAGCGCCCGTTCGGGGTCGGCGAGTTCGTCGAGGGCGGCGGCCGTCTTCTCCCCGACGCCCGGGATGGCCGTTAGCTCCATGCGGGAACGAGTATCGCCCCATCCGGCAAAACGTTGCGGGTCGGCACGGTCACCCCTCGTCCCGGGCGAGATGATAGATGACGCCCCACAGGAACGACAGAAGCAAGACGACGACGAACCCCCCAGTCGTCTCCCGGGACAGCGGCGTCCCGACCAGCCCGGAGAGGTGCCTGCCGGCCAGTGCTCCCGCCTCCGCGAGTGGCGGCGTGTACGTCCAGACGTACTTCGAGAGGACCGTCCCGACGATCAGGCTGACGAACGACGACAGCGCGTGTGACGCTCCGGTTTTCGCGGGCATACTCGGTTCTGGCGTTCGGTTGACGAGACGGCGGAATGAATCTTTCTCCGTAGACAACGCGCTTTTGCCCGTCGGCGCGGAACGAATAGCAATGACCACACTCGACGAGAAACTCGACGCGGCCCGCGAGTCGCTCGCCGACCGCGACGGCGTCCTCGTCGCGTTCTCCGGCGGCGTCGACTCGGCGGTCGTCGCCGCACTCGCTCACGACGCCCTCGGCGACGGCGCCGTGGCCTGTACGGCCAGAAGCGAGACCCTCCCCGCGGACGAACTCGACGACGCGGTCCGGGTGGCCGAGGAGATCGGAATCCGCCACGAGACGGTGACGTTCTCCGAACTCGACGATCCCGACTTCGTCGCGAACGGCGACGACCGGTGTTACCACTGCCGGACGATGCGACTGGGGAAGATGTACGACGCCGCCCGCGACCTGGGTATCGGCACCGTCTGCGACGGGACGAACGCCTCGGACCCGGGCGAGGGCCACCGACCCGGCCTGCGTGCCGTCGAGGAACTCGACGTGTTCTCGCCGCTGCTGGCCCACGACATCACCAAGGCGGAGGTGCGGGAGGCCGCCGAACGCTACGACCTCTCGGTCGCCGACAAACCCTCGATGGCGTGTCTCTCCTCGCGTATCCCGACCGGGCTGGAGGTGACCGAGGAACGTCTCACCCGTGTCGAGAAGGCCGAACGCCTCCTCCGGACGTGGGGGTTCTCACAGTTCCGCGTCCGCGACCACGACGGCCTCGCGCGCATCGAAGTCGCCCCCGACGAACTCGACGCCGCCCTCGACCGGGAGTTCGTCCGCGCGGCGAGGGAACACCTCACCGACGTCGGATTCGATCACGTCACCCTCGACCTGCACGGCTACCGGACGGGAAGCGTAAGCCCGAGTGAGGCGGCCGAAGAAGGCGACGAACCGCTCGTCGAGGATGTGTTCACACGGAACTATCCCACCGGCGAAGACTGACGGGGCCGCCGACGCGTGTGCTGGCCCGACGCCGTGGACGCTGTCGGAAACTCGAGGACGGCGACCTCGACCTCGACCTCGACATCGGGTCCTGCCGGGACCTACGCCGAGACGGTGTCGAGGAACTCGGTCCGGTTCTCCGCCACGAGTCGTGCGTCCCCGTCGTCGACTCGGAGTTCGTTCAACCCGCAGTTGTGCTGTTCGCCCTTGACCACCGCGGAGACGACATCGCGGCCCTCGACGGCGCCGAGCAGCAAGTGGAGCGGGCCGCCGTGACAGACGACAGCCACCGTCTCGTCGTCCCCGCTCTCTGCGAGCATCCGCTCCCACCCGGAGAGGACGCGTTCGCGCACGTCGCGGAGGCTCTCGCCGCTCTCCGGACGGGCGTCCACCGCGTCCCGACCGGCACGGGCGAGCGACAGGCGGTCGTGATCCTCAAACACCGCCTCGCGGGGGAGCCCCTGATAGCGGCCGAAGTCGCGTTCACGCCACGTCGTCTCGAAGGCGGGATCCTGGCCCACCCGGTCGGCGAGGTAGGAGACGGTCTGTCTGGCTCGCCGGAGGTCGGAAGCGAGCACCCGGTCCACGTCGTAGTCGGCGGCGACGGCGGCGGCGAGCGCTCGTGACTGCTCGTGCCCCCGGTCGGTCAGCGGGGTCGGCGCCCACCCCTGCAGGCGGCCGTCGCGGTTCCACGTCGTCTCGCCGTGTCGGGCGAGCAGGACGGTCGTCATACCACCGGCTACGGCCGTCGTCTACAAGAGCGTTCCTCGGGACGGGAGTGAAGGACACCCCACGGGCACGTTCGGGACCCGCTCACACAGTCAGTTGTCAGTCCAGCGAAGCAGGGCGAGGGTCCCTTCGAACAGCGAGATCATGGTCGCGGCGACGATGATGGGTGCCATCCCGGTCGGGTCGGGGCTGACGAGGAAGGAGAGCCCGAGGAAGCCACCCCAGAACAGCAGGCGGCGCCCCTCCAGCCACTCCCGGGTGGTGAGGTTCATCATGATCGCGAGCATGATGAACAGCGGGATCTGGAAGACGACGGCCATGTAGCCCATGAGGACGAGGATGAGACCGAACGTCTCCTTGAGGCCGAACGCGATGAGTTCGACGGACTCCTCAGTGTAAACCGTGAAGTACGCGAAGATGGCGGGGAGGACGACGAAGTGGGCGAAGCCGACGCCGATCAGCGCCAGGACGAGGCTGGTCGGGACGGCGGCGAGGTAGTAGCGGCGTTCGCGGGGGAAGAGACCGGGGCGCATGAACAGGTACGTCTCGTAGACGGCGATGGGCAAACCGACGACGAAGCCGGCGAGGGCGGCGACCTTGAGTTCGGTGAGCAGGAGTTCGAGCGGTCCGTACAGTCGCGGTCGCCGGTCCTGCATCGAGGCCGCGCCGGGGATGTGGGTGTTCCAGAGGTAGTTGATGATCTGATCGGCGACCGGGAAGACGGCGAGGGCGACGACGCCCCCGACGACGAGGACGACCGCCAGCCGTCGGACCATCTCCTCGATGTGGGCCGCGAGGGGCATCTCCTCGTCGGAGGCCGGTCCCTCGCCGACGAGGCCGTCGCCGATGTCGTCGTCCACCTCGGCGGCCGGACTGGGGGCCGGCTGTGGGGGATGTGTCTCGCTCTCGGCCCCGGCCGCGACGACCGAGTCGTCGGTCGCCTCCACCGTCGCGTCCGCGGTGGTCTCGGCGTCCACGCCGGCGTCCGTCTCCGTCTCCGTCTCCGTCTCCGCCGCCGACCCCTCGTCGGCCGCGTCGTCGCTCCAGTTCTTCGGGGCGGTGTCCTCGCGCATCTCGCGGCCGGTCCGGGGGGCATCGTCGGCGTCGGCGTCGTCGGCGTCCGCGTCGGCGTCGTCGGCGCGGGCGGCCACCTCCGGGGCGAGTTCGAGATCCGGATCGTCGGCGAGTTCGTCGTCGGAGGCGGGCGCGCCGACGGCGTCGGAAACGCTCCGGCGTTCGTCGATATCGAAGGGATCGGACGACCCGGTCGCACCCTCGGGGGCCGTGGCGTCGGCCGCGACGACGGAGTCGTCGTCGAGGTAGTCCTCGATGGAGCCACCGGCCTCGGGGGCGTCTTGCGGCGAGTAGACGGTGTCCGTCTCGGGGTCGAGCGCCGGGTCGTCGGGATCGGGGGTAGAATCGGTGCCGGGGGTGTCGGCGGCCTCCTCGGCCTCGTGGCTGTCGGACGCGGCAGCCGCGTCCTCCGGGTCCGGCCGGTCGCCGTCCGCCGTCGCGTCGGACGGCGCTTCCGACTCCGATTCCTCAGCCATTCACCCGAAGTATCTCCCGGGCTGTTATAGGCCTTTTTCCATCGGCCGCGGGCACGGCGGAACGAGGGGTGCGTTCGCCGACGACGTCAGGTTCCGGACGCCACCGCGTCCCGGCCCCACGTCACGGCCAGTGTTGCGGGTGCCGTCCGGCACGCCCGTCCCGACGGTCGGCTGGTCGCGGCGTGCCGCCGAGCGGGGCGCGAGCCGGTGTTTCGGTCGTTCCGGCGGAACGCGCAGCGAGGACCCGGGAGAGAAAAGATTGATGACGACGAGACGGGTTCAGTGAACTATGTCGAGCGCGCTCGATGAGGACACCCGTCAGACGCTGGACGCCGGCCGAGAGACGGCCGGGGCGATGCTTCGCTCCGCGCAGAAGGATCTCCAGAAGGTGTTCATCGTCTTCCTCGTCGGGTTCATCGGCTCGTTCTACGCCCTTCGGCTCTACATCTGGGAGTTCCTCCGCGACGTCACCGAATCGAAGATGTCCGAGGTGACGGCGGAGGAACTCAAAATCATCGCCCAGACGCCGTTCGACGTGATCCTCCTCCAAGCGAAAATCGGTCTCGTCGTCGGCATCATCCTCGGACTGCCGGTTTTCATCTACTTCTCCCGGGACGCCCTGCGGGAGCGCGGCCTGTGGCCGTCGGCGCCGGTGGCGCGGTGGAAACTCGTCTTCGGCGGTCTGCTGGCCGTCGCCCTCTTCGTCATGGGCCTCGCCTACGGCTACCTCGTCTTCTTCCCCGTGATGTTCTCTTTCCTCGCGAACAACGCCCTGTCGGCGGGCTTCACCCCCACGTACTCCATCGTCCTCTGGGCGCAGTTCATCTTCCTGCTCACCCTCTCGTTCGGCCTCGCGGCCCAACTGCCGCTGGCGATGTCCGCGCTTTCCTACGCCGACATCGTCCCCTACGAGACGTTCCGCGACCGCTGGCGGTACGCCGTCGTCGCCATGTTCGCCTTCGGCGCCCTGTTCACGCCGCCGGACCCGTTCACACAGATCATGTGGGCGGTGCCGATGCTCGTCCTCTACGGCTTCAGCCTCTACCTCGCGAAAGTCGTGGTGACGGCCAAGCGGGGAAGCGAGCGCGTCGACGTTGGGTCGGCCGCGGGGCGACACTGGAACCTCATCCTCGGCGTCGGCGTCGTCGGTGGCCTGCTCGTGTACGCCTTCTACAGTTACGGCGGTCTCGCCATGGCCAACGACCTGTTGGCGTGGATGGGAAGCAGCCGACGACTCCTCCAGCCCGGATCGACCCTGCCCGTCTCCCGCACCGTCGGCCTCGGCCTGTGGACGGCGGTCGGCGGCCTCGTCGCCGGCACGGTCGGCTTCATGTACTTCGTCTACGCCGAACTCGACGCGGCGGTCGACCCCCTCGCGGTGGGCGATCCGACCGAAATCGACCTGTCTGAACTCGACGCCGACGGCATCCGGGCCGCGCCGCCGGAGGCCTTCGCCGACCTGAGCGAGGCGGAGGCGACGGAGATGGCCGGCGACGCGATGGACGCCGGCGACAAGGAGCGGGCCCGCGCCATCTTCGAGCGGTTCGACGAGGCCGAGGAACGCCGGGAGGCGGAGGGAGGGTCCGCACCGCAGTCGACGACCGAGGAACTGGGTGACCGGGCGAGTCGGGCCGGGGGAACCTTCCTCGACGAGTTCACCGGCGGCGAACGCGACGAGGACGACATCGGCGGCTACTACGCCGACGTCGCCTTCATCCTCGATAGCCTCTCCTCGCGGGCGTTCCGCATCGCGGCGGTGTTCGGTATCGTCCTCGCGTCGACGTTCGGGTGGCTCTACACCGGCGGCATCGGTCGCGTGTTCGAGCAGTTCCTCTCGCAGTTGCCGGATCAAGTGACGGCGACGGACAACATCACCGTCGTCGCCCTCCACCCGATGGAGGCGTTGATCTTCGAGGTGAAGTTCTCGACGCTCATCGCCGTCCTCGTCACCTTCCCGGTGGTGATGTACTACGCGTGGCCGGCGCTCCGGGATCGAGGGTTCGTCCGTGGCAACCGCAACGTCATCTTCGGGTGGGCCGCGGCCCTCGTCGTCGGCCTCTTCGCCGGGTTCGCCCTCGGCTACGCCATCGTCGCTCCGACGGTCATCTCCTACCTCGTCGCCGAGGGTGTGCGGGCGGACATGGTCATCGCCTACCGCATCACCAACTTCTTCTGGCTCATCTTCTTCACCACCGCGGGCATCGGCATCCTCGCGGACGTCCCCGTCCTCATGCTCTTGCTCAACACCGCCGGCGTCTCCTACCGGTCGATGCGCGAACGCTGGCGCGAGGTGACCGTCGGCATCCTCGGCTTCGCCGCCGTCGCCACGCCCGCCGACGTGATGACGATGTTCCTCGTCACCATTCCCCTGATGTTCGCCTACGGCGTCGGTCTCCTCGTGTTGTTCGTGGTGACGTTGGGAGGACGGCGCGACCGCTCCAGAGACAGGGCGGCGAAGGCCTGACCGGCGAGCGGCTCACTCCACGAGCGTCAGGCGGAGGTCCATCACGTTCGTCCCCGTCGACCCCGTCTCCACCGCGTCCCCGACGGCGCGGAGCGCCGCCGTCGAATCGTGCCGGCGCAGATGGGCCTCGGCGTCGAGGCCAGCTGCGGCGAGGCGGGAGACGGTCGTCTGGTCGACGAGGCCGCCGGCCACGTCGGTCGGGCCGTCGGTGCCGTCGGTGCCGAGTGCGAGCGTCGTGATCGACGGGTCGTCCGCGAGGGCGACGGCCGACTGGAGGGCGAACTCCTGGTTCGGCCCGCCCTCGCCGGCGTCGGACCCGACCCGGACGGTAGTCTCGCCGCCAGAGAGCAGGACGCAGGGCGGGTCGACCGGCCGCCCGTGCGTCGACGCCTCGCGGGCGACGGCGGCCAGACAGGTCGCGACGTCCCGGCTCTCCCCTTCCACCGTCGACGAGAGGATCAACGGGTCGTAGCCGAGTTCGGCCGCCCGGTCCCGTGCGGCTTCGACGGCGTCGGTCGGCCCGGCGAGGACGGCGACGGGGGCGTCGCGGGCGGCCCTCGGCGGCGTCTCCGGGTGCGCGCCCGCCTCGCCGCGGCGGAGGTGGTCGACGACTGCGGGCGGGACGGCGTCGGTCAGGTCGTGGCGGTCGAGGACGGCCAGTGCGTCGGCGAACGTCGTGTCGTCGCCGACGGTCGGCCCCCACGGGTCGCCGGCAACCTCGTCGACGACGACGACCGTCGCGAGGGCGGCGGGGGCGGCCCGCCGGGCCAGTCGGCCACCCTTGAGCGTCGAGCAGTGCTTCCGGACCGCGTTGATCTCGTCGATCCGGAGACCGGCCCGCAGGAGCGTCTCGGTCGTCGCCGCGAGGTCCGCGAGCGAGCAGTCGCCGGCTGGGGCGGCGAGCGTCGCCGACGCGCCGCCCGTGATGGCGGCGATCACCAAGTCGTCGGGACCGGCCGCGTCGGCGACGTCTAGGACCCGCGTCCCGGCCCGCAGACTCGTCTCGTCGGGGATGGGGTGGCCGGCACCGACGACGGTGAGGCCGTCCACTGGCGTCTCGCCGCCCGCCTTCTCCGCGACGGTGCCGTCCGTGAGGCGGTCGCCGAGGACGGCGACGAGTTCGGCGGCGACGGCGGCCGCCCCCTTGCCCGCGCCGACGAGATACACGTCGTCGACGGCGGCGAGGTCGAAGGCCCGGTCGCCGATCCGGAGGCGGTCGCCGTCGCGCTCGACGGCCGCGGGAACGGTCCGGCGCGGGCGGACGGCGTCGATGGCCGTCGTCGCCACGTCGAGGAGGTGGACCCGCGCCTCGCGGTTGCCGTGGTCGGTGAGTGCCGCACGGTTGCGGACCGTCGTCATGGGTCGAGCGCGTCGGCCGCGGGCGGACCGAACGTCGCGGCGTCGCCGAGTTCGGCCTCGATTTCGAGGAGGCGGTTGTACTGCTCGGTGCGTTCGCCGCGGGTCACGCCGGTCTTGATCTGGCCGGCGTCGAGGCCGACGGCGAGGTCGGCGAGCCACGTATCCGGTGTCTGTCCGGAACGTTCCGACACCTGCACCGCGTAGCCGTTGCGGGTCGCCAGTCGGGCCGCCTCGACGGCGTCGGTGAGGGTGCCGACCTGGTTCACCTTCCACAGGAGGGCGTTCGCGGCACCCCGGTCGATCCCTCGTCGGAGGCGGTCAGGGGTGGTGACGAACAGGTCGTCGCCGACCACCTGCACGTCCAGACGGTCGGTCAGTTCGGCGACACCGTCGAAGTCGTCCTGATCGAGGGGGTCCTCCAGCGAGACGAGGGGGTAGGTCGCGGCGAGGTCCTCGTAGAAGTCGAGGAGGTCCGCCCGGGTCAGCCGCTCGCCGAGCAGCGCGTAGGTTCCCGTCTCGGAGTCGTAGAAGTGCGAGGCCGCCACGTCCGCCGCGAGTGCGAACTCGTCGTCGTAGCCACACTCCTCGATGGCCCGGAGTTCGAGGTCGAACGCCGTCCGCGGGTCGTCGACGCCGACGGGGGTGTACCCACCCTCGGCACCGACGTTGAGCGACGCCTCGCCGTACTCCGCGCGGACGATGTCGCCGAGTTCGTAGTACACCTCTGCGGTCATCCGGACGGCCTCGGCGACGGAGTCGGCGCCGACGGGGACCACTTGGTGTTCCTGAAAGGGAAGGTCGCCGCCGGCGAGTTCGCCACCCTCGATCAGGTCGAAGAAGGGGAGCGGAAGGACGTGGGCATCGGTGCCGCCGACGTACCGATAGAGGGGCAGGTCGGTCGCGGCGGCGCCCGCCCGACAGACCGCGAGCGAGACGCCGGTGACGGCGTTGCCGCCGAGCGGCGCGTCCGCGTCGTCGAGGTCGGTGAGACAGGCGTCGACGGTTCGCTGGGCGGTGACGTCGCGGCCGACGAGTTCGGGGGCGATCCGATCGGTGACGTTCGCGGCCGCCTGCCTGACCCCGCGGCCACGATACCGGTCGTCGCCGTCCCGGAGGTCGAGGGCCTCGTGCTCCCCCCGGGAGCGGCCACAGGGCACGTCGGCACGGCCGCTTCCGGCCGGCGTCTCGACGGTCACTCGCAGCGTCGGTTCCAGTCGGTTGTCGAGAATCTCGCGGGCGTCGACGCTCTCGATGGGCGCGGCTGGCATGTCGTTGGGCCGTCCGTGTGCCGGCCGTATAGTTGTGCCCCCCAAATCCGTCGAATTTAAACGGAGGCTTCCCGGAAGATGATCCAGAGAGCACCATGAGAGTACGGACAGCACACCACGGCCGGTGCGTGGCTACCCGGACGCCCGCGGGACGAACGGAGGGGTCGGCGTGGCGAAAATAAGCGTCGAAGTGCCCGACGAACTCCTGGCGGATCTGGACGAACACGTCGGCGAGGACGGAAAGTTCGTGAACCGGAGCGACGCCATCCGGGCGTCGATCCGTAAGCACCTCGACTTGCTCGACGAAATCGACGCCCGCCACGGGCGACTGGAGAGTGACGAATGAGCGCCGGACGGGACGGGTGGCCCGTCGGTCGTGTCGGGATTCTCGCGCTGTTTATCACGGCGCTGGTGACCGCACAGTTGACCGCCGCGAAGGTGCTGGCGATTCCGCTCCCGACCGCACTCCCACGGATCGGGGAGACGATTTTCCTTCCCGGGGCGGCGCTCGCGTACGCGCTCACCTTCTTCGCCTCGGACTGTTACGCCGAACTGTACGGCCGGCGTGCGGCACAGGTGATGGTGAACGTGGCCTTTGTCATGAACTTCGTGTTGCTGGCGCTGGTGTGGTCGACCATCCTCGCGCCGGCGGCGGGGAACTCGCCGGTCGACCCGGCGCAGTTCCGCGCGGTGCTCGGCGCGAGCACGAACATCGTCGCCGGGAGCCTCCTCGCCTATCTCGTCAGTCAGAACTGGGACGTGATCGTCTTCCACCGCCTCCGCGAGGCGACCGAGGGCGATTTCCTCTGGCTTCGGAACGTCGTCTCGACGGGGACGAGTCAGGCCATCGACACCGTCATCTTCGTCGGCGTCGCCTTCTACCTCCTCCCGACGTACGCCGGCATCGGGCGCGTGACGCCGTGGTCGGTGGTCGTCGGCCTGATGCTCGGGCAGTATCTCCTCAAACTCCTCATCGCCCTCGTCGACACGCCGTTCGTCTACGCCGTCGTCGGCCTCGTCCGGTCGCGGGCCGACGCCGCTGCGAAGGCCGCGGCGTCCACGACGGAGCGGGACTAGTCGCGCCGTTCCGCGAAGGCAAATCGGGGTTTCACGTCGTCGATCCGCACGTCGACGCGGTCACCCACCTCGGCGCCGGGGACGAACACCGTGAAGCCCTCGACGCGAGCGATACCGTCACCCTCGTTGCCCTGATCGACGACTTCGACGGTGAGTTCGTCGCCCGCGGCGACGGGCGCGGTGAGGTACCCTTTGGCGACGAGGTACACCTCCGAGGACGAGTCTCGGGAGGCGTCCGGACGGATCGACCGCACGTACTCGAAGGACTCCTCCATGTCGGCCCGGAGGTCCGCGAGGTCGGGGCCGTCGAAGGCCTTGACGACGAGATCACCACCCGGCGACAGCAGGTCGCGAGCGACCCCGAGCGCCTGCCGGGCGAGGTGGATGGATCTGGCGTGATCCACGGAGTACTCGCCGGTCATGTTGGGCGCCATGTCGGAGACGACGGCGTCGGCGCCGGCCGCCCCGACGACGTCGCGGAGGCGGTCGGCCGTCCCGTCCTCGGTCATGTCGCCACGGATCGTCTCGACGTTGTCGTGGTCGAGCGACCGGATCCGCTGGAGGTCGACGCCGACGACGGAGCCCGCGTCGCCGACGGCTTCGGCGGCGACCTGAAGCCACCCGCCGGGTGCGGCCCCCAGGTCGACGACGACGTCGCCGGGGGCGAACAGCCCCGCCGCTTCGTCGAGTTGCTTGAGCTTGTAGGCCGAGCGGGCGCGGTACCCCTCCTGTTTCGAACGGTTGTAGTACTCGTCGCGTCCGGTCATAGGTTGCTCACCGATCGTCGCGTGGAACGACCCGGCGAATCCGTGTTCATACTCCGTGTGATGCGGTCGACCCGGAAATGCACGTCGAATGGGCGGTCGGGACGCTCCGTCGCCGACGGCTCATACGGACTGTCGTGAGTCAGTGCCGGCCGTCGCTGCCCCGTGGCCGGCGACGCCGGTGGAAGTGGCGACGATCCGTCTCAGAGCTGTTCCAGCAACCGCCCGGCGACCGGCGCGCCCTTGTACCGGACCTGCGACCGATCGGGCTCGAAGTCGACGATGCCGACGGCGTCGAGTCTCGGCAGGTGAACGTGCCTGAGCGAGACGACGAGCCGATCCGGCGACGTCCCCGTCTGCTCGCGGGCCGCGAGCGCCTCGGCCAGGGTCGAGACGGCCATCACCTCGGCGTCGGCGTCCTCCAGAATCCGAATCACTCGTCGCCGTCGTGCGTCCGCGAGGACTCCGAAGAGCGCGTCGAGGCGGTCGTCTTCGAGGCCGTGTGTTCGATTCCCCCCGGTTTCGTCGGCAGTTAGGTCGTCGTCTGGATTCACGTTGGATGTGGTCATCGGCTCCCCCCGAGGAACGTGTCTCCCCGTTCAGCGGGAGCACTCAAGAAGCTGTTGACTAGTAATACTGTCACAGTAGTTGTCACTCGTCGTCGAACAGCAGGGCGTTGGTGACGAAGGCGACGATGCCGCGGCGCAGACGTTCCGTGACGGCCTGATCCGAGATACCCAGGTCGTCGGCGAGTTCGATGGTCGTACACCGACGGGGAATGTCGTAGTAGCCGCGTTCGACCGCGAGTTCCAGCGTCGTTCGCTGTCTGGGCGTCAGCCCGTACCAGGCGCCGGTGCCGGCACTCGTCGGATTGTAGACGCGCTGTATCTCGACGGACGCGTCGAGGTCGTCGCAGGCCGACCGAAACGTCGAGAAGTCGTCGTGACTCGGGAACTCCGCCTCGAAGGTCCAGGTGTCCGCGGTACCCGTCCCACGCCGCACCGATCCGCCACACTCGTCGAGCAACTGAAAGAAGGGGTCGGCCCCCGGCTCCCACGAGACGAGACAGAGTTCACGGTCGTCGAGCCCGTCCACGAATTCGAGTCGGAAGCCGTCCGCATCCGCGAATGGATCGCCGCCGTCGAATCGGTCGTCGACGGGCGCCGAGAACGAAACGATCGGATCCGAACCGTCCCCCTCCGCGTTCACCCGTTCGATGTCCGTCACCGCCCCGGCGCGTGTCGGGAAACGCCGTCCGAACTCGAACTGGTGAGTCGGTATTTGTAGTTCTACGATGACACCCATATAGTGCGTTAGTGGGATAACGACGAAGGGTCATAGCAGGTATGCTTGGTTAACCAAGTTTCCTTCGATGGCAGGGGAATTGTGATAAACGGCAACGAACCGCGGGGCCGCGTCGGCGCCGCCGGGCGCCCCCGTGCGCGCTCGCTCGCGACGAACAGCGGGTATTTTTAACGCCCGGGGCGTACCACTGCGTACATGTTCAAGGCCATCGTGAGCGCGTCGACGCTCCGGGATGCCCTCGACTCCGTGAGCGTGCTGGTCGACGAGTGCAAGGTTCGGCTCAACGAGGACGGCCTGTCGATTCGAGCGGTCGATCCGGCGAACGTCGGCATGGTCGATCTCTCCCTCGATTCGACGGCGTTCGAGTCGTACGAGGCCGACGGTGGCGTCATCGGTGTCAACCTCGCGCGACTGGAAGACATCGCGGGAATGGGCAACGCCGGCGACCTCGTCCACCTCGAACTCGACGAGGAGACCCGAAAACTGCACATCCGCATCGACGGACTCTCCTACACGCTCGCGCTGATCGACCCGGACTCGATCCGGCAGGAACCGGATATTCCCGACCTCGATCTGCCGGCCGAGATCGTCGTCGAGGGCAACCAGCTCGACCGCGGCATCACGGCCGCGGACATGGTGTCCGATCACATCAACCTCCGCGTCGACGAGACGGCGGAGACGTTCCACATCGAGGCCGAAGGCGACACCGACGACGTCGATTTCGAACTCGGCGCCGACGACATCATCCACCTCGAGGCGGGCCCGGCCGACTCGCTGTTCTCGCTCGACTATCTCAAGGACATGAACAAGGCCATCCCCGGCGACGCCGAAGTGACGGTCGAACTCGGCGAGGAGTTCCCGGTAAAACTCCACTACGAGTTCGCCGAGGGTCTGGGGAAGGTCACGTTCATGCTCGCGCCGCGGATCCAGAGCGAGTAATCGTCGACTCGGCACCGCTCACGGCCGCCGTTCTTCTCCCCATCCCGACCGCCGACCGGCGGAACTATCCCCGACGGCGAAGGCGGTCGGGTGACGATTCAAACTGGCCGCCGCCGTCCGTGTTACCGCCGGCAGTCCCGGCGGAGTGAAACGACGAGGGCGTTCGAGGACCGTCGGTGGTGTGAGTCCCCGAACGAGCGACCACACGAAGCGACCCACGGAAGTCGTGTGTCGACAGTCCCCGTGTTCTCGGCAGTTCCCTCCCCGTAATCGTCTCACTCGAACACGACAACGGAGCGATAGATATTCCCGGGCGCCAGGAATCGTCATTATTATTTTATATAGATACGGTGGACGTTCACAGGGATGTCAAACGGTAACTCGTGTCGAGACGGAGCGTCGAACACCGCCCTGTGGAGGCGGCGAAACTACCTCGTAGCAACGATCGGGGTAGCGGCATCGAGTGGGTGTACCGGCGAGACGGCCAACGGAGGTGAGACGACGGAACCGACCGAGGAAGAAGAGGAAGAAGAGGAAGAAGAGGAAGAAGAGGAGGAACTCCCGGAGGGCGTCTCCGAAGCGGAGTTCGAAAGCGGGCCCGTCCCGGACGAGTACGTGTCGGCGATTTCGCTCGGCGGTGAACGGCGCACTCCTGGGACATTGGCCTCGAAATCGGACGTCAGTTTCTCCGAATACGACGAGGCACTGGAGAACGACGCGCACCAACCAGGACGGTGCTGTGCGAACTGCGCCGACTACATCCCGGACAAGAACGGCGACGGGTTCGGTGCTTGCGCGGAGGTGGAAGGGTACATCGATGGAGCGGACTGGTGTACGATCTACGAAGAGTTGCCCGAACCGGAGTCCCCCGAAGGGATAGCCGAGGACGAGTTGGCAACGGCCGAAGTTCCAGAAGCATATCGGACAGCGAGTTCACAGGGCGGTGAGATGCGCAATCCCGAGGCTCTCCGGAGTCAGGCAGACGTACAGCTGATGGAATCCGTCGAAGCCATCGCGGACGGCCCCGCTCGACCGGGACAGTCTTGCGGGAACTGTGCGGAATACGTCCCGGACGAGAACGGCGACACGTGGGGGGCCTGTGCGAAGGTGGAGGGGTACGTCGCAGTCGAAGACTGGTGTGTCATCTGGGAATCGCTCGGCGACGGGACCTGATCGCTTCGAGGTACCGTGATTTCTTCGGGCCCGGTTCGGACGAGTCCCAGTATGGGAGAGGAGAAGTTCCGAGAGTTCCAATAGATTATTATGAGTTGGATCTCGCCGACGCCGAAATACGTCAACTATACAATGAAAATTCCGAGGCCCTTATATATTATCGGGTGTTTGAGCGAAACTTTTTTAAGTACTTCACCCTAACAAAGAGTGAAGAGAAGTCGCGAAGAGCGGTCCCCCGCACCGCCCGTGGCATTCACCCCATCATGACAGAGACACGCGCATGGACGACGGAGGGAACCGACGTACGAACACAGGAGGAGTCGACGACCGAGAGCGAACGAGAGCACGTCTGTCCCGAGTGTGGCGGCGCACTGGTGACCGACGAGGAACACGGCGAGACGGCCTGTAGCGAGTGTGGTCTGATCGTCGAGGCCGACGAGGTCGACCGCGGCCCCGAGTGGCGAGCCTTCGACTCCAGCGAACGCGACGAGAAGGCACGGGTTGGCTCACCCACGACGAAGATGATGCACGACAAGGGCCTGTCGACCACCATCGACTGGCAGAACAAGGACGCCTACGGGAACACCCTAAGTGCGAACCAGCGCGAGAAGATGCAGCGCCTGCGCACCTGGAATCGCCGGTTCCAGACCCGCGACCACCAAGAGCGGAACCTGCGGCAGGCACTCGGTGAAATCGACCGCATGGCCTCGGCGCTCGGCCTCCCCGAGAACGTCCGCGAGACGGCGTCGGTTATCTACCGACGCGCGCTGGAGGACGACCTGCTGCCCGGCCGCTCCATCGAGGGTGTCGCCACCAGCGCCCTCTACGCCGCTGCCCGCCAAGCCGGCGTCCCGCGAACCATCGACGAGATGGCCCGGGTCAGCCGGGTCGAGGAAGAGGAGTTCAAACGCACCTACCGCTACGTGGTGCGGGAACTCAACCTCGAAGTCGCGCCGGCCGACCCGGTGAGCTACGTCACTCGGTTCGCGTCGGAACTCGACCTCTCGGACGAAGCCGAACGGCTGGCCCGCGAGATGCTCGACGCGGCCAAGGAGCGCGGTGTCCACAGCGGCAAGAACCCGGTCGGCCTGGCGGCCGCCGCCGTCTACGCCGCACCACTCCTGACCAACGAGAAGGTCACCCAGCAGGACGTGAGCGAGGTGGCGGACATCTCGGAAGTCACTATCCGCAACCGGTACCGCGAACTGCTGGCGGCCTACGAGGAGGCCGGCCAGGCGGCCGTCGCCTGATCCCGACGCCACCGGGGGACCCTCCGTCCGACCGACTGCGCGGAACCGACGCTTCTCACACGATTCGTCACGGTCCCGACCGGTCGGTTCGACCGCCGCGGAGCTGACGCCGGTCGCTCGCGTCCGGAGAATCGGACGGCGTCACGACGGCCCCGTTCCCGCCCCTGCGCCCCCTCCCCCCGGAATCCTTTTACGCGAAAGCACCGTACCCGAACTCAATTATGGGTATGGGCTCGGATATGTACCGGCAGCAGATCCTCGACCACTACAAGAACCCCCGCAACCACGGGGAACTCGAGGATCCGTCGTTCTCCCACGTCGGCGAGAACCCGTCGTGTGGCGACACCATCAGGATGGACGTGCGCCTCGACGACGACGGGGAGACCATCGACTACGTGAGTTTCTCCGGCGACGGCTGTGCCATCAGTCAGGCGAGCGCGAGCATGCTCACGCAACGCCTCCCGGGAACGACGCTCGAGGAACTCGACGAGATGGACACCGACGACGTAGTCGAGATGCTCGGTGTCGACATCAGTCCGATGCGGATCAAGTGTGCAGTCCTGGCCGAGAAGGTGGTTCAGGACGGCGCGAAGATCCACGAGGGCGACCTCGACATCGGCGAAACGACGACCGAAGAGTAGTTACTCGGTCCCGCGGTCGACCTCCCGACCGATCCCGCGCGCCATCGCGATCAGAAACGCCAGTCCTCGCTTGACTTCCGGATCCCGGAGCGCCCGAACCAGACCGAGCGGCCCCACCTCGCGGTAGGTGGCGTCGGTGGAACCCGCGTCGCCGAGCGCCCGGAGCAGCGTCCGGGCGCCTCGTACCGTCCCCGGGTCCGCCGCCTCGTCGGCCAGTTCGCCGAGCGATCCGGCGGTGCCGGCGACCGAAGACACCATCTCGTCGTCCGCCGCCTCCACGCCGAGGGCCACGACGTCCGCGAGTTCGACGAGGTGATCCAGGGTGCCGTCTCGCTGGAGGTCGGCGACCGTCTCGACCGCCTCGGCGAGTTCGTCACCCCGGTCGCCGACCGAAGCGGCCAGTCTGGGCGTCCCGTCCTGGGCGATCCCGTCGGCCGACTCACCGAGTGTGGCCGCGTTCTCGGCGACCGAGGACACCATCTCGTCGTCCGCCGCCTCCACGCCGAGGGCGGCCACGTCGAGCAGTTCGTTCACCACGTCGAGACGGCGGACGAACGCCGCCACTGCCTCGGGGTCCTCCGCGATGGCGGCGGCGAGTTCGTCGTCGACGTCGGCGGACTGCGCGTCGTCGACCACGTCAGATCAACCCCCGTGCGGTCAGCCAGTACGCCTCGTTGTACGCACCTTTCGCCCAGTGGACGAGCCGTGATTCCTCGCGGAGGACGGGCATGGAATCGTAGTCGAAGGAGACGAACGTCGCCTCGTCCAGCCCGGCCTCGAGGAAGCAGAGCACCTTGCCGTCGTAGGTCGCCGTCGGCGTGTGGCCGCGCACCGACGCGGCGAGACGGTCGGCGACGGTGCCCGCCTGGTAGTGAGCGACGCTCCCGGCCATCGGCCGCTCGATGTCGGTCGTGTCGCCGATGGCGTACACGTCCTCGGCGTGAACCGCCGCCAGCGTCCGCGGATCGGTCTCGACCCACCCGTCGTCGCCCAGACCCGCGTCGGTCACGAGGTCGACGCCCGCGTGCGGCGGAATGGAGACCAGAAGGTCGTAGTCGACCGTCCGCCCGTCTTCGGCGTGGAGCGTCCGGTCGTCGGTGTCGACGTGGTCGACCGCGAATTCGGTGTGGCTCTCGACGCCGCGAGCCTCGAATCGCTCGTCGGTCCAGTCGGCCACCGACGGGAGCTTGTGGGTCCGTTCGGTGGGGGCGGTGTAGCTCACCGTCGCGTCGACGCCGCGGTCACGGAGCCAGTCCTCGACCATCAGCGTGAACTCCACCGGCGCGGCCGGGCACATGTGCGGCATCCCCCCGACCGAGAGGACGACACGACCGCCGTCGAAGTCGGCGAGCGCGTCACGCAGTCGCTCGGCGCCGTCCGCACTGTAGAAATCGTGGGCACCCTCGGCGAGCCCGGGGATACGGTCGGGGACCAGCCGTGCCCCGGTGGCGACGGTCAGGTAGTCGTACCCGAGCGTGTCGCCGTCGTCGAACCGCAGGCGCTTGGCCGACGGATCGACGTCGGTGACCCGCCCCGTCCGGAGCCGGATCCGTCGGTCGAGCAGGTCGTCGAGTGGCCGCCGCGCCTCGGACGGATCGGCCCGACCGAAGGCCACGTAGAGCCAGACGGGCTTGTAGACGTGCGTCGCCGTCTCGTTGATCAGCGTCACCTCGACGTCACCGGCGTCGATCTCCGTGTCGAGCTTCGCCGCGAGTTTGTTGGCGAGTACGGTCCCACCGGTACCGCCACCGAGGACGGCGAGACGGGTCGTCATGTGAGCATCACCGTGGGACGGTACGGCCCCCTCCCACGTAATATTGTACGACGATTCCAAGAAACGTGTTCGTCGCTCGCCGATTCGTCCGGTCCGACGTCCGAGAAACGTCGACCTCGCCATCCCGGTACAACGGCTTCGATTCGCGTGTATCCGTAGTTCTCGTTACGTGCGGAGTATGCCGTGATTACGAGACGCCGGGACGTCGGCGGCTAACGATATTGGGCGTTCCAAATCTAACCATCTGAGTGAGAGGCCCCGTAGCCGTTCGGGGGTCAGCGCGCGCTCGAACGTAGCGCAGTCCGACGCCGACGTCGTGCGTTCGGCCGGCAAGCCGGCGGGGGGTCGCGCGGCGTTACTCGGGGACGAGGCCCGCGTCCTGGACGCGCATCACGGCCTCGCCGTCGGCGAGGTTCGGCGCGTCGACGAGGCGGACGATCCGTTTGTCGCCTTTGGACTTGCGGAGGTACATCCGGAACGTCGAGGTGTGACCGAGGATGTTGCCGCCGATGGGTTGTGTCGGGTCGCCGAAGTAGGAGTCGGGGTTGGAGGCGACCTGGTTGGTGACGAGGACGGCGGCGTTGTAGAGGTCACCGATCCGCATCAGGTCGTGGAGATGTTTGTTGAGCTTCTGCTGGCGTTCGGCGAGTTCGCCCCGGCCGACGTACTCGGCGCGGAAGTGAGCGGTGAGCGAGTCCACGTTGAGCAGGCGAACGGGCCACTCGGAGTCCTCGTGTTCGCTGGCGAGTTCCTTCGCCTTCTCCGCGAGCAGGATCTGGTGGTTGGAGTTGAACGCCTTGGCGACGTGGATTTTGTCGAGAACGTCGGTGACGAGTGCCTCCATGGCGTCCTCGTCGCCGGGCGAGCCCTCGATATCGCGGTCGTCCATGGTCGCCTGGATGACCTCGTCGTCGAGGCCACGGACCATGTCGTCGATGCGCTCGGGACGGAACGTGTCCTCGCTGTCGACGAAGATGGCGCTCCCACGCAGACCACCGTATTCGGCCGGCAACTGGACGTTGACCGAGAGCTGGTGGGTGACCTGAGACTTGCCGGCGCCGAACTCACCGTACACCTCGGTGATGGACTGGGTCTCGACGCCGCCGCCGAGCAGGTCGTCGACCTCGGGGACGTTCCAGGTGAGCTTGCCGATCTGTTCGCGTCGTTCGAGGACGGTGGCACCCGTCTCGAAGCCGCCGACGTCCGCGGCGTCGCGGGCCGCGTTGATGATGTCGCTCGCCGTCGACTCGCCGATGTCCGCCGTGTTTGAGAGTTCGGCCGGACTGGCGACTGCGATGCTCTGGTAGCTCTCGAAGCCCGCTTCGACGAGTTTGTCCGCCGTCGCCGGCCCGACGCCCGGAAGGTTCTCGAGGTCGTCTTCTGCCATGTGGCTTCGCTTGTGCCCCTCCGCACATAAAGCCTCGTTAACACCGTGGTGGAAGTGAAAATTGCGTGACTGCGTGGTGGTCGTTGGCACGGAAGGACGGGGGTTCAAGCCCGGAGACGGGCGGGACGGACGGTCAGTCCCAGGGATGCCCGCTCGGCCGGTCGGGCCACAGCGGGTACCAGTAGCGTTCGTCGTCCTCCACGTCGAGTTCGCCGTCGAGGACCGACCCCAGTTTGAACTCGACGCCGGTGTCGCGTTCGTGAGTCCCCGTGGGGACGAAGGGGTAGTAGGCGCCCCGGCGGAAGGAGTAGACCCAGTACGCCCGGATGTGGTCGCGGGGGCGCTCGAAGCCGAAGACGGCCGCGAGGAGGCGGGAGCCGTATCCCCGTTCGACGAACGTGTCGGCGGCGAAGTGGACGCTCGTCACCAGATCCTCGGGGTCGTCGTCCTCGAGGACGACCCAGTGGTAGCCGTGGTCGTCCTCGTGGCGGCGGAAGGTCGTGCCGGTGTCTTCCGCCCCGGCCCGGAGGATGGTCTCCACGTCGTCGACGGCCCCGGCGAAGTCCGTGCTATCGACCGAGGAGAAACAGAGGGCTGCGGCACCGACGGGGGCAAAATCGAGCTCTGCCTCCATAGTGAGATAGGCCGTCGACATCCCGAACAGGTCGTCGGGGTCGGCCTCGCGCGTGGCGTCGGCCTCGGCGCCGAAGCCGAGGGCCGAGCGGAGGGAGTCGAAGAGGTCCATCTATCGCCGTTCCATCTCCGCGGCCATGTCGCGGAGGCGGGCGACGCGTTTTTCCGTCGGTGGATGGGTCGAGAACACCCGGCCGACGAAGTCGCTCTTGATCGGGATGACGAAGAAGGCGTTCATCTCCGACTGGTCGCGGAGGTCTTCCTTCGGGACGCGATCCATCCGCCCCGAAATCGTGAGGAGCGCGGAGGCGAGCGCGGTGGGGTTACCCGTGATGGCCGCGCCGCCGCGGTCGGCGGCGTACTCGCGGTACCGCGAGAGCGCCCGGATGAGGACGAACGAGATGATCCAGACGACCAGCGAGACGAGGATAGCGACGATGACGCCGCCGCCCCCCTGCCGGTTTCGGTTGCCGCCGAACAGCCACCCCCAGCGCACGATCAGGAAGGCGATGGTCGAGAGGAAGGAGGCGATGGTCATCACCATCACGTCCCGGTTCTTGACGTGGGCGAGTTCGTGCGCGAGAACACCTTCGAGTTCGTCCTCGTCGAGGGCGTCGAGCAGTCCCGTCGTGACACACACCGTCGAGTGCTTCTGGGATCGCCCGGCCGCGAAGGCGTTGGGAGTCCGGGTGTCGGCGACGGCGACGTCCGGTTTCGGCAGGTCGGCCTGCTGACAGAGGCGGCCGATGGTCGCGTGCAACTTCGGAAACTCGTCCTCGTCGACGCGGTTCGCACCCATGCTGTACAGCGCCAGTCGGTCGCTGAAGAAGAACTGTCCGAGCGAGAACAGTCCCATCAGGACGACGACGCCGAACAGTCCCATGTACTGCGAGAGGATGCCGATGAAGACGATGTAGAGGGCAAAGAGGAGGAACATGGTCAGGACCATCCGACCACGAAGCCCCCAGTCGGGTTTCCACTCCATGCCCCGAACTACACGCGGGCGAAGGTAAACGCTGTCGGCACGACGCCGTCCCGAGGTCGGTCGGCGCGGCCGTGTCGCGGGGCTTAACAGCCACGAGCGACTACGAGACGGCGATGAGTGACACCGAGTCCCGGGAGTTCTGTCCGCGCTGTGGTGATCCGGTGCCGACGCGAGCGGAGCCACTGCCGGGCACACCCCGCGACCGGGACCGACGGCTCTGTGACGCCTGTTACTTCGAGGACTTCACCCTCGTTGACGCCCCCGACCGGATCGAGGTACTGGTCTGCTCCGGGTGTGGCGCCGTCCACCGGGGGAACCGTTGGCTCGACGTGGACGCCCGCGACTACACCGACGTGGCCGTCGACGAAGTGCGCGAAGCCCTGGGCGTTCACGTCGACGCCCGGAACGTCACGTGGGCGGTCGACCCCGAGCAGGTCGACGAGAACACCATCCGGATGCACTGCCAGTTCACCGGCGTCGTCCGCGAGACGCCGCTTGAGGAGTCCGTCGTCGTGCCCGTGAAGATTTCGCGGGGGACCTGTGACCGCTGTGGACGCATCGCCGGCGGTTACTACGCCAGCACCGTCCAGGTGCGGGCGACCGACCGGACACCCACCCCCGAGGAGCGATCCCGCGCGGTCGAAATCGCCGAGTCGCACGTCGCCGACAAGGAGGGCGACGGCGACCGGGACGCCTTCGTCACCGAAGTAAAGCGGACGGACGACGGCCCGGACGTGAAACTCTCGACCAACGGCCTCGGGGAGGAGGTGTCGAAACGCATCGTCCGCGAACTCGGCGGCAGCGTCGAGAGCTACCCCACCCTCGTGACGGAGGACGGCGACGGCAACGAGGTGTATCGGGTCACCTACGCGGTGCGACTGCCGAAGTTCACGCCCGGGGACGTGATCGACCCCGACGACGACGCGGGGCCGGTTCTCGTCCGGAGCGTGAGTGGAAATCTGAAGGGCGTCCGCCTCGCCTCGGGCGACCCCTACGAGGCGTCGTTCGACGACGAGGAACTCGCCGCCCGACGGCTGGCGACCCGCGACGACGCCGTCGAGACCACGGTGGTGACCGTCGAGGACGACCACGCGGTGCAGGTGCTCGATCCGGAGACGTACGAGGCGAAGACGATTCCGCGACCGGACTTCTTCGACGCGGAGGCGGAGACGACGCCAGTGGTCAAGACGCGGGCCGGCCTCCACGTCCTGCCCGATTAAACGTCGACGAGGAGTCGGCGGTCGGCGTCGGTGTCGATCCGCGCACGTCGGGAGCGCGCCCGTCCGTCGAGCGCCGACGCCATCGCCGCCTCCGAACAGCCGGCGTGTCGCGCCGCCTGAGCGAGCGAGAGAGTTCCGCTGCGGTACAGAGTCAGCGCCGTTCGAAACGAGTGCGTACTCATCGGGGGACACCGACCCTACCCGACGTGTGGGTGTAAGCGTTCCGTGAGATGGAATACCGAATCACCGGCATAGCGCCCCCGAGCGTCCCGTGTGCGTGTGTTTCTCAACCTACTCGCCCCACACGTCCGAGAGCGGGTGGTCGTCGGCCGCGTCGTCGCCGCCGGCGTCGGGTGACCCGCTGTCGGTCCCGTCGGACCGTCCAGCCCTCCCCGTATCGACTCGCCGCCCGCCGGTCGTCGACCCACGCGACCGACGGGGCGATCCGCGACCGCTCGCGTCGGGCGTCGCGTCGACCCCGGCGAGCGCCGCCGCGGGGTCGAACTCCGGGAGGTCGGGACGGGTACAGCGGTCGACGGCGTCGGCGAACCACTCCGGCATGTCGGTCCGGGCGCGGTCGAAGAGGTCGAGCAGGCTCGAATCCGCGAGGTAGGTCACGCCGTGGTCGTCCGGCGCGCGGACGACCCGGCCGGCGGCCTGGATCACCGTCTGGAGGGCGGTCCGGTAGTACCACGCCCACTGCCCCTCTTCGAGGCGGCGGGCGACCCGCGAGTCGCCCGTGTTGAGGAAGGGTGCTTTACAACACACCTGCCAGCGAGCTAGGTCGCCCCGCAGGTCGAGCGCCTCCTCCATCTTCACCGAGAGAAAGAGGGTCGACTCGTCGCTTTCCTTCCACTCCTCCAACGCCCGGTCGCGGTTCTCGCGGTCGTGACGCCGGACGCGAGCGTCGACGCCGAAGTCGGCGAGACGGTCGGCGAGACGCTCTTGAATCGCGTAGGAGTGACAGTGGACGAGACCCTTCTCGTCGGGATGACGAACCATGAGGCGAACGAGCAGGCGGGCCACGTCGGGCAGCGTCTCGTCGCGGTGTTCGTAGGTCATCTTCCCCTGTGTCACGTCGTAGAGCGGACGGTTCTCGAGGGGGAAGGTGTGGGGGACGTCGACCAAGGCGACGGTCGAGGGGTCGAGACCGACGCCGCGACAGAACGCCTCCTTGTCGAGGATGGTCGCCGAGAGGAGGGCGAACCGGTTGCCACGGTCCCAGACCGTGTGGTGGAGGTACCGGCCGGGGTCGAGCGGCTTGATCGTAATCGCCGTCCCGGCCCCGTCGGGTTGGTCGACGACCCAGGTGGTCGTGCTGGTCGGATCGCGGTAGTCGGACCGGAACCACTCGAGTTCCGAGCGGAGGTCCTGTAAGCGGTCCCGGCGGGCGGCCTCGCCGGGCGTCAACTCGGCGTTCGCGGTCAGCTCCGACGCCGCGCGTTCGCAGACGCCCGCGAGCGTCTCGGCGAAGCGTGCCGTCCGGTCGAGGGGATCGTCGGCCGCCTCCAGGTCGGGGATGCCCACGTCGTCCCAGACGGGAACGCTCGCGGGCCGGAGGTCGACGGTGGCGTACATCTCCGCCCACTCCGCGAGCCCGTGGGCCTCGTCGATCACCACCACGTCGCGCTTGCCGAACACCTCCGAGCCGGCGGTCTGCATGAAGTACGCGAGCGTCATCGCCGCGATGGACCGATTGGAGGCGATGGCGCGGTCGGCGTAGTACGGACAGCGGTGCTGGATCGAACAGTCGTAGCCCGACTCGCGGGCACAGGGGGCGCGGTCGACGGGCGTCGTCGTCTCGTCGGGGAGGATGCAGGTGTAGTTGCTCTTGCCCCGAATCACGTTGAGGTCGTCGAGCAGGTCGTCCTCGGCCACGTCGTCCAGTTGCGACACCTGCGGCGTGGTGTAGTAGGCGCCGGTCGCCTGCGCGGGGTCGGCCGCCGCGGGCGTGCGGGCGGCGCCCGCGACGGCCCGGGCCAGCAGCGACTTCCCGCTCCCGGTCGGGGCGCGAACCAGCACCACGTCGTTGCCCGCGGCGAAGGCTTCACGGAGGTCCTCGAGGGCCTCGCGCTGGTTGCCACGGAACGACGGCGCCGGGAAGGACGAGGGAATGCGCTCGGGGTCCACGGTGACTCCTGCCGGGCGTCGCAAGTAATACTGTCGAACGGGTCCGTGAGGAGCGGGTCGGCATTCCGGGTTCCGAACCGATGTACCGACTCCCGGTCGACGGGAACACTAGTCGGACAGCGTCGCCACGTCATCGGCGGTCACTTCGCGGTCGTCGGGCAACCGTTCGATGCAGTCGAAACAGAGGAAGTGTTCGGTGCCATCGGCGAGTTCCAGCGTGACGCCACCGGTGGTTTCGGCCTCGAACGTCCAGAAGTCCCCGGCGCCGCCCGCGACGGGAACGTCCGTCCCACAGCCGTCACAGGGGTCGGAGCTCATACCCGAAGCCGACGGGCCGGGGAGGGAAAGCCCTACGGATCACACACACTCGCTCGCGTCCGCGGCGACGTCGAGCGAGAACGACACCGAGTCCGTCTGAACGCGGTTCGGCGCGTCCGCGGGCAGATCCCACCGGAAGCGCACGGGGTGGGTACCCGGGTCGACACAGGAGTCGGTGAGCGGGGTCCACTCCGAGACGGCGCCGAGGCCGGCGAGCGGTCCCTCGTAGACCACTCGGTCGCCGGCACCCGCGTCGCCGTCGTACCACAGGCGCACCTCGACGTACTCCTGGAGTTCGCCGGGCGGCCCGCCGTCGCCGTCGCTTCGCTCCGCCTCGACGACGCCACCCTCGTCGAAGTCGGTCGCGTCGCCGCGAACCCAGAGACGGGCCGGCGTCCCCGACAGCGAGAGCGCGAGGTCGACGACGCCGCCGTCGCCGGGGGCGACGTCGGAGAGCGACACCGGCGGGATGGCCGACGCGGTCAGATCGTTCGCCGGGGTCGGCACCGGCGTCGGCGAATCGACGCCGGCGGGCGGGTTCCGGTCGCCGTCGCCTGGCGGGCGCGAGTCGTCGGGGTCGGACCCGTCGCCCGACGACGTCCCGGGCGCGGCGGTGGTCACGTCGGTGGCGTTCGGCGGCACGGTCTGGCCGTCCGAGCCGGGGTCGTCGCCGGGTTCGGGGGTCGGTGTGGGCGTCGGTGCGGCTCGATCCGGCGTCACCGTGTACTGGACGGAGAGGCCGGGATCGGACGTCGTGTCCTCGGTGTCGTCGCCGGCGAAGGGGTTCGAGGCGCCAAAGCCCGCGCCGAGGAGGGCGAGCAGGACGCCGCCGAGGAGGGTGAGCAGGCGGCGACGGGAGGAGCCGTCGTCGGACACGTCCGGCGGTTCGGCGTCGCTCATCGGGGCCCACCGGTGGCGCCGAGTCGCCGAGCGGTCCGAACGGGGGAGGGTGGTATCGCTGACACGGGAGCCGCTACACGGCCGGCGGGGATAGGTAATCGGGCACTAACCGACCGACTGCGGACGGGACGAGCTATCAGGGTGAGCCTGAACCCGGTCGAATCGAGAGACGGAGACGGATCGGTGTGACTGGTTCCCGGGCCTCGTCGACCACGGGAGCGGCGACGGCCGGACATGACGCCGCGGCGGCGGGCAAGCGTTAATCCCCTGCCCGTCCTCCGGGGAGTATGCGCATCCTCGTGACCGGTGCCACCGGATTCGTCGGTGGTCGTCTCGTCCCCGCCCTCGTCGACGCGAGCCACGAGGTGACCGTCCTCGTCCGCGACGCCGAACGGTACGATCCGCCGGCGGGCGTCCGGGTTGTCGAGGGCGACCTGCTGGAGCCGTCGTCCTACGCGGCCGCCCTCGACGTCGACGCGGCGTACTACCTCGTCCACTCGATGACGGCCCGCGACGACTTCGCGGACCACGACCGCCGGGCCGCGGACGGGTTCGCCCGGGCGGCGAGCGAGGCGGGCGTCGAACGGGTCGTCTACCTCGGGGGCCTCGGCGAGGACCGCGACCACCTCTCGGAACACCTCCGGTCGCGTCGCGAGGTCGAACGGGTGCTGGCGACGGGGCGCTACGCCCTCACGACGCTACGGGCGGCCATCGTCGTCGGCGCCGGGAGCGCGGGCTTCGAGATGATTCGCCAACTCGCCACGCGCCTGCCGGTGATGGTGACCCCGCGGTGGGTGCGGACGGCGTGTCAACCCATCGCCGTCGACGACGTGATCGCGTACCTCGTCGGCGTCCTCGACGTGCCCGAGACGGCCGGCGAGACGTACGAAATCGGTGGACCGGAGGTACTGACGTACGCCGAGATGCTCCGCCGGACGGGCCAACACCTCGGTCACGAACCGATCATTCTCGCCGTGCCGGTGTTGACGCCGCGGCTCTCGGCGTACTGGGTGGGGTTGATGACCGACGTCCCCTGGCGGGTCGCCCGACCGCTGATCGCGGGACTCAAGAACCCGGTCGTGGTCCACGACGACCGGATCCGTGATCTGGTGCCGGTCGATCCGACGACGTTCGACGAGGCGCTCCGCCGCGCGCTCGCACGGGAGGGACCGCGAGCGGACGCGGCGACGGCGTGACGGGAAGCGACGGAAGACGGCGACCCGCGACGGAATCGATGGCTGTCGACGGCCACCCGTCCTTCGGCGAGACGTGGGTGTACGAGAGCCTCGTGGGCGGCATTCCCGGCCTGCAGCTCACGGCCCGGCAGGCCGTGGGCGTTCAGGTGGTCCTCTTCGAGACGCTCGTCCTCGGGCTCGGCGTCGGCTACGGGCTTCCGGAACGGGCCGTCGTGGCGGGAACTGCGGCCGTCGTCGTCGCCGCGGCGGGAAGCGTCGCTATGCTCCGTATCGGCGCGGCGGCGCGCGGGGTGGGTCTGCCCGCCGCCCACCGCCGCCTCCTGTTCGGGTCGAGCGTCGAGGTGCTCTTCGGGGTACTCTCGTTCGTCGCGCTGACCACCTACCTGCTCGGCGGGGCAGCGCCGACGCCGCTCGCCACGCTCCTCGGCGCCGGGGGCGCGCCACCAGCACCCGTGGTCTTCGTGGCGCTGTTGCTCCTCTGGGACCTCTGTTATCGCACGGGGACGTCGTGGTGGACGGCGCTGGTCTCGCTGTGGCGGTCGCTGCGCTACCGGGTCGACGCCGAGACGGCCAGACGGTGTCGACGCATCGACGCTGCCACCGTCGGGTTCGCGCTGTTGGAGTTGGCGCTCGTGCCGGTGGTGTGGGGGGACGCGTTGCTGGTCGGAGCAATCGTGGGCCACGTCGTCGCCGTGACGGCGGTGTCGACGGCGGCGACGGTGCTGCTCGGACGGAACGGATAGTGGTCACTCGCCCTGAAGCTGTTTGAACTGATCCAAGAGGGCTTCGGTGGAGTCGCCCGACTCGTACGAGAGGGTCCCTCGGAACTCCGACCGGTCGTCGTCGAAATCCGCGTCGACCTGGCCGGTTTTCTGTGCGCGCCGCTCGTGTTCGTCCTCGTCATAGGCACCCATTGACATGGTACACACTGGCTTGGATACCTCCAGACATATATGTAACGGACGTTCCGCTGGGTGCGACGCGGAACGCGTAAATCGTCTGGAGCCGTACACCGACCGTGGCACGACCCCTTCGTTTTCGACACGCCCCCGGCCGCTGGACGGACGGCCGCGTCCGCGCCGAGGTGTTCGAACCCCTGGACGACAATCTGGGCGCGACCAGCCGTCGTCCGTGGTTCAAACCGCCCGACGGCTACGAGGCCCGACGGTTCGACGTTGACAACGGCGACACCGCGCTGTTCTGCTGGAACGACGACGGCGCCTACTGGCTCGGCAACACGGAGACACCGTCGAGCCTCTGGCGTACCGAGAAGTACGGCTTCACCGAGGTACCGAGCGGCGTCGCCGACTGGACCGAGCGCGAACTGCGCGCGGAACTGCACGAACAGTCGCCCTGGCTCGAAGACTACCCCCACCTCTCGTGGTTCTTCCTCCCCGTCTTCCTCTCGAAGGACGGCCGGTGGACGACCCGGGAGTTCTTCGAAGAGCACGCGGGTGGGTTCCCGGACGCGGAGCGAGACGACACGCTGGCATTCTACGAGTCGTTCCTGTCGACGGGCGTCCTCGACGACTACCGCGAGACGATGGCGGGCAAACTCGGCACGTCGGAGTATCTCGACCTGACGCGCATGGCGGCGACGATGGGCGAGTTTCACGCGGCGAAGCTCCTCACCGACGCCGGCTACGATCCGCACCCCGAAATCGAGGTGACGACGGGTCACTCCATCGACTTCCAGGCACGCACCGACGCCGGCGAACAGCCGCTCGTCGAGGTGACGCGGCCGCTACCGCCGAATCGCCGGTCTGCGGGGACGCCGGAAGCCGCCGTGCGCGATACGGCGAAGACGAAGACTGACGGACAGCTGTCGGCGCACGCGGGCGGCGTAGTGCTGTTCGTCGACTGCTCGTCGTTCCCGGACGACGACTGGTTCGCGGTCGATCAGGAACGGCCGGACGTGGGTCACCGGCCCGCAGTCGTCTATCGGATGCGGCCCGACGGGAGAACGATGGGGTACACCAAGGGATCGGTTCCGCTCGAACTGGACCTCTAGAGCGACAGCGGCGTCGGCCCGGATTCGCCGAGGGCAGTCGGATCACGGTCACTGTAGAAGCGCCGGCCGATGGCCTTGTGGCCGACTGCGGAGCGAACGGAGAGGCGGACGTCCTCGGGCGTCTCGAACTCCTCCGTCCCCAGCCGTTCGAGAATCTCGCCGACCTGTTCGGTCCCGCGCTGGAGTTCGAGTTCGTGCTCGCCGTGGTTGTCGATGATCTCGTCGGTGGTCGTCGGGTATTCGAGGGCTTCGATCATTTCGCCAGTGCCGTTGAACTTCATCACTGGGTTCCACACGGTCGATAACTATAATGGTTTTCCATGCACTACCTTAGTCAGGCACAAGACCTTAATTATCCTTAATTGAGAACGCGTGTCGGGTGAACGGGAACCACGCAAGCGAGTATCACACACGGTGGTCGCAAGGCCTATCGGCGGTGGCAGCGAGGTGGCGGTATGGACGTGGTCGCGGATCTGCACGTACACACCCCCGTCTCCGACGGGCGGTTACCCCTCTCGTCCCTCCCGGCGGCCGCACGGGACGCCGGCGTCTCCGTCGTCGCCGTCACCGACCACGACCGACTCCACCCGGATCTGACCGCCCCCGTGACCGTTCGGGACGGCGTGACGGTGATCCGGGGCATCGAACTCCAGGTCGAGACGGCCACGGGACGGATCGACTTGCTCGGCTACGGCGTCGAGGAGACGCCGGCGCTGCGGACGGAACTCGACCGCCTCCAGACCGACCGCATCGACCGAGCACGGCGCATGACCGAACGAATCGAGGACCGCCTCGGCGTCGACCTGGACGTGTCGTTCGAACCCGGCGTGGGCCGCCCTCACGTCGCGCGCGCAGTGGACGAGAGCGACGCCGACTGCGATTACGCGGGCGCGTTCGGACGGTTCATCGGCGACGACGGCCCGTGTTACATCGCCCGTGAGGTACCGAGCGTGGACCGTGGTCTCGCGCTCCTCGGCGAGGCGTGTCCGGTCGTCTCCCTCGCGCACCCGTTCCGGTACGCGGACCCGGAGGCGGCTCTCGAACTCGCGCCGGAACTGGACGCCATCGAGCGGTACTACCCCTACGACGCCCCCGTCGACGAGTCGCGCCTCGACGAGGTGATCGAGGCCCACGACCTGTTGGCGACCGGCGGGAGCGACGCCCACGACCGGCGGCTCGGCGTCGCCGGGGTGGACGCCGCGGCCTACGCCCGGCTCGCGCCGCATCTGCCGGATGCGCAGGGTTAAACCGGAGGGAGCACCTACCGATGGTATGAACTGCCACTACTGTGATCGCGAGGCCGCCTACGCGGCGGAGAAGGAGGGCATTCGCGTCGGCCTCTGCGAGAACCACTTCCGGGAGCGGCTGGAAGAGCTCGCGGAGTCCGACGACCTCGCCGCGCTGCGCGAGAAGATCGACATCGACCGGACCGAGTAGCGGCCCCGTTCCAGTCGCCCGTCCCCGCAACCCACCGTCACTGCCGCCCGATCACAGTACCGTCCCGAACCAGAGATACAGCCCCGCGAGTATCGATTCGAAGGAGAGGGTGCCGAGCGCCGACAGGAGCAGGAACCGGCGGTCGTCCATGCCGGCGAGGCCGGCGGGAACCGTGACCATCCCCCGAGTGAACAGGAGCGTGTTGCTCACGGGGACGACCACGGGCCCCCACCGGTCGAACCACCCCTCGAAGCGGGCGAGGGCGTCGTCGCTGACGCGGAACCACCGCGACCCCAGCAGCCGCTCCCGACCGGCGCGCTTGGCCAGCGTAAACAGGGCGAACTGGCCGACGGTGGCGCCGGCGACGGCGATACCGACGACGGTCACGGCGTTCGCCACCGATCCCCCGAGGAGCGCGAGCGCTCCCGGAACGACGAGTTCGCTCGGCACGACGTACAGCAACATCGCCCCTTCGAGGACGAACACCCCGAAGAGGACGAGCAAGCCGTAGTCGGCGGCGAGTAGCTCGCGGAGGGCGTCGGGCAACTGAGCGACCTGAAGCGGAGCGAACACACTGCACTCTGCACCGTGGGGGCACATATCGGTTGCGTGTGCGTGGGAGCGACGGGGTTTTGACCGTCCCGGGCGAGGCGTGCGGTATGCATCAGCCAGACCGCCCGCGGCGACTGCGCCGGGACGGCGTCCGCTCGCTCGTCAGCGAGACCGAACTCCGCGCGTCCGACCTCGTGGCGCCCGTGTTCGTCGATGCGACGACCGACGAACGGGTGCCCATCGAGTCGATGCCCGGACACGAACGGGTCCCCGTCGCCGAGGCGGTCGACCGGGTCGAGGAGGTGCTGGAAACGGGTGTCGAGGCCGTCATCCTCTTCGGCATCCCGGAGTCGAAGGATCACGAGGGATCGCGCGCCTGGGCGGAGGACGGCGTCGTCCAGCGGGCGACCCGGGCCGTCACGGCCGAGACGGACGCGACGGTCATCACCGACGTCTGTCTCTGTGAGTACACCGAACACGGCCACTGCGGGGTGCTGGAGGCGGACGCACGCGACGATCCGATCCTGACCGTCGACAACGACGCGACGCTCGACCGCCTCGCGCGGACGGCCGTCTCCCACGCCGAGGCGGGGGCGGATATGGTCGCCCCCTCCAGCATGACCGACGGGATGGTCGGGGCCATCCGGACGGGTCTCGACGACGACGGCTTCTCGGACGTGGCGATCATGTCCTACGCCGCGAAGTACGAGAGCGCCTTCTACGGCCCGTTCCGCGACGCTGCCGACGGCGCGCCCGCCTTCGGCGACCGGCGCCACTACCAGATGGACCCCGCGAACGGCCGGGAGGCGCTCCGCGAGGTGCGCCTCGACGTGGAACAGGGCGCCGACGTGCTGATGGTCAAGCCGGGCCTGCCCTACCTCGACGTGGTGAGCGCCGTCCGCCGGGAGTTCGACCGACCCGTCGCCGCCTACAACGTCAGCGGCGAGTACGCGATGCTCCACGCCGCCGCCGAGAAAGGGTGGCTCGACCTCGACGCGGTCGCTCGGGAGTCCCTCCTGTCGCTCAAGCGCGCGGGTGCGGACCTGATCGTGACCTACTTCGCCGAGGACGTGGCACCCGACTGCCGGGGCGCGTGAGCGCGCGGCGCCGCAGGCAAATACAATATCGTTGACAAAACGTCCGTCCGATTATCGGGCAACATTTGTCCGTCAGTTCCCGGTTTTACGTCCTTATACAACCCTTATCTGCTATTAAATCGAACGAACATCCAGACAAACGGATTAATATAGACATTTGTAAACACTAATCCTTATACTATGTCGTAACAGTAGATTCTATCGCAACTCGGAGAACGAACATGGTAGAAGAACCCGAAAACACAAACATCTGTCCAAGCACCGATAGCGAAGTACCGTCGACGGAGGTGGCCGAATGCTGACGCCGCTTCAGGTTGACCCGTCAGCGATCACCTCCGGCGTGAACAACGCCTGGATCCTGACCGTCAGCTTCCTCATCTTCTTCATGCACGCCGGCTTCGCCATGCTGGAGGCGGGGCAGGTGCGCTCGAAGAACGTCGCCAACCAGCTGACGAAGAACATGCTGACCTGGAGCGTCGGCGTCATCGTCTACTTCCTGATCGGCGCCGGTGTCTCGACCGTCGTCGGCGGCGGCTCGAACCCGTTCGGCTACATCACCGGTAGCTCGGCCGGGTGGGTCGGCTGGCTCTACGGCGCGGTGTTCGCCATGACGGCGGCGACCATCGTCAGCGGGGCCATCGCCGGTCGGGCGAAACTCCGCGCGTACGTCGCCTACACGATCCTGCTGTCGGCGGTCATCTACCCCGTCGTCACCGGTCTCACCTGGGCCGGCGGCTTCCTGACGACCATCGGTCCGGGCTTCCAGGACTTCGCGGGCGGCATGATCGTCCACGGCATGGGCGGCATCGCCGGCCTCACGGCCGCCTGGGTGCTCGGCCCCCGGATGGACCGCTACAACGAGGATGGCTCGGTGAACATCATCCCCGGCCACTCGCTCACCTTCGCGGTGCTGGGAACGCTCATCCTCTGTTTCGGCTGGTACGGCTTCAACGTGGGCACGTCCGCCATCTTCAGCGACGGCGGCCTGCTCAGTGATCAGCTCGGTCGCGTCGCCCTCACGACGACGATGGGCATGGCCGCGGGCGCCATCGGCGCCGGCGCCGTCGCGCTGGGCAAGACCGGCAAGGTCGATACGCTCTACGTCGCGAACGGCATGCTCGCCGGACTGGTCGGCATCACCAGCAACACCAACGCGATCACGTGGATCGGCGCGCTCGTGATCGGTGGGCTGGCCGGCGCACAGCTCCCCATCGTCTTCGGATTCGTCGAGAAGCGCCTGAAGATCGACGACGTGTGTGCGGTCTTTCCCGTCCACGGGAGCGCGGGCGTCCTCGGAGCGGTCCTGTTCCCGCTCTTTGCGATTCCCGGCTACTCCGTGAGCTTCGTCGGCCAGTTGGCCGGCGTCGCGGTCATCGCCGCCTGGACCATCTTCGCGACGGCCCTGGTGTTCGGCATCATCAAGGCGCTGGGTCAGGCCCGCGTCTCGGAGGAACACGAGCGTGAGGGTCTCGACGTGTCCGAACACGGCGTCAACACCTACCCCGAATTCGGCGAGCCCGACATCGTCGCCGACGGCGGCGAGGGCTTCCGCACCGACGGTGGCGAGGACAAAGAGATCCGCACCGACGGTGGCAGCGAGATCAAGATGGTCGTCGCGATGCTTCGTCCGGAGAAACTGGGCGACGTGAAACAGGCCATCGCCGACGTCGGCGCCCCCTCGATCACCGTGACGAACGTCTCCGGCCGCGGCTCACAGCCCGCCAAGAAGGGCCAGTGGCGCGGCGAGGAGTACACCGTCGACCTCCACCAGAAGGTGAAAATCGAGTGCGTCGTCGCGGACGTGCCCGCGATGGACGTCGCCGACGCCATCCGCGAGGGTGCGAACACGGGCGAACCCGGCGACGGCAAGATCTTCATCATGCCCGTCGACGAGGCGGTACAGGTCCGCACCGGGAAGACGGGACCGGACGCGGTCTAACCACCAAACACGTCGTCCGTCCCGCGACCCGCGGCGAACACCGGCGCTCCCTTCGACCCAGTACCTTCTTTCCGCAGCGGCGCACAGCCGTAGGTATGAACCACGACGAATCACGGGAGCTGTACGACCGGGCGCTGTCCGTGCTGGCCGGCGGTGTCAACTCGTCGGTGCGGGCGTCGATGCCGTACCCCTTCTTCGTCGAAGGCGGCGACGGCGCCCACGTCGTCGACGCGGACGGCAACCGCTATCTCGACTACGTGATGGGCTACGGCCCGCTACTGTACGGTCACGACCTCCCCGAGTCGGTGGAGGCGGCGATCCAGTCTCACGCCAGCGCCGGCCCGATGTACGGCGCACCCACCGAGGTCGAAGTCGACCTCGCGGAGTTCGTGACGCGACACGTCCCCTCCGTCGAGATGCTCCGCTTCGTCAACTCGGGGACCGAAGCCACCGTCTCGGCCGTCCGCCTCGCGCGGGCGTACACCGGGCGCGACAAAATCGTCGTCATGCAGGGCGGCTACCACGGCGCACAGGAGTCCACGCTGGTCGAGGGCGATCCGGACGGGGCGACGCCCTCCTCGCCGGGCATCCCCGACTCCTTCGCCGACCACACCATCCCAGTCCCGTTCAACGACACCGACACCATCGCGGACGTCTTCGAGGCCCACGGCGACGACATCGCCGCCGTCCTCACGGAGCCGATCCTGGGCAACATGGGCGTCGTCATGCCCGTCGACGGCTTCCACGAGTCGCTACGCGAACTCTGTGACGAGTACGGCTCGCTCCTGATCTTCGACGAGGTCATCACCGGCTTCCGCGTCGGCGGCCTCGGCTGTGCCCAGAGCGAGTTCGGCGTCACACCCGACCTGACGACGCTCGGGAAGATCGTCGGCGGCGGGTTTCCCGTCGGCGCCGTCGGCGGCCGCGCGGAAATCGTCGAACACCTCACGCCGGGCGGCGACGTGTTCCAGTCCGGCACGTTCTCCGGCCACCCCGTCACGATGGCCGCCGGCCTGGAGACGCTGCGCTACGCCGCCGAGAACGACGTGTACGACCACGTGGACGCCCTCGGCGAGCAGTTGCGCGCGGGCATCACCGACATCCTGGCGGAGCGAGCGCCGGAGTACACCGTCGTCGGCACCGGGAGCATCTTCAAGACCATCTTTACCCGCGACGGGAGCGGCGGCGAGGGCCACTGCGAGGCCGGCTGTCGCCAGCGCGAGGACTGTCCGAACTTCGACGCCTGCCCCAAGACGGGCGCGGACGTGGCGGCCGCCGAGACGAACCGCTGGGAGCGGGTGTTCTGGCAGGAGATGAAAGACCGCGGCGTCTTCCTCACCGCCAACCAGTACGAGGCACAGTTCGTCAGCTACGCCCACACGGAGGAGGACGTCCAGCGGACGCTCGACGCGTATCAGGACGCGCTGTAACCGGGCGTCTCGCGAGTTACTCCTCGCCGTCTCGCTCGTGATACGGCGGGACGAAGATGTCTTCCTCGACCATCCTCTCGATCTGTGCCTCCGTCACCTCCTCGGCGTACGTCTCGTGATCCACGGGCTGGCGGTCCAGCCACAGGTTCTTCGGGTAGAGCTCCCGGTCGTAGATGGGCTGGATCAGTTCCGTCCGGAGGTCCTTGATCCAGTTCGCGAGCGGCGACGAGGTGCGGAACTCGCGGAGGCCTTCCACGTCGACGGTGGCCGCACAGTACGACGACCCGGCACCGTAGGCGTGTTCGGCGAGGACGTTCCCTTTGTGATCGACGACCATCGATCCGCCGCCGAACGTGTCGACCGGCGTGTCCGCGTCGGGCGTGACGTAGTACGTCCCCAGGTTCGGCGCGACGACGTAACAGGTGTTGTCGAGGGCGCGCGCCCGGTTCTGGATCGCCCAGCTCTCGTTCGCCACGAGCGGTTCCGGGCAGGCGATCCGGCAGACGACTTCGGCGCCGTTCATCGCGAGGCCGCGGACGTACTCGGGGTACGCTCCCTCGATGGCCAGCGAGATGCCGAGGCGACCGATTTCGGTGTCGACGACGGGAAAGAGGTCGTCCAGATCGTCGCCGTGGTGTTCCTGCCAGTCGTCCCACACGTCGTGGGGGGAGACCGACCGCTCGACGGGGAGGAGTGGCGTCACCTTCCGGTGGGTGTGGATCACGTCGCCGTCGGGGTCGATGACGAAGGCGGTGTTGTAGAACTTCTCGTCGTACTCGGGCGCCTTCTCCTTCGCGGAGGCGACGACGAACGTCTCGAACTCCTTGGCGTACTCGCCGAGCGTCTCGGTCTCTGGACCGGGGATATCGATCGCGATCTCCTCGCGGTAGGTGGCGTGGTCCATGTCGAACACCTCGTCGGTGAACCCCTGGAGCGCCCCTTCGGGGAGGACGGCGAGTTTGACGGGGAGTTCCAGGCCGCTGAGCCACGTGGCCGCCGAGAGGGCCTCGTGGATGTGTTCGAGATTCGTCTCGATGTCGCTGCGCTCCTCGGCGCCCCAGACGGTCGGGGACAGACCGACGGCGTTGTACTTCGGAATCCTCGACATGGCTCGTATGGTGGGCGTCTCGGGGCCGGCTCAAAGGCGTTGTGTCACCGCGTCGCCGACGGGAACTGGTGGGCTTTTCACCCTCGGGAGCGACCGGTCGGATATGAACACGCGCGGGACCATACGGCTAGCGACGCGCGGGTCCGACCTCGCCCTCCGACAGACGGCGAGCGTCCGCGACCGTCTCGACGGCCCGCGACGCACCGTCGAGACGGTGGAGGTGTCGACCCGAGGCGACGAGATTCGGGACGAACTCATCCACCGCCTGGGAAAGACCGGAGCGTTCGTCCGCGCCCTCGACGAGCGAGTGCTCGAAGGCGACGTCGACGCCGCGGTCCACTCCATGAAGGACATGCCCACGGAGTCGCCGACGGAACTCGTCGTCGCCGGGGTACCGGAACGCGCCTCCGCGGGCGACGTCCTGGTGACGCCCGACGGGAGTGCCCTGTCCGACCTCCCCGAGGGGGCCGTCGTCGGGACGTCCTCGCTTCGTCGGGGCGCGCAGTTGCGCCGGGCGCGGCCGGATCTGAAGATCGAACCGCTCCGGGGCAACGTCGACACCCGACTGGAGAAGTTGCTCGCACCGGGCCTCCAGCGGGAACACGAACGCCGGCTGGACGCCGAAGACGAGGACGAGGGCGAACATCCGGACGCGTTCGACCGGTCGGTCGAGGACTGGTTCGACGGCCTCTCGGAACTGGAGCGTCAGGCGATGGAGCGGACGGTCGAGACGGAGTACGACGCCATCGTTCTGGCGGAGGCGGGACTGGAGCGGAGCGGCCTGCTCGGCACCGTCCCGACGACTCGGCTCCCCGAAGAGCGGTTCGTCCCCGCGCCGGGACAGGGCGCCATCGCGGTGACGGCCCGGGTGGACGACGAGGCGACCGAGACGATTCGCGGCGCCGTCGACGACCCAGTGACGCGCGTCGAGACGACCGTCGAGCGGACGATTCTCGCGGAACTCGGCGGTGGCTGTATCGCCCCCATCGGGGTCTACGCCGTCGTCCAGGGGGAGTACGTCCACGTGATCGTTCAGGTCCTCTCCCTCGACGGGACGGAGGCAGTGGAACGAACCGCCGACCTGCGGATCACCGACCACGCCGACGCGGCCGCGTCGCTCGCGGCCGAATTGCGCGAGGAGGGCGCCGCCGACCTGATCGACCGCGCCCGCGCGGAGGCCGAGGAGTGACCGGGGAGCGGCCACGCGTCGCCGTCTTCCGCCCCGACGACGACCGACTGGCAGCGGCCCGGACCCTCCTCCACGACCTGGGCGTCGAAGCGGTCGGCGACCCCATGCTGGCGGTCGAACCGACGGGCGAGACGCCGTCGGCAGCCGACTACGTCGTGTTCACGAGCAAGACCGGGGCGGAACTCGTCGCGTCGGCGGGGTGGGAGCCGGGGACGGCGACCGTCGTCGCCATCGGACCCAAAACCGCCGAGGCGCTGGAAGCGGCGGGCTACGCCGTGGATCTGGTGCCCGAGGAGTTCACCTCGTCGGGGCTGGTCGACCTGCTGGCCGACCGAACCACGGACGCGACGGTGGAAGTGGCCCGGAGCGACCACGGGAGTCCGGTCCTGCTCGACGGCCTCCGGGCGGCCGGCGCCGACGTCCACGAGACGGTACTCTACCGGCTGGTCCGCCCAGAGGGCGCGGGCGAATCGGCAGCGCTCGCGGCGGCCGGCGACCTGGACGCCGTCTGTTTCACCTCGTCGCTGACGGTCGAACACTTCCTCGACGCCGCCGCCGAACGCGGGGTCCGCGACGCGGCGGTCGCGGGCCTGAACGACGCCGTCGTCGGCGTCATCGGGGCGCCGACCCGCGAGACGGCCGACGGGGAGGGAATCGACGTGGACGTGGTGCCCGCCGAAGCGACGTTCGAGGCGCTGGCCCGCGAGACGGTCGAGCGCCTGGGCGACGACGGGGCGCGCTGACGAGGGTTTATCCGCGATGACGACCGATCCGACGACGATGGGTCCCGTTCCCGAACTCGCGGAGCGTGCGACGGCGTGTGCCGACCGGCTCCGGGACGCCGACGCCGTGTTGCTCGCCTCGCACATCGACGCGGACGGCCTGACGAGCGCCGCCGTCGCGGCGACGGCGCTCGAACGCGCCGGAATCCCGTTCGAGACGGTCTTCGAGAAGCAACTCGACGAAGCGTCGATTCGTGCCATCGCGGCGACCGACCACGACACCGTCCTGTTCACCGACTTCGGGAGCGGCCAGCTAGACGTCATCGCCGACTTCGAGGCGCGCGGGGCGTTCGACCCAGTGATCGCCGACCACCACCAGCCGGCGGACGCGGAGACGGCCTACCACCTGAACCCGCTGCTCGAAGGCCTCGACGGGGCGAGCGAACTCTCCGGGGCCGGCGCGGCGTACGTCCTCGCGCGCGCTCTCGAACGTGACGACGTGGACAACCGCGACCTCGCGGCGCTCGCGGTAGTCGGTGCCGTCGGCGACATGCAGGGCGGGGTCGACGGACTCACCGGTGCGAACGAGGGTATCGTCGCGGAGGGCATCGAGGCGGACGTCCTCGCGGAAGGCACCGACCTCGCCATGTACGGCCGGCAGACCCGTCCCCTCCCGAAACTGCTGGAGTACGCGAGCGACGTGCGGATTCCGGGGATCACCGGCGACGAAGCCGGGGCCGTCTCCTTCCTCGCCGACCTGGACGCCGACCTCCGTGCCGACGGCGAGTGGAAGCGGTGGGTCGACCTCTCCGACGACGACCGGCGGACGGTGGCGAGCGCCCTGTTGAAGCGCGCGGTGGCGAGCGGCGTCCCGGCCGTTCGCGTGAACGACCTGATCGGAACGACGTACACGCTCACCGCCGAACCGGAGGGCACCGAACTGCGCGACGTGAGCGAGTTCTCCACCCTCCTGAACGCGACGGCGCGCTACGAGCGCGCGGACGTCGGCCTCGCCGTGTGTCTCGGCGACCGGGGGGCGGCCCTGGACCGTGCCCGGACGCTCCTGCGCAACCACCGCAAGAACCTCTCGGAGGGCCTGGAGCTGGTGAAGTCGACGGGCGTCACCGTCGAGAACCACGTCCAGTGGTTCGACGCCGGCACGCGCATCCGCGAGACCATCGTCGGCATCGTCGCCGGGATGGCCCTCGGCGCGGACGGGGTCCGTCGTGACCGACCGATCGTCGCCTTCGCGACCGTCGAACCGGACGGCGCGAACGACGCGGGCGAGGTGAAGGTGTCCGCACGGGGGTCGCACGCGCTGGTCCGTCGCGGACTCGACCTCTCGGCGACCATGCGGGAGGCGGCGCGGGCGGTCGGCGGCGACGGCGGCGGCCACGACGTGGCCGCGGGGGCGACCATCCCGGCCGGGGAGCGGGAGGCGTTCGTGGCCGAAGTGGATCGGATCGTCGGCGAACAACTCGAGTAGCGAACGCGTTCGACTCGACCGTTCCCGGCGGTGCCGGAGGAGCGCGAGTACGAGCGACCGCACGAGCGCCACGCAGGGGACGGGGACTCACGCCCGCTCACCTTTCACGTCTGATATCTGAGTAGCACCGTCCGGCCGACTACCCGCACAGTCGGGGCGCCGTGTCGCCGCGAAATCGACCGACTCCGTCGTCCGAAATGTCAGTGAGAAAGATAAAGGTAGAAACCGGTCGACGTTCAACCTGCATATCACTGATGAAAATAGAAGTACGTCGACCGCGTCTCACGTTGCCGGCGAGCGGGGTGCCGGCGGGGCCGTGAGCCGCGAGGCGCGGGCACAGAGTTCGGTCATCGGCGTCGTGTTGATCCTCGGAGTCGTCGTCGCCGGGACGACGGGCGTCCTGCTGATCGGCGGCGAGGCGCTGCGCGACGTGCAGGATCGGACGAAGGCGAGTCTGGCAGAACTCACCATGTCGAGTGTCGATGCCGAGGTGAGTGAGGTGGCCCTCGGCTACGCCGACAGCCGTCGGGTCTCGCTCGGCGGCCGCGGCCGGGCGACGCTCGACGAGTCGGCGGGGCGCATCACCGTCGAACGGGTCGGGTCGAACGCCACCGGGCCACCCATCGTGAACACGACGCTCGGGGCGGTCGAGTATCGGTCCAGCGGAACGACCGTGGCCTATCAGGGCGGCGGCGTCTGGCGGGCCGGCGCGGGGCGGTCGACGATGGTCTCGCCCCCGGAGTTTCACTACCGCTGGGGCACCGGTTCGGGGAGCGATCCGACGCTGACGTTCCCCATCGTTGCCCTCCGCGGGGAAGCGGGCTCCGCCGAGGCGCTCCGGTTCGAGGACGGCCCGACCTACGCGGCGTTCCCGAACGCGAGTGCGGGGATGGCGAACCCGCTGTCTTCGGGGAGCGTCCGCGTCACCGTCCGGAGCGAGTACTACCGGGGCTGGGCGGACTACTTCCGGACGCGGACCGACGCGGACACCGTCAGAGTGTACGACGCCAACCGATCGGTGGCGGTGGTGCTCAGCGTGCCGACGCGGGGGCGCGAAATCGGGGACTCCATCGCGGCCCGGTCGCCGACGGTGACCGTCCAGGGCGGCGCGACGGTCGACAGCTACAACTCCTCGGAAGGGACCTACGCCACGACGAGGGGCGAGAACGGGAGCGTCTACGTCGGGGAGGACCTCGTCAACGCCGGCGGTGGGACCATCTACGGCGACATGCGCGTCGACGGGGACTTCGAGGGCGGCGGCGGCATCGAAGTGACGGGCCGACTGATCGCCGACGGCGACGCCGACCTGACGGGCGGCGGTGTCACCGTCGACGACGAACTCATCGCCGACGGCGACCTGCGACTCGGCGGCGGGGGCCACCTCGACAGTCCGGCGACGGTCAGCGGGCGGGTGGTCGAGACGGGGGGCGGCGTCAGCGTCGACGCGCCCGTCGTCGCGGGCGGGGACTACGTGAGCAGTTCCGGGACCATCGGCGCGGACGTCCACGTCGGCGGTGACTTCTACCCCGCCAACGGCCAGAACATCGACGGCGACGTGACGGCGGCGGGGAGCTTCGAGGACGGCGCCGTCTACCCGAACGTGGACGGGAACGTCGTGGAGAACGGGCCACGACCGAACCTGGGCGCGGTGTCGGCGGCGCGGGAGCTGACGCCGCCGGATCTGCGCCCCATCGACGACGCCGTCGCCACGAAAGTCGCCGCTGCGGCGGGGTCGAACGACAACGACGGGAGCGACGCCGCGCGGATCGAGGCGGGGAACTGCGGCGGCGCCCACGCGGCCTGTACGCTGACGAACGGCACCTACCACCTCGACGACCTCGAACTCTCCGGCGGTGACAGCCTCACCTTCGACACCACCGGCGGGCCGGTGTCCGTCGTCGTCGACGGCGACGTGTCCACCTCGGGCGGGTCGCCGGTGGACGTGGTCGGCTCGAACGCGGTCCACGTCTACGCCACCGGCGACTACGAGATCAGGACCGACTGGACGAGCGTCGGCGACCGGGGCGACCAGATCTGGCTCTACGGCACGAGCAGTTCGACGGTGACCGTCCGGAGCGGCGCGGACTTCTACGGAGTCATCTACGCGCCGGGGAACCAGGACATCAGCGTGCGGGGCGGCGCGGAGGTGTACGGCGGCATCGTCGGCGGCGTAAGCGACGTGCAGGGCGGAACGGCCGTCCACTACGACACGGTGCTCGCGGACCAGAAACCGGAACTCACGGGCGGCGGCGGCGCGCCCGTGACCTTCCTGCACGTCACCGTCAACGAGATTCGGGTCGAGGACGGGTAACCGTCCGACTTTTGGCCGCGCCCGCGAAAGGGCGGTCATGGCCGAGTTCGACCCCGAGAAGTTCGAGGACAAGTACGCCAACTACTTTACCGAACTCCAGCGGGCGTACAAGAACGCCTTCGAGACGATGAACGACCGCTTCGACTCCGAGCTGGTTCACGCCATCGATCAGCAGGTACTGAACGAGTCCGAACCGTTCTACGAGGACGGCGACTTCCGGGTCGAGCTCCCGGAGAACCCGACGGACCGGGTGACTGCAATCGTCGTCGACGAGGGGAAACTGGAGACGACGCTGGAGCGCTACGTCGAGGAGATCGAGGCGGAACTCCGGTCGGTGTTCGGCCTCGACGAGCGGGACGAACCAAAGGCCTAAGCCCGTCGGAATCCAATCACCGCGTATGAGTACCGACGCTCAGGACGCCGACGGCGAGGACGATCTCCGCGAGCGCATCACCAACTTCCTGCGGCGCAACTTCCCGCAGATTCAGATGCACGGTGGGAGCGCGGCGATCCAGAACATCGACACGGAGACCGGCGAAGTGAGCATCCAGCTCGGCGGCGCCTGTTCCGGCTGTGGCATCTCCCCGATGACGATCCAGGCGATCAAAAGCCGGATGGTCAAGGAGATCCCCGAGATCACGAAGGTCCACGCCGACACCGGTATGGAGGGCATGGGCGGCGAGGGTGGCAGCGGCATGGAACCCTCGTTCCCCGGCGAGACGACCGACGACGGCGAGGGTCGGGACGAAGGCCCGCAGGCTCCGTTCTAACGCCCCGTTCGCCGCGGTGTTCGTTACGTTCGACCAGCCGCCGCGCCGTCGCGAGAGCGACGGCCGCCGTACCGAGTAAGGTTTAATCCGGGGCCGTCCGTCTCCCGTCTATGGACGCTCGTGAACTCGCCGTTGACGCGGAGTACCGCGTCGCCATCGAGGCGGGCGACGACTGGCGGGGAGCGATCGAAGCCGTCGCCGCGGACGAGGGCGTCGCCGCGGCGTGGTTCACCGGTGTGGGCACGGTCCGCGACGCCGACGTGTGGTACTACGATCCGGCCGCCGACGAGCATCGCGCGGTGCAGTTCGACGAACCGCTGTCGGTCGCCACCTGCACGGGCGACGTGTCGGTGACCGACGGGGACCCGGTCGCCCGCCCCTACGCCGTTCTCACGCGGCCGAGCGGGCAGGCAGTCGGCGGCTATCTCAACGCCGCCGAGGCCGTCGAGGGGACGGTACATCTCCGGGCCTTCGAGGAAGCGTTCGACCGACGGGCAGACCCGTGACGCCGGACGACGAGCGCTACTTCGAGCGGATGGAACACCGCCTCGACGAGGCGTTCGACCGGGCGAAACGGGCCAAAGAACGGGGTGCCGACCCCCGTCCCGAGGTCGAGATACCCGTCGCCCGCGACATGGCCGACCGGGTGGAGAACATCCTCGGCATCGACGGGGTGGCCGAGCGGGTGCGCGAACTCGACGGGAAGATGAGCCGCGAGGAGGCGGCGCTGGCGCTCGTGACCGACTTCGTAGAGGGGACGGTCGGCGACTACGAGACCGACGCCGGCAAAATCGAAGGCGCGGTCCGGACGGCCGTTGCCCTCCTGACGGAGGGCGTCGTCGCCGCCCCCATCGAGGGGATCGACCGCGTCGAACTCCTCGACAACGACGACGGCAGCCAGTTCGTCAACGTCTACTACGCGGGGCCGATTCGCTCCGCGGGCGGCACGGCACAGGCACTCTCGGTACTCGTCGCCGACTACGCGCGCTCCCTACTGGGCATCGAGGAGTTCACGCCTCGCGACGACGAAATCGAACGCTACGCCGAGGAGATCAGCCTCTACGACGCCGAAACGGGACTCCAGTACACGCCGAAGGACAAGGAGACGAAGTTCATCGCCGAGCACATGCCGATCATGCTGGACGGCGAGGCGACGGGCGACGAGGAGGTGTCGGGGTTTCGCGATCTGGAACGGGTCGACACCAACGCCGCCCGCGGGGGGATGTGTCTCGTCCTCGCGGAGGGTATCGCGCTGAAGGCGCCGAAGATCCAGCGTTACACCCGCGACCTGGAAGAAGTGGAGTGGCCGTGGCTCCAGGACCTCATCGACGGCACCATCGGAGAGGACGACGGTGGCGAGGCGGACGAGGCCGACGCGGGCGGCGACGACGAGGGTGACGCCGAGGCGGACTCCGACGACGAGGCCGAGACTGGTCCGCCCCGAGTCGACCCCTCGGCGAAGTATCTGCGGGACCTGATCGCCGGGCGACCGGTGTTCGGCCACCCCTCGGAGTCGGGCGGCTTTCGCCTCCGGTACGGGCGCGCCCGAAATCACGGGTTCGCGACGGCGGGTGTCCACCCCGCCACGATGCACCTCGTGGACGACTTCCTCGCGACGGGCACGCAGATCAAGACGGAGCGGCCCGGGAAGGCCGCCGGCGTCGTCCCGGTCGACACCATCGAGGGACCGACGGTCCGACTCGCGAACGGCGAGGTCCGTCGCATCGACGATCCGGCGGAGGCGCTGAAAGTCCGAAACGGCGTCGAGGCCATCCTGGATCTCGGGGAGTATCTCGTCAACTACGGCGAGTTCGTCGAGAACAACCATCCGCTCGCGCCGGCGTCCTACACCGTCGAGTGGTGGGAACAGGAGTTCGAGGCGACGGCGGCGGACGTCCAGGCGCTCCGCGACGACCCCCGGGTCGACCTCGCCGACCCGACGGCCGCGACGGCAGTCGAGTGGGCCACCGAGTACGACTGCCCGCTCCACCCGAAGTACACCTACCTCTGGCACGACGTGAGCGTCGACGAGTTCGAGACGCTGGCCACGGCGGCCGCACGCGGCGAACCCCGGACCGTGGAGAGCGACGGCGGCCACGGGATGGTGCGCCCGAAAGACGGGAGTGGAGGCGAGGTCCTCGTAATCGAACGGACCGAGCGGCTCCGACGGACGCTCGAAACCCTCCTCGTCGAACACGTCGCGACCGACGAGGGGATCCGCATCCCGGACTGGGAGCCGCTCGCCCGGTCGCTCGGGCTGACGCCCTCGCTCGACCGCACGTGGACGGCCGACGACCTCTCGACGGCGGCCCGCGAGTACGACGACGGCGACAACGCCATCCGTGCGGTCGACGAGGTGGCGCCGTTCACCGTCCGGGAGCGGGCGCCGACCCGGATCGGCAACCGGATGGGTCGCCCGGAGAAGTCCGAGCGCCGCGACCTCTCCCCCGCGGTCCACACGCTCTATCCCATCGGCGAGGCGGGCGGGAGTCAACGCGACGTCGGCGCCGCGGCGGGCGCCCGCACCGACGAGGGGAAAGGCGTGGTGAACGTCGAGGTCGGCCGGCGGGCGTGTGGCGACTGCGGCGCGACCACTCACCGGACGCGGTGTCCGGCCTGTGGGAGCCACACCGAACCGGTGTACGAGTGTGGCTCCTGTGAGCGCCTCGTCGAACCCGACGAGTCCGGGCGCGTCCACTGCGAGCGCTGCGACCGGGACGTGACCAGCGTCGAGTGGCAGCAGTTGGACGTCGGCGCGCGCTACCGGGAGGCCCTGGACGGCGTGGGCGAGCGCGAGGCGGCGTTCGACATCCTCAAAGGCGTCAAGGGACTCACCTCCGCCAACAAGACGCCCGAACCGATGGAGAAGGGCGTGTTGCGCGCCAAACACGGCGTCAGCGCGTTCAAAGACGGCACGGTTCGCTACGACATGACGGACCTGCCGGTGACGTCGGTGCGCCCCGAGGAACTCGACGTGACCGCCGAGGACTTCCGGGAACTCGGCTACGAGACGGACATCGACGGCGACCCGCTCCGGTTCGACGACCAGTTGGTCGAACTCAAGGTGCAGGATATCGTCCTCTCGGACGGCGCCGCCGAACACCTCCTGAAGACCGCCGACTTCGTCGACGACCTGCTGACGGAGTTCTACGACCTGCCCGCGTTCTACGAGGTGACGGAGCGCGAGGACCTGATCGGCGAACTCGTCTTCGGGATGGCACCGCACACGTCCGCCGCGGTGGTGGGACGGGTGGTCGGGTTCACGTCGGCGTCGGTGGGCTACGCGCATCCGTACTTCCACGCGGCGAAGCGACGGAACTGCGATGGCGACGAAGATTGCGTCATGCTCCTGATGGACGGCCTGCTCAACTTCAGTCAGGAGTACCTTCCCGACCAGCGGGGGGGGAGGATGGACGCGCCCCTCGTCATGTCCTCCCGGATCGACCCGACCGAAATCGACGACGAGGCCCACAACGTGGACGTGGTGCGCCAGTACCCGACGGAGTTCTACGAGGCGACCCGGGAGATGGCCGATCCGGAGGACGTAGCCATCGAAATCGCCGAGGAGTCCCTGGAGACCGAGGGGGAGTACCACGGCTTCGACCACACCCACGACACCTCGAACATCGCACTTGGGCCGGACCTCTCCGCGTACAAGACGCTGGGATCGATGATGGAGAAGATGGACGCACAGTTGAACCTGGCCCGGAAGCTCCGGGCGGTGGACGAGACGGACGTGGCCGAACGCGTCATCGAGTACCACTTCCTCCCGGACCTGATCGGGAACCTCCGGGCGTTCTCGCGCCAGGAGACGCGCTGTCTGGACTGCGGGGAGTCCTATCGGCGGATGCCGCTCTCGGGCGACTGCCGGGAGTGTGGCGGCCGGGTCAACCTCACCGTCCACGAGGGGTCGGTGAACAAGTACATGGACACCGCCATCGAGGTGGCCGACGAGTTCGGCTGCCGACCGTACACGAAACAGCGCCTCGAGGTGCTGGAGAAGAGCCTGGAGAGCGTCTTCCAAGACGACCACAACAAGCCGTCGCGGCTGGACGACTTCATGTGAGTGGTCGACCGTGACCGCCCAAGCGGTTTAACGAGTCATTACACGGCCGAACGGCCCGCCGAGTAGCGGCTAACGACTCACTAACTATCACTGTCAGGCACCGAAGTGCGACCAAGTGTCAATGTGGAATCAACATCGGTCCGTCGCGACTCGTCCGCGGAGCTACTGCGTCGAAAGAGCACGTCCGCGTCGGTCTTCGTGACATGGACTCGCAAACGATCATCAGGGGGGATGTACGCGTCGAACGGACGGTCGTGCCGGCGGACGCGTCCGGGCCGACGGAGTTCCCCGACCAGTGGCACGTCAGACTGACCGTCTCTTCGGAACACGACTTCCCCGTCGTCGTACGAGTCTGCGATCGGCTACCGTCGGCTCTCGGCGCACCGAACGTCGCGCTCCCGCCGGACGAGGGCGAGGAGCGGTGGACGGTCGACACCGACACCGTCACCTGTCGGACCGTCGTGCAACCCGGCGACAGCACGGTGGCGACCTATCTGTTGCACACCGACGCCACCGACGAGGCGGCCCTAGTCGGAGCCACGGCTATCGAGACCGTACAGCCCGTCGATCCGACCGCGATGGAAATCGACGCGTCGGCCAACTGGGAGCCTGCAGCCGATCACGTCGGGAAGGCACACGGCGAGATCCGAACGCCGGACGGTGCCGCGGCCACGACGGGACTGGGGAACGGACACGCGGCGGCGTCCGACGGGGAGGGGATCGAGTCGATCCTGCGTTTCGAGACGAGCGAGCGGGCGGCCGCCGAGAGCGATTTTCTCGTCCCCCGCGGGGCCGACACCGATCCCCTCGTCTCCATCGTCATGCCGACGATGAACGAGGAGGCGGGGATTCGGGAGTGTATCGAGCGGGCGACGACCGCACTCGAGATGCTCGGTCTCCCCGGGGAGATCATCGTAAGCGACAGTTCCGACGACCGGACACCGGAGATCGCGGCCGAACTGGGCGCGCACGTCGTGACGCCGGACGGGGCGGGGTACGGCTACGCCTACCGGTACGGCTTCGAGCGGGTGCGTGGCGAGTTCGTCGTCATCGGCGACGCGGACACGACGTACGACTTCGAGGAGCTACCGAAGCTGTTCGAATGTCTGCAACGGACCGGGGCCGACATGGTGATGGGGAGCCGCCTGGAGGGAGAGATCACCCCCGGAGCGATGCCCGCACTCCACCAGTACGTGGGCAACCCCTTGCTGACGAAGTTCCTCAACGCGTTCTACGATGCCGGGGTGAGCGACGCACACAGCGGGTTCCGGGTGATCAAACGCGACGCGCTGGACCGTCTCGACCTCCAGTCGGACGGAATGGAGTTCGCCAGCGAGATGATCATGCAGGCGGCCGAGCGAGGGCTTCGGATCGAGGAGGTACCGATCGTCTACCACCGCCGCGAAGGGGAGGCCACGCTCGACAGCTTCCGCGACGGGTGGCGCCACGTTCGGTTCATGTTGCTCAACGCACCCGGCTACCTGTTCACCGGGCCGGCCATCGGTCTCGGCATCGTCGGCGTCGTCATGATGCTCCTCTCGCTCCTGAACCGACCGTTCGCGGGGATCCACTTCGGACAGCACACCATGATCGCCGGGAGCCTCGTGGTGATCCTCGGCTACCAGGTCGGGAGTCTCGGCCTGTTCAGCGCCGTCGCAGCGGAGCCGATCCGCTCCCCGCGCGATCCGGTCACGAAGCTGATCACGGATCGATTCCAACTCGAACACGGAACGACGCTGGGCCTCGGCCTGTTCAGCGCCGGTGCCCTCTACACGACGGTCCTCGTCGTGCAGTGGGTGCGGAGCGGTTACACCGAACTGCCCATCGTTCCGGTGAACATGCTCGCGTTCACCGTTCTCGTCCTCGGCGCCCAGACCGTGTTCTACTCGTTTTTCCTCAGCCTACTCGCGGGGTCGAGATAGCCCGGCGTCGGGTTGGGGGAATCGGCCGTAGGTCGGCGGGTAAGCAGTGCTTAATGAGCGGCGACAGCGCCCGCGGCCGTGTAACGAGCGCATAACTATGCCTCGGTGACCCGACCGGTCGGGATATGGGACGCTATCCGCGAACGGTACGCGACGCCCGCATCAAATGTATCCCGTGTAACGCGCCGGTCACCAGAACGGTCGAAGGGAGGTACGTCTGCGTCGAGTGCGGGGACGCACCGATCAGCGGGCGCGGCGAGACGTGAGCGTCACCGCTCCGGCGCCCGCACCGTACGCTGCCGTCGTCGGGAGACCAGCCGCCACAGCGTCTTGACGCCGGGGAACCCGTCGAGCGCCCAGATACCGAACAGGACGACCACGAGCACGAGCTGGATCCCGAATCCGCCGGTGAGCAGCGTCGCGGGGGAGGACTGAAGCGTCTGTAAGTGGGCCAGCCACGCGTCGACGTGGTCGAACAAACTGTCCTTCGGGTAGGTCGGCGTGGGGAACAGCGGCCAGAGGAGAAACGCCGCTTGCCCGAACTCGCCGGCGAGGAGCGACCGCCACGTGTCCGCAAGGAGGTGGGAGTACAGACCGAGCGAGAACGCGCCCGCCAGTTCGCGACGGTCGTACCGGTGGGCGACGAACGCGACGAGCACGCAGACGGCGGTGACGGTCAGCAACGAGTGCCCGATGCCGCGGCCGTCGAACACGTCGAACCACCAGTTGAGGGGTTTGTCGACGAGATCGGGGAGTTGCGTGGCGACGGCGAGCACGAGCGTCGGCGCTCCGTCGGGCGCCCGGTGCCCTCGCACCCGCGTCACGACGGTGTAGACGAGGTATCCGATCGCGAGGTGGCCCCAGGGCATCATGTTACTGGTTCGTCAGTAACGTCGGAGCGTAGTAAGGGTCCCGGCTCCGGCGGAACGGTGCCGGCGTGGACGGAGACCGGCTACCACTGACCCGTGATGGCCCGCCTGTAGGCCGACGTCGCCTGCGAGGCCACAGTGTCCCAGTCGTAGCGTTCGGCCCGTTCGGTCGGATCTCCCGGAGGACGCGCCCCGCGGAGCACCGCATCGAGCGTCTCCGACAGCGCGTCGACGGTCGGATCGACCAGGAAGCCGGCCTCGCCGATGGCCTCGTCGGCCGCGGAGTCGGGGTGGTCCGCCGCGACGACGGCACAGTCGGCGGCCATCGCCTCGGCGAACGTGATGCCGAAGCCCTCGCGGGTAGAGGGTGAGACGAAGGCCGTCGCGGCGGCCATGTGCCCGAGAACGTCGTCGTAGTCGTCGAGAAAACCGAGGAAGTCGACCCGCTCGGCGTGGGACAGTCGGCTGGCCCGTCGCCGAAGCCGTTCACGCTCCGGACCGTCACCGACGATTCCCAGGGTCACGTCGTGTTCGGCCGCCACCCCGTCGAAGGCGTCGAGCAACAGTGCGACGTTCTTGTTCCGGGTCAGCCTCCCGACGAACAACACGTCGTAGCCCGTCGCCCCTTCGGGGAGCGTGGCCCTGCGAATTCGCGCGACGTCGATCCCGTTGGGGACGACCGCGATCTCGCTCCGGGGCGGACCGATCCGCGCGAGACCGTCGGCAGTTCCCTCGGAGACGGCGATCGGATACTGTGGGACGCGGGCGGTGACGCGTTCGACGAGTTTGCCGCCGAGGGCGAGGCGGCCGAGGTAGTCCTCCCAGTGCTCGCACCACACTTCGTGCCACGTCGTCACCACCGGTGTCTCGGTGCCGAGACTCGCGAGCGTGGCGGCGAGAACCGGGAAGTAGGGGAACACGGAGACGACGAGGAGGTCGTGATCGTGCCGCGCCGATCCGGCTCTGAGTGGACGGACGAGCCGAGCACCGAAGTCGATGGCTTCGGTGATCGAACGTCGGTCCCCGGTGTAGAGGTCGGTCTCGGCGGCGACCGCACGGAGGGTCATCCCCTCGTGAGTCGTCTCGGGGGGGCCGTCCCAGAAGTGACGGGCGTACACCGTGACGTCGTGTCCGTCGGCGGCGAGTCGGGTTCCGATCTCGTGAACGCGCTTTTGCGCACCGCCTTCGACGAACGGGTAGACCACGTTGGAGACGAACCCAAGATCCATCAGCTGGTTGAACGGTATGTACGGTCATTGCAGTTTCGGTGGGGGCCGACACCGGAGCGAGGATTTCGTGTTGGTAAAGAAATATAAGTACACCAACCATCAGTCGGGACGTAATGTCCGCCGACTGGGAGCACGTGATCCTTCTCTCGGCCGACGCGCTCCGGCCGGACCACCTGTCGTGTTACGGATATCGGCGTGAGACGTCGCCGGTCCTCGACGCCCTCGCTGCGGAGAGCGTCCGCTTTACCGACGCCTACAGCGCGAGTTCACACACCCGCGAAGCCGTCCCGTCGCTGCTCACGGGCGAGTATCCCGACACCGCGGTGGGGGCCGGCTACCGACTCGAGACGGAGACCGTCGCCTCGACGCTCGCGGACGAGGGGTACGCGACCGCCGGCTTCCACTCCAACCCCTTCGTCTCGCGAGCCTACGGCTTCGGTGAAGGGTTCGATACGTTCGACGACGACATCCGGTTCGGGACGAACAAGTTCCTCGCGCTCGCACAGCGGGCGCTCGACAAGCTTCGGAACCGACACTACGCACGGGCGTCGGAGATCAACGAGCGAGCACTCGACTGGCTCGACTCGGTCACCGGCGACTCCGTCTTTCTCTGGAACCATTACCTCGATACCCACGGCCCGTACGAACCCCCGAGCGAGTACGCGACTGCGTACCGGGAGGCGACCGTTCCCGACCGGCGCGCCCAGTCGCTGTACCGCCGGGCGATCCGGGAGCCGGCGTCGATCACTGACCGAGAGCGCAGCCTCCTGATCGACCTCTACGACGCCGAGATACGGTACAACGACGCGCGGATCGGGGAGTTCCTGGCGGCGCTCCGGGACCGGAATCTGCTGGACCGCTCGTTGCTGATCGTCACCGCCGACCACGGCGACGCCTTCGGCGAACACGGCTACTACGGACACCCCCGATACCTCCACGAGGAGGTGATTCGGGTCCCCTTGCTCGTCCGGCCACCGGGCGGCGCCAACGGGCGGACCGTATCGACGCCGGTGAGTACGCTCGACGTCGTCTCGACGGTCGAAGACGGGCTGGGACGGCCGGCCGGCCCCGACCGAGCCTCGTTGCTCGACCCGCTCCCCGAGGATCGCTCCGTGTTCGTCCAGGCACGGGGTGAAGACGACCACGAACACCTGCGACGATACGCCGTCCGGACGGCCGAAGGGGCGTGTGTCTGCGAGCGGGACCTCACTACCGACACCGTCGAGTTCGGTCCCTGCTCGGGGCAGCCGCTCCGCGAGCGACTGACCGCCCACGTCGCCGAGCGCCGCCGGGCCGAGGCGGGCGAGACGAACGTCGACGGGGCCGGCGGGGTCGGCGACGACGTAGACGACGCACTCGAACGCCGGCTGAGCGCACTCGGGTACAGGGAGTGAGCGTGCCCCGGAACCACCGCGCCGCCGCGTCGGGAGGAGGGCGGCACCAGTGACGGACGTGACGCTTTCGGAGGACCTCGTCGAGCGTCTCGAGCGCCGCGTCCAGCACACCGACTTCGAGAGCGCCGACGACTACGCCGAATTCGTACTCTCCGAGGTACTCGCACGCATCGAACACGACGTCGAACGACCGGAGGACGGGGCATCCCGGGAGGCAGTCCGGGATAGGCTCCAGTCGCTCGGCTACCTGGAGGAGTGAGCGTGACGGGTGAGCCGAGAAATATCGTGCTGGTGACGGTCGACAGCTTGCGAGCCGACCACTGTGGCTTCCTCGGATCGGAGTGGCCACTGACGCCGACGATAGACCGTCTCGCGGACGAGGGCGTGTCCTTCCGACAGGCCATCGCCCCCGGCCCCAGAACGCCATCGTCACTACCGGCCCTGTTCACGGGCGAGTTCGTCTCCCACGACGAGGACTGGCGAATGGCCGACTGGCAGGGACGCCAGCGACGGATCGGTACACACATGTCCCGGTTCACCCACCTGAGCGAGCGGTTGCGGCGACGGGGCTACGAGACGGCCGCGTTCACCGCCAACCCGTGGACGACACGGGAGAGCAACTTCCACCTCGGCTTCGACGAGTTCGACGAAGTCAGCGCCGACGGCGACGTCCCGTCGGAGCGTCTCTCGGACTCGTGGCTGTTCACCCTCGCCGACCGGGGGTTCGAAGCCCTCCCGGTCGATCCAGTCGGCTGGTCGAACAAGAAGGAGTGGTTCTCCCAGTGGTCCGGCTACTTCGAATCGATCCGCGAGCGCCTCCACGGGCTCTCGGAGCCGTTCTTTCTCTGGGTGTTCATCCTCGACACCCACCAGCCGTACATCACGCCGCGCCGATTCCGGGCGGAGTGTTCGGCGTGGGAGATGTACTACTCGGTGCTGCGATACTGGCGGGGGGAAGTCGCCGACGCGGCGCTCCCACCCCACGCCCGGTCGATGATCGCACGGACGTACCGGGACGCGGTGCGGTCCGTCGACGGGTTCGTGGAGGCGCTGACCGAGGCGACCGACGCGTACGACCCGATCACGGTCTTTCTCTCGGATCACGGCGAGGCACTCGGCGAACACGGTAACTTCGGCCACGAGCGAACGCTCTACGAGGAGAACCTCCGGGTCCCGTGTTTCGTCCACGGGGTCGGTCGGTCGGCCGCCGTCCGCGAGCAGTTCCCGTTGCGCGTGGCGTCGGATCTGGTCGTCGATCTGGTGTCCCCGACGGAATTCGAACCGGAGGCGTACACCCGACAGTTCGTCGTCTCGACGACCGAGAACGGCCACCGAACGGCGATCAGAACGGCTCGGTGGAAACTCGTCGTCGGCGACGGTCCCGACCGACTCTACGACCACCAGTCGGACCCGGCGGAGTCGAACGACGTTCGTGCGGCCCATCCCGCCGTCGCGTCCGCGCTGCGTGACATCTACGACCGCCACGAGGCGACACAGGCGGAGAAGGCGGCGACCGAAGCGGCGACCGAGGCACTGGTGACCGAGGAGTGGGGTTCGCTGTGAGCGACGGCCTGCGGATCTGTCTGGTGACGAAGATGTACCCGCCACGAACGGGTGGTGGCGCGACCTACGCCTACGAACTGGCGAACGCGCTCGGCGAACTGGGCCACGACGTGGACGTCTACACGCAGGCGGTGCCCGGCGAGGACGGGGTGGCGTCGACACATCCCAACGTGAGCGTCACCCGCATCACGAAGGCGCGGCCGCTCGTGGTCGTCTCGACGCTGTATTTCAGCGTTGCCTGTCGACTCCGGATCGACTTCTCGGCGTACGACGTCGTCCACGGCACGCTGATGCCGGCGTCGACCGTCGCGTTCGGTCCGTGGTTGCTCCGGTCGATCGATGCCCCGCTCGTGTTGACCAGTCACGGCACCTCGCTCGACGAGGCGCAGTCGGTCGATCCTCACCGTCCCGTGGACTATCTGTTCCGGTACGTCTTCCACCCCATCAACGTCCTCATGGACGCGGCGAGCGGTCGGTTCGCCGACCGCATCATCGCCGTGAGCGATCACACCCACGAACAACTCCGCGACCGCTACCGGTTCGACGAATCGCGCCTCGTGACGATCCCGCCCGGAATCGACGGGCAACGGTTCCGACCGACCGACGAGTCCCATCCCGCAGTCGACGAGGACCGCGAGTCGATCCTCGTGCTCAGTCGGCTGGATCCGCGGAAGGGTATCGACGGGGCGGTGCGGGCGTTCGCCCGCCTCGACCGACCCGAAGCGGAGTTGCTGATCGCCGGGACCGGACGACTGGAGTCGTCGCTGAAGGACCTGGCGACGGCGCTCGGGGTGCGCGAGGACGTTCGGTTTCTCGGCTTCGTCGACGGGGAGACCCTCCCCGCGCTGTACTCCGCCGTGGACCTGTTCGTCCTCCCGTCGGAGTACGAGGGCTTCGGCATCGTGTTCATGGAAGCGATGGCCTGTGGGACGCCCGTGATCGGAACCGACGTGGGCGGGGTTCCGACGGCGGTCGTAGACGGGGAGACGGGGTATCTGGTGTCGCCGGGGGCGGAGGACGAACTCGCAGCGCGGATGGCCGATCTCCTCGACGATCCGGAGCAGTACGCGTCGATGGCGGCGAAGGCGCGAGAGTGGGCCGGCAGACACGAGTGGAAACGGATCGCGTCCCGCGTGGAGCGGACGTACACGCGACACCGGTAGGTTGGACGTCTCACCGACCGTCGGCGTTGTAGTGGAGTTCGTCCACACCCGTGGTGTAGACGGTACTGGTGGTGTGGAAGGCAGGGAGCGGCCGGTAGGCGTAGTAGGTGAAACCCTGGTAGCCGTAGGTGTTCGTGCCCGTGACCGTATCCGGTTCGGAGAGGTAGACGTACTTCGCGTTCCGACTCTCTTGGGCGTTCAGCTGGGTGAACCCGATCGGCGAGGCCCGGGAGCCCTCGTAGAGTTGCTGGAGGAAGGTGCCGAGTGCCGTCTTGTGGACGGTGGCGTCGGCGGGCAGGTGGGCGAGCATGAAGTTGGTGGCTTCGATGCTGTTTCTGTGGGTCGCGACGCGGTAGTAGCTGAAGCGTTCGAGCGTCGATCCCGACGCGACGATCCGGTCGCCGTCGATGGTGGGTTGCGGGGAGACGTCGTGGGTCACGGTCGCAGAGAGGAGTCCCGAGGTCACCACCAGAAGGACGAACAGGGACGCGAGCGCCGGACGAGAGCCGACACGCGGATATCGGGTCGACCGCAACAGCAGGATCGGGAACGGCGCCAGCAACATCATGACGAGTCCGAACGTTCGGCCGGCGCTCAGTATCTGGGGGCCGAACGAGAGGGGGAAGAGGAGGTAGATGCCGGCTACGAGGTGGATGTAGTTCGAGTCGGAGAGGGCACGCCCGGACAGTCCGGCACAGACGGAGCGGTTCAGCCACCGCTCGAGACGCTCGCCGAAGGGGAGTCCGTGTGCGACGTACCGGAGGTAGACGACGCCGAGTCCCAGCGACGTCAGGACGCCCACCAGGAGGTGGCCGTAGAGCATCACCTGATACGACAGCGAGGGCATCCGGAACGATAGCGACCGGCTGGCGGTGCTCGAACTCGTCAGGAACACCTCGCCGGAGACGGAGTTGTAGAGGACGCCGACGACGAACTCGAAGGTGCCGTTCGTGAGATACAGATACCAGACGACGGTGAGTACCGCGTACAGGACGACGCGCGGAAAGGGGAGCACCGACGCCCGCTTTCGGCGGAGGAGCCGAGACGCCACGGCGTTGAGAGGGTAGGCGAAGAGGAGAGCAAACAGCACCAGTGGGCCGATGCCGTAGTGGGAGGCGATGACACCCCAAAAGAAGGCGAGTGCGAGGAGGGAGCGGTACGGTTGCGGGAAGTCGTCGTCGAGAAGAACGAGCAGTAACAGGGCGGTGAACAGAATCGCGGAGCCGGTTCGGGTGTTCCGGCCGAGAAGCTGGTACGTCCGCGGGAGGAAGATGTAGAGCGTCGCGCTCAGAAAGGCCACGTCTCTGGAGAAGTAGCGCGCGGTGATCGCGTAGGTGACGACGGGCACCATCGAGAACAGTAGCGGGTGGACGAGCTTGAACTCCCACAGCAGACTCGTATCAAGGACCAGCGTGTACAGCGGGTGGAGCACGCCGATCCGCGGCATCGCCGCCTTGCCGCCACCGGGGACCCAGTAGCCGTTCTGTACCACGTTCCGTGCGATCTGATACTCGATCAGTCCGTCCCCGCGGCCGAGGTACGTCAGGATGACCGTGTTCTGCAGGACGAGCGCGAGCGAGACGGCGGCGATGGCGACGGGGTAGTACCGCCCCGTCTCGTCGTAGCGGTAGACTCCGACGGGGACGAGCGCGACGAGGAAGACGGTCAGGAGGGTGAGGCCGTTGAACCCCGCACGGTTGATGAGGAGGGCACCGGCGACGGCCAACACCGGGACGGTCACGAGGAGACAGAGCGTTCTGGGGTCGTAGGCACGCAGCGTGTGACGGCGGGGCGTCCGGTCACCGGCGTACCACACGACACCGGTGAGGGCGCCGAACAGCCCGACGTAGAGCACCGAGAGGGTCGGTTGCTCGAACGGCCGGACGTCGGGGAGCACGCGTAGAGACAGGGCGTTCAGCCCCCAGCCGACGAACATGGACAGCGAGACGCTGAAACCGACGGCGTACAGGTAATCGACCGGGCGAAACTCGTCGGTGACCGATTCGAGAATCAGATACCCCGGGACGAAAGAGAGGAGGACGAAGCCGAGGACTCCCCTGACGACGGCGATACCGGGCACCGCCACGGGAAGTAGACTCACGGAGTAGGTGACCAGGACGAACGCGGAGAGTCGGACGGACCGTGGCGTCGTCGGCAGTCGCAGGGAGGCGCCGAGACGGGACGCCGAAAACGGCGCGCTCATCCGCCCGGTTCACCACCTGGAAGACGGGTCGAGTGCATCGCTAGCTCCTCCCGATGGCCGCGGCGAGCCGCTCCTCGAACGCCGCCCGGTCCCCATCGGCAGCCAGGAACGCGTCCTCGACGGCGGTCGCGGCGGGTATCGAGTCGTAGGCGACGACGGGCGTTCCGAACCGGTCGGCCTCGGAGAGAGGTAGTCCCCAGCCTTCGGAGAGCGAGCAGGTCGCGTACACGTCGCTCCGCTCGTAGAGGCCGGCAAGGGTCTCGTCGTCGACGAACCCCGTGAGCCGGACGCTATCGCCGGCACGCTCTCGGATCGTGCGGGAGTAGTCGTCCATGGTCGCTTTCCCAACCAGGACGAGCGTGCAGTCGTCGACGTCACTCGTGACGGTCCGGAAGGCGTCGATCAGTTCGTGGACGTTCTTTCGCGGGGAGAGTCGACCGACGTGGAGGACGACCGTCTCCGAGGCGTCGAGGTCGAACCGGCGCTCGATCTCCGCCCGGGACGCGACACTGGTGAACCGCGAGTCCGGGACGCTGTTCGGGACGACGATCACGTCCCGCCCCGTCTTCGATTCGAGATAGGCTCCCGAATCCTCGCTCACTGCACAGAGGTAGTCCGCGCGCCTGACCGCGACGTTCCGGGTCTCCAAGTGGTGTTGGAGCGTTGCCCACAGCTTCGCCACCCCGTCGAAGAGGTCCTCGGAGGCCTGCGACGGATGCGACCAGAAGGTGTAGACGGTGCCGTGGACGAGGGAGGCGAGGGAGCCCAGCACCGAAAAGGGGAACCGGTGGGCGACGACGAGATCCATCTCGCGCATCCGAGAGAGGAACCGCCATCCCGAGGGGGTGAACGGGGCGAGGAGTTTGTCTATTTCCTTGTACGGCGTCGTCTCGAACCGACCGTGTTCGTAGAGCGTGACTCCGTCCGGCGGCTCCGTCGTGGCCGTCAGCGTGTGTATTTCGACGTCGTAGCCCTGGCGTGTGAGTTCGAGGGCCTGCTGTTCGATCACTCTCGCGACGCCGCCGGTGTCGCTGTACGACGTGCCACAGATGGCTATCGACCGGACGTCGGCGGGGACGTCCGCGACGAACTCGACGACCGAGGGGTACTGTTCGTGCATGGGACGGTTACTGTAGGCCGGGGTCGGGAGCGCGTGGCGGGGAGACGGACGGATGCTGCCCGCGAGGGTGACGGGGGCGGTTAATAGATCCGTCCCCCCAGTTCGTTGACGCGGCTGATCGTTCGATCCGAGATCGGATCGCGATTCGCCAACAGCCAGCGGAGGTCGGAGAGCAGGTCGGCGTAGGCGTCGAAAAGCAAAGAGAGGTCGCCGCCGGATCGGATCAGCAACTGCGTCGTCCAGAGAAAGAACGAGAGCACGACGTACCGGGCGGGATGGTTGCGGATCGACATCGAAAGGCGATTGGTCAGGTTCTCCTTCAGAATCTTGTCGCCGGTGAACCGGCCGGCGGGGTCCTCGTAGTGGATCACACGGCAGTCGGGCGAGTAGACGATGTCGAAGCCGGCATCGAGCGCCCGGAGGGAGAAGTCGAGTTCCTCGGAGCCGTAGTCGAAGGTCGGTGGGAACCGACCGATCGTCTCGAAGACCTCGCGGTGGATCGCGTTGCCACAGCCGGTGAACGTCGTCACGCGGGTCGGGCCGTCTGCTGGCGGTTCCCGCATCGGCGGTCGCAAGAGAGGGACGCGTTCTTGCAGGTCGCTCCCCGGGAGGGGGAACTCGACCGTGTCGTCGGGACCGTTGACGACCTTCATCGCGACGATACCGACGTGGTCCGGTTCGAGCAGTCGGACCACGTTGGCCGTCGTCCGAGGGGACGCGAAGACGGCGTCGTCGTCGACGGTGACGAGAATCTCGCCGTCGGCCAGCTCGTACCCCAGATTCCGTGCTCTGATGACGCCAAGCCGCTCGTCGACGTGGTGATACCGGATGGACTCGTGCTCCGAGAACCGGCCGTCCTCGAACAGCTCGGGGGTCGAATCCGTGCTGTTACAGACGACGACGATTTCGAAGTTGTCGTAGCTCTGGGACAGCACGGATTCGATCACCCGTGCCAGCGACTGCCGGCGATTGTACGTCGCGATCACGTACGAAACGAACGGGCTGGACACCGTGCCCAGTAGTATAACTCAAGCTGACTTAATGGTTCGCTGTTATGTGTTCGCAGGGAGGGGGCTCGGCGCCGGCCGACAGTACCGCGACCGAGCGCGATTCGTGCCGGTTTCGGACGAGTGGGGGAGCATCAGGGGTCCGGAGTTCCCGCCGACGGATCGACGAACTCGATCCGGTCGTATTCGGAGAGCGAGTACTCGTACACGCCCCGATTCTTGTGGTAGGCGTTCCCGTAGAAGGTGACCGGCTTCTGCAAGATGACGGCGAGCGTCGCCACGTGGAGTCGGTCCGTGTACACTCGACTCGCCCGCGCCACCGCCTCGACGAACCCCGCGAGCGAGTCCCGAGTGTCGCTGATATCCTCTTCGACCGTCTTCACGCCGTCGAGGTCGGGAGTCGCGTGGGAGCCGACGGACTCCTGATCGGACCGGAAGGCGAGGAGCGTGTAGTCCTCGGTCCCCTCACCGGCGATCAGATCGGACCGATCGAGATATAACGCCGTATCCGGCGAGAGGTGGACGCTGACGGAGGGACAGTCCGCGAGCGCGTCCCTCATCGCGTCGTAGCTGTACCGCTCGCGACAGAACAGGGAGACGTCGTTCGAGACGTTCCGAAAGAGCGCCGCCGGATCGGTGTCCTCGAAGAGACAGCTGTGTGGCCCGACGATCACGTCGGCGTCGAACATCGCCGTGGCAGTCCGAAAGGCCTGCACGGCACCGCCCCACAGGTCGTTGAAACTCCCCCCACCGTGGATGTATATCGTATCGAAATCGCCGCGGAGCTTGTACCGTACCCAGAGCGGGGCGGCGAGTGCCAGTCTGGCGAGCGTTCGTCCGTTCGTGTAGTCGGCCCCGGTCAGCGTCACGTCGCCGACGACGTCGACGACGTCGACGCCGCGTTCCCTCCCGAATCGCGTGTACGGGACGCCGAGCGCGTCGAGTCGTTTGCGGAGGCCGGTGTGAATGAGCGTATCCCCGTGGTTACCGGGTGGGGGGATCAGTAACAGCGTCTCGGGTTGGCGGTCGAGGAGCAGCGATTCGAGCGGGGTCCGGTCCATACCCGCCGTTCGTTCCCGTTGTAGTTAAGTAATAGTCATGTTCGGACACGCGGGCGCGACGTGTACGCCAAAACATATATTATAGCCCAGATGTTCAAATAGAGTACATGAACCGGAAGCGGGCGCTCAAACAGCTCTACGCGACGTATCTCTTCTTCTGGTTGGTGGCAACGTCACGCCGGCCGGTCGGGACGAACGTCTTCGAGCGGGAGTGGGACGTGTTACTGATCCTCGATACGTGTCGGACGGACGCGTTACGGGAGTTGGGACCGGAGTACGAGTTCATCAGGGACGTCGAGGAGATCTGGTCGGTCGGAAGCACGTCAAAGGAGTGGATCGAGCAGACGTTCACGACCCAGTACGCATCGGAGATACGGAACACGGCGTACATCACGGGAAACCCCTTCTCGAATACGCTGTTGGGCGATCGAAAGCGAACGAAGTACGGCACGACGAACGAGACGTGGATCGAAACGGTCGACTGGAGTGCGGCGTTCATCCGTGACAACCTCGTCGATCCGGACGAGTTCGGGCACATCGAGCCGCTGTGGGTGGACACCGAGTCGGACGCGCGCGTCGCGGACTCACAGAAACCGGAATCGATCACGAACCACACGATCCAAGCGGCCCGAAGCGGCGAGTACGACCGCGTGATCGCCCACTACATGCAGCCGCACTCGCCGTATTTCGCCTCCTCGAAGGAGTACGATCAGCTGCTGGAGTACGAGAAACATCCGTTCGGCGCGCTGAAAGACGGGACGGATCGGGAGACGGTGTGGGCGGCGTACCTCGAGAACCTGCGATACGTGCTAGACCACGTCGAGTCGCTCCTGGAGAACGTGGACGGGGACGTGGTGATAACTGCGGACCACGGGGAACTGTTCGGCGAACATCGGATGTACTACCACATGCCGGGCAATCCGCACCCACGACTCAAGCGAGTCCCCTGGCTTCGAGTCGAGGCGAGCGACGAACGGACCATCCGCCCGGACGTGACACTGGACGGCCGGGCGGGCGCTCCGGAAGCCTCCGAGAAACAGCTAGAGGCGCTCGGATATCTGTGAGCAGATGAACGGGATCGCTCGGTCGTGGGAGACATGACGGTAGAACGCCCGGTGACGCACCCGAATCCAGCCGTCTCGGTAGTCATTCCGACGATTCCGGAAAACGAGTTCGAACTTCCGCCCACGCTTCGACGGCAGACGATCGGTCGATACGAGGTGATCGTGGTCTCCGATGCGTCGATAGACCGGTGTGAGGCCCGAAATCTGGGGATGGAGTGTGCCACCGCGGACATCGTCGCACAGACCGACGACGACTGCCGCCCCCCCGAGGAGTGGCTAGAGCGCGTCCACGCGCACTTCGAGCGGGACCCGGAACTGGTTCTGCTCGCGGGGCGTCTCGATAAGCATCGCTCCGGCCCACACCAGTACGTCGGCGCGAACCTGGCCTACCTGCGGGAGGAGGCACTCGACGTAGGCGGGTTCGACTCGGAACTGGCGGGATGGCGCGCGGACACCGACTTCGGCTGGCGAATGGAGATCACCTACGGGACCGACCGGTGTGCGTTCGATCCCGACCTGGAGATCGAACATATCGGGCCGTTGCGAACGAGCGTCGACAGGAATCTCGAACGGAAGCTCCGGGACCGGTATCCACACCGGTACTTCACGTACCTCCACCGTCCGAACGTCCCGTTCGGGTGGTGGATCGGCGCGTCGGTGGCGCGGCTCTATCGACTCTCACCTCGACTCGGAGAGGGACTGCTGACGCTGTACAAGGCCTGTCGGGCAGTCACGTGACCGACACAAGGGGACGTTCCGAAGTGGAGGCGGGACGATGAACGTCGCGAAATCGAGCCTGAAAATCTTCGGTGCGCGGGTCTGCAAGGCCGTGTGTAGCTTTTCCGCGGTCGTGGTCTTCTCCAGAGAGGTCGGGGCGGCGCCGCTCGGGACCTACTACCCGTTTCTGGCACTGCTCGGAATCGTCGGACTGCCGGCAGGGCTGGGACTCGCACACGCCACACAAAAGCGGATCAGCGAGGACGACGACTCGGCCGCCTATCTCGGGACGGCAATCGTACTCAAGCTCCTGCCGTTGCTCGGTGTCGCCGCCGTGAGCCTGGCCGCAGGCGACTACGTCAACCGGTTTCTGGGAGCGGATCTCGTCACGCTGTTCGTCGCGACGCTGCTCGTCAGTTCGGTCGGCGATTTCGCACTCGGCGTCCTCCGTGGGGAGTTACGCGTCGGCGAGACCGCCATCCTGGAGGTGATTCGCCCGCTCAGTTGGCTCGTCGTCGGCTACCTGCTCTACAGACAGGGATACGGCGTCCGGGCGCTCGTGTACGGCTACTTCGTCGGGTCGGTGCTCGTGGCGACGATCGGGTGGTGGAAGGTGTCGACACCGGTCGGTCGGCCGACGGTCGAGCACGCCAGGTCGTTGTTCGAGTACGCACGGTTCAGTGTGATCTCGTCGATCGGTGGCTACTTCTACAGTTGGACGGACGTGGGCGTCCTGACCCTGTTCGTCGTCCTCGGGGCAGGGGTGACCCGAGCCGACGTCGGCGCCTACGAGAACGCGTGGCGGTTGTCCCTGGTGGTCACGCTGTTCGGCAAATCCATCGCCACCACACTCTTTCCGCAGATCAGCCGCTGGGACGCGGAAGACGCGACCGAAAAGATCGAATCCGCGATTCCCACGGCACTGCTTCCCTCGCTGTTGGTCGTCGTCCCCGCGTTCGTCGGGAGCATCGTCCTCGCGAAGGATCTGCTCGGTGTGTTGTTCGGTCCCGAGTTCGTCGTCGCGTGGCTGGCGCTGATCGTGCTGGCCGGCGGGAAGATTCCGGAATCGGTTCACATCCTGCTCACGCAGGCGCTCAACGCCATCGACCGCCCGGATCTGGCCGCCTACGCGTCGATCACGTCGGCAGGGCTCAACCTGCTTTTGAACGTCGTCCTGATCTGGCAGTTCGGCCTCGTCGGCGCCGCCGTCGCCACGACGGTCTCGTTCGCTCTGAACACCGCCATCCACGCACACTATCTGACACAGTTTCTGGAGCTTCGACTCCCGTTCCGAGAGGCGGCGTGGAGCGTGGTCGCCTCCGCCGTCATGGGTGGGGCCGTCTACGGCGTTCGGACGCTGATCGAACTCGAAACGGTCGTTCAGTTGTTCGCGATCATCCTGTTCGGTGCGGCCGTCTACGCGACGCTCGTCCTCGCGTACGGTCCCGTTCGGATGGAGGCCAGACGGACCCTCGGACCGCTGCTGTCCGAGTACTCCCTCTAGAGCGGACACGGCGGACTGGCGCCGGACGGGGCAAACAGTTTTCATATTCGAGGCGACAGTTCGAGCATGGACCCACGAACGCTGGTGGGACGACTCGGGGTCAGGGGCACCCTGAAGTCGGTCTATCACTCGTATCGCCACACGGGCTCGCCGAACGCGCTGGTGTTTCACTCGAACGTCGTGACCGACATCGCACCGGCGACGACGTTCGACATCGGAAACCGGTTCGAGGTCGGCGTCAGCAACCCGGGGGCGTCACACCCGCGGATGGTACGCTCGGCCGTCACCACGACCCCCGATAGCTCCGTGACTCACGAGGGGACGGAAGCGGCCAGGATCGGTCCCGGATCGGTCGTCCACGTCGAGGGCGACTTCGAGATGGGCGATTCCTACATCAACTCACACGCGCGCGTACTCTGCGGGGAGGCGATCACGATCGGTGACGGCGTCGCGATCGCCTGGGGCGTCGAACTGCTCGACGACGACCGACACCGGACGGGCGACGGTCCCCGGACGGCACCGGTCCGGATCGGCGACCGGGTCTGGATCGGTCACGACGTCTCGATCAGCAAGGGCGTCTCTATCGGGGAGGGAGCCATCGTGGCGAGCAACAGCGTCGTCACGGCCGACGTGCCGGCCGAGACGCTCGTCGCGGGATGTCCTGCGTCAGTCCGCAGAACGGACGTGGAGTGGTCGTAGGTCGGTCGTCGGCACCGACCGGCGACGCGGGGTGTCGGGGTGATTTATGATGCTCGGGAAAAATAATCGAAACGACATGCGAGGAAGACGCCGATTCTGGGCCACGGTCGCGTCCGCCGGGATACTCGTCACGCTCGGCGTCGCCGCCACGAACCCGGTGTTTCTCGCCGGCGGCGTCGGCCTGGGGCTGTGGCTGCTCGTCCACCAAGTCGAGTTCCTCCGGCGGGCACGGCGCGTCGCCGACGGCGGCGTCGAGGTCACGACGGTCCGGGACCGTATCGCCGTGGGCGACGCCGTCGTCGTCCACCTACGGGCGTCGCTGGACGTCTCCCCACCGTTCGACCTGACCGTCACACCGAACCTCCCGCCCAGCGTCGAACGGCCCGAACCGGAGCCGACGCTCTCGCTCGCCGCGAGGACCCGAACCGGCGAGACTGCGTTCGAGGCGACGAGCCGCGTGGTCGGCGAACTGATCGTCGGCCCGGCGGTCGTCGGACTCCGGGATACGGGTGGCTTCTTCGCCGGAGCCGTCCGGGGCGGCGACTCGTCCCGTGTCGACGTCCGGCCACGCACCCCTCGGAACCTGCACGTCGGGGAGGGCGGGCAACCGCTCACCAGCCGCTACGGGGAACACAACGCCGGCGTCACCGGGGCCGGCCTCGAACCGTACGAGATTCGGGAGTACTCCCCGGGCGATCAGCTCTCTCGAATCGACTGGAAGGCGACCGCTCGTCTCCACCACCCACACATCCGCGAGTTCGAACGCACGACGACACACGAGACGGCACTCGTCGTCGACGCCCGGACGACGATGGGCGTCGGAAGCGAGGGGGAGACCAAACTCGACTACCTCCGGACGGTTGCGCTCTCCGTGGTCAACACGGCCGCGAGCTTCGACGATCCGTTGGGGCTGTACGTCGTCGGCGACGACGGGCCGACGACGGCGCGCGATCCGGCGGCCGGGATCGACCAGTACGACTCGATTCGCGGGCATCTACGGGGGCTCGACGCGACCGATCGGGCGGCGGGGACGGATGCGGGGGCGGCGACCGAACCGCTCGCACCGAGTCGGGCACGAACCGTGGCGTCGCGTCTCGACGAGGCCGGGACACGGCTCGGAGCGACGCTCGGCCCCTACTTCGAAGCGACACCGGAGTACGTCGGTCGGCTGCGCGACCGACCGCTCTTTCGGGCGGTCCAACTCGCCCACGCCCGCCTGCGGAGCGGGTCGTGGACGATACTACTCACGGACGGAACGAACCGGACGGAAGTTCACGAGGCGGTCAAGCTGGCACGGCGGAACGACGGGCACGTACTGCTCTTTCTCGCGCCGTCGGTACTGTACGAGCCGGGAGCGCTCGCGGAGCCGGATCGGGCGGCCGAACGCTACCGGGCGTTCGAGGAGTTTCGGCAGTCGCTCGCTCGTTTGGATCGGGTCTCCGCGTTCGAGGTGGGACCGGGCGACAGACTCGAAGCGATCCTCGACCGCCACGACACGGCGGCCCGCCGCGGCCGTGACGCCGACGCCGCCCGAGCGGCCCGGGCGAGCCGCCGGTACCGGGAGTCCGGTGAGACGCCACGACGAGGACTGGCGTACGCCGAAGACGACCCGATACACCGTGAGACGGAGGACCGTCCCGATGACTGAGACGCGCCCCGCCGGCAACGAGGACGGATACAGCCCGATCAGCCGTCTGGAGGACCGTTCGGAGCGGGTCGCCGAACTGCTCGCGCTTCTCCTAGTACTCGCGGGGCTGTTCGTTCTGGGGGGACACCTCGCCGGTGTCGCCGGTATCGTCCTCGTCGGTCTCTGGCTGTACCTCCGCGTCGAGTTCGTGTTCGCGGCCGGAACCGTCGCCGTCGCCGGCCTCGGCAGCCAGCCGACCGCGGTCGGAACCGTGCTCGCGATGACGGGACTCGCCGGTCTGCTCGCCGTCGCCCTGGCACGAAGCTGGCAGTCGGTGATCCCAGTCGTCCTGTTTCTGGCGCTGTTCGCGCTCGTGGGCGGTGGTCTCCTCCTCAGCCACCCCGTCGCGGCGCGCTGGCTCGCCACCGGGATGGCCGTCGCGACGATTGGCACGGCGTACGGGCTTCACCGGTACGAACGGGGCGGACTGCGAGGGGTCGACACGCACGGCGACGGCGACGGGGACCGACTCGAATCGGCGGCCAGCGTGGGCGGCCCGCCCGGAGCCGGGAACGGACGTGCCGGCAACCGGGGGAAAGACGGCGTGACTGGACGGAGGCAGGGTGATCGAGACCGATGAGCACGTCCGAGGACGGCGTCGACGGCGAGCGGTGGCAACCGGGCAACGGGGACCGCGGGACGCGAGCGTTCGACGACGCGTCGCTTGCCGACCTCGACGCCGACGAGTTGCCCGCGCTCGTGGCGGAGCTACGGGCGGAGAACCGTCGGCTTCGCGAGGAGTACGCGCGAGCACGCCGGACCGAGTACCGCAATTCGGCGATGGCACTCTTCGCGCTCGGCCTCCTGGCCGTCGCCGGCGCGCTTGCCCTCCCCGTCGGACGGGAAGTCCTCTTCATTCTCGGCTCGATCGGGCTCTTCGGCGGCACGATGACGTGGTTTCTCACGCCGGAGCGACTCGTCACCACGACGGTCGGCCGATCGATCTACGAGTCGGCCGCCGAGACCGGAAATCGACTCCGGGACGAACTCGGGCTGCAGGAGACGGCGGTGTACGTGCCCGTGAACCGGAGGCCGGTGAACGGAGTGCCGGTTCGGCTGTTCGTCCCGCAGTCGCCGGAGTACGAACTCCCGTCGGTGGAGGCGCTGACCTCGCTGTTCGTCCTCCCCGACGCGACGGCGAAACGTGGCGTCGCAGTGCGACCGACCGCGTCCCGTCTGATCGGGGAAGTCGAGAAGTCGACCGGCGGCATCGCCAGCGACCCGTCGGAACTCACGGTTCAGCTGGCGGACGCCCTCGTCGAGCAGTTCGAACTCGTCGACGGGGCCGAGCCGGCGGTCGACGCGGAATCGGGACGGATCACCGTTCGCGTCCACGGTTCCGTCTACGACGGATTGACGGGGTTCGACCACCCGGTCCCGTCGGTTCTCGGAACGGGGTGTGCGGTCGGTCTCGACCAGCCGATCACGGTTGAAGTGACCGAAAGCGAGGACGACACGCTCGTCACCTGTCGGTGGTGACGCGACCGCGGGATGGGTCGGGGGCCGTCACGCACCTGCGTGTCGGGGCGACGACGTGGAAACACCCGTGGAGTGAACGGAGGCGGGGGCCGTCCCGTTGGTCGGCCCCGGCGCAGTCACGTTCACCCAGAGGTGGAGGCTCCGATACGCGTTTCCGGACGTCGGTCTCTGCGGCGGATCACCGCGGTAGAGAAGGTAGGCGAGACGGAGTCCGTCGCCGGTCATCGTCGGCGCGACCCGATGAGATCGACGCCAGGTTTCGGTGGTCGGCACCGTCGACGAGAACCGGCTGACGCGCTCCGCCTCGACCACGTGCGTCGAGTTGTTCGCGATGCGGACGCGTTGAATCTGGATCACGACGGTGTAGGGGACGGTCTCGTGTTCGTGATTGCCGACGCCGACCACCAGCGACCGCGGTTCGCCGGCGACGAAGTCGGTCGGGTAGCCGTCGGCGACGAGTTCGCCGTCCTCGGTTTCGGTCAGCAGATAGAACTCGCTGAACGCCTCGCCGCGTTCCGGGCCGGCAAGAGCGTACCCGAGGCTGCTCGTGGCGAGTACCACACTCAGGATCACCAGGGCGCTGAGCAACACGTCGGCGCGTGTCTCGGGGGCGAACAGGGCGGCCCGTACCGCGGCGAGCCAGCGCTCGTACGGAAGCCGAAAGCGCTCCTCGGGCGGGAGTGCGTCCCGTCGCCTGGCGCCGACGACGGTCACGGCCAACGTCGCCACACCGACGACCACCAGCGTCGACGTCAGCCGAGGAACCCACGGAGTGAGGGTCGTCGCGCTGCCGGCGATGCCGGCGAGAGCGACACTCGCCCCGAGGGAGAGAGCGGCACGCTCGACGCCGTCGACGCCACGTCGCGGCGTCGACTCGCCGGCGACAGGCTCCCCGTCGTCGGCTCTTGCGTGCGGGAAGAGTGCGGCGACGAACGCGTACCCGGGAGCGAACACGAACGAGACGGCGAGTGCCCGGACCACCGCGTCCGGGACGCCCGGCAGCACCGACGCGAGAAGCACCACGACGACGAGGGTAACGACGATTCCGAGGTCTGCGGGCAACGTCCTGAGGGTAGAGAGACCCCCGTGCCGGTCCGATCCGGCGTCGGTGTCGGCGTCGGCACTCATCACCACGGTATCGTTTGTAGAGTGACAAAAATTGGTCGGCTGTCACGGCGTCCCGACCGGCCGCGTCAGTCGTCGTCCATCGGGTCGGTCGAACCGGGGCCTCGTCCGACGATGGTGGCGGCGTTTTCGAGCGCCAGACGCGCCGTCTCGGTCGTACTCCGAGCAGGCGAGAACGCCGCACGCTCGTAGGCCGCGGTGAGTCGTTCGAGCGCGGCGCGGTCCTCACGGTCGAGCGCCTCCCGATAGACGGCCAGTAGCTCCCAGTGAGTGAGTGCCGGGTCGACGTCGAGGCTGGCGTCGAGGTGCCGTCTGGCCGCCCCGTAGGCGACCACCACCGCCTCGTCGAGGCGTCCCCCGTCGAGACGCCCCCGGGCGGCGTCGAGGAGTCCGACTCCGGGACCGGTCGCGTCACCGTCGGCCCGGCCGCCGTCGACGTCCTCGGCGTCGGGGGTGGAACCGGCGTCGGTCGACGCCCCGTCGGCGTCGGGATCGGTCCCGCTCGCGGGGCCCGTGTCGATACCGAGGAGTTGGCCGACGGCGACGGCCGCGGACCGCCAGATTGCGGACTGGAAGCGTCCCTGACTCCGATAGGCGGCCCCCGTAGAGACGAGCGACACCATCAAGAGCGCGAGCGCGCCGATAGCGAGAAGCGCCGGATCGAGGCGGGAGAGCGACGCCAGCCACGCGTCGAGGGGCGTGTCGACGAACGCGGGCGGCAGCCCGCTGGCGGTGCTAACCCGGACCTGGACGGAGACGGCGTCCAGGTTGCCGCCCGGTGGTTCGTACGCGACGACCATCGTGGTCGTGCCGTTGGCCGGCAGGTCGAGGACGGAGACGTTCCGTTCGAACGCCCCGCCGCCGTCGAGGCGGACGGTGGCGACGAGGTCGGTCCCGCGTCGAATCCGAAGCGTCGCGTTCTTCACGGGGGTGCGACCGGCGGTCAGGGAGCCGAAGACGCGGACCGTATCGGGATCGAGGCGTTCGGTCCCGGCGACCAGTCGCGGCTCGGTTCGCTCGACGGAGACGACCGTCGAGGCGGGATCGGCGGTGAGGGCGCGCCCCCGCCGTGCCAGCGAGACGTCGAGTGTCGAGTTCCCGGCAGGCACGGCTGTCGAAATCGACCCAGCGGCGGAGAAGCCACCGGACGCGTTCGTCTCGGCGGCGGCGAGTCGGACGCCACCGAGAGTCACCACGACGGGGACCCCGGCAACGGGCCGCCCGTCGGCACGGAGCGTGCCCCGGACCGACACCTCGTCGCCGAACGCGGCACGGTCAGACGCCTCGGTCACCCGGAGGGTCCCCTCGGTTTCGCCGACCGAGAGGGTCGTTCGAGCCTCGATGCCGCTGAACGGGGAGTCGTTTCGGGGGCGGTACTCTGCGACGACCGTCGCGTTCCCGGTCGGGACCGTCGTCGGCCGGTAGGTGGCGGTGAAGCTACCGGACGCGTTCGTCTCGGTCCGGATCGTCGTCTCCGGCGTCCGGATCGTCACCGTGCGCCCGGCAAGCGGCGTCTCGTTGGACGCCCGCAGTTGCCCGCGGAGGGTGGCCGGGTCGGCGAAGGAGACGCGCGCCCCGGTCGACGAGAGATTCAGTCGCGGCGGTCGGAACTCCGTGGTTCGAATCCTGCCGGTCGTCGCGGAGACGTTTCCGGTCACCTCGGACGTGATCTCCCGTGCCCTGGTGAGGTTGATCGTACTGTTGCTGGTGACGTGCGCGAAGTCGGCCGAGAGCCGGCGCCCTGCCGACGAGACGCGGTCGCCCTGGGTGGAGACGCGGCGGGCAAGCGCCCTCGCCCGGCGGGATTCACCCTGCCGGCGCGCCTCGCGGTACGCCGCGAGCGTCGACCGATACCGCACGACTGAACGAGTGAAGGCGAGCTGGTGGGCGGCCGTCCGGTTCAGTATCCGGGCTGCGGCGTCGTCGCCCGGGTCGTCGGTCCGCCGGGCGACGTCGCGGTAACGCGTGGCGAGGGAGGTGAACTCCCCCTGCGCACCGAGCGCGGCGCAGGTGCCGTTACCCGCGGGGGTGGCCCGCCGCGCACAGTCGACGAGTGCCGCCTCGATCCGATCGACGAACCAGCCACGGGTCGCGGTGAGGTTACCGCGACCACCGGTCTCGGCCGGATTCTCGTGGACGACGGTCGAGTTGTTCGTCGGCGTGTGCTGGGCGGAGTGGGAGGGGACAGCTCCATCGACCGGGGGCGTCGATGACGAGGCGTCCGCCGTCGTCGTCGTCACGACGGGTCCCGCGAGCAAGAGCAGGGCGACCGTGAGCGCAACGGCTGGATGCTTGCGACTCATCGATCCCCCGCGGCGACGCCGAAACGGATCGGTCGGATCGGGATCACGGTCCGAATCAGTCGATGTCGTCGAGGGAGCCGGCACCGTCGCCGACGGCGGTCGATTCCGTGCCGTCGCGCACGTCGGCGGTCGGTCCCGCACCGTCGTTCACGTCGGGAGGTGTTACGCCGTTGAGGACGTCCCGGACGACCGTTCGTGGAGCGACGTCGCTCAGTTCCGCGTCCGTCGACAGGACGAGACGGTGGGCCAGCACCCGTTCGGCCAGCGCCTTCGGATCGTCCGGAATGACGTAGGATCGGCCACGGATCGCCGCCCGAGCCTTCGAGGCTCGGAGCAACGAGATAGCCGCTCGCGGGGAGGCACCGTAGACGACGTCGGAACTCGTACGCGTCCCCTCGACGATGTCGAGGATGTAGTCCCGGACCGACGACTGCAAGAACACGTCGTCGACCGTTCGGCGTGCCGCGACGATGGCGTCGGGAGCGACGACGGGGTCGACGGTGTCCGGTCCCCGTTCGGGATGTTCGTCGAACGCATCGAGGAGTTGGGTTTCGAGGGCGCGGTCCGGAACGTCGACCCGGAGTTTGCTCAGAAAGCGGTCACGCTGTGCTTCGGGCAGGGTGAAGGTCCCCTCCATCTCGATGGGGTTCTGGGTCGCGACGACCATGAACGGCGTCGGCAGGTCGTGTGTCTCGCCCTCGATGGTCACCTGGCCCTCCTGCATCGCTTCGAGGAGCGCACTCTGGGTCTTCGGCGTCGCACGGTTGATCTCGTCGACGACGACGATGTTCGAGAAGATCGGTCCGCGCTGTAAGTCGAAATCGCCGGTCCGGGCACGATAGATACGGGAGCCGGTGACGTCCGCCGGCAGAAGATCCGGCGTCATCTGGATCCGCCGGTGATCGAGACCAAGCGTCCTGGCAAAGAGCGTGGCGATCGTCGTCTTGGCCACGCCCGGAATACCCTCCAGTAGAACGTGTCCACGGGAGAGCAGGGCAATCGACAGCCCTTCGAGGATCTCCCGATTGCCCACGAGGACGCGGCCGGCTTCGTCGCGAATTTCGTCGAACAGCGCGGCGGGTTCAGCCGCCGTCTCCTCCTCGTTCGTCATTAGTGGTTCCACTCCGCTTTTGTTTCTCATCCATCATAACTCCTGTCACGCGTCGAACCAGACGTCCGAGCACTCGGGCGGGGCGTCGACGGGCGGACCGACGGCGGAACAGTCCCCGATCCGGGGATAGAACCGTGCCGGGCGTACCGCGCCGACGCGAGCGGATCGGCGGGAGTCGGGCACTCAGGAGGAGGACGATTCCGAGCAGGAGGGATCCGAGGAGGCCCTGAAGCGCGGGACTTCGCTGGAGTGCGAGCGCCGCGCCGATCAGCGGCGGGACGCCGCTCGTGTGTGAGTGATCGAACAGGACCGTTTCCCGTCCGGCGAAGAGGCCACGGGTGAAGCGTCGGTTCCCATCCCGTTCGATCATCGCGTTGATGAACAGGCTCGGATCGGCGACGACCACCACTTGCCCCTCGCCGAGTCGTTCGGCGGTGACGACGGGATAGCGCCGCATCGACTCCCCGCTGTCGAGCGACGCGTCCCCGTCGTCGTCGAGGTAGGCGAACGGGGACGTCTCGACGACGACCCGCGAGCCGTGCGGGTCGAGGACGGTACCGTGGTTGAGCGTGAGGCTGTCGACGTCCTCGGTGAGTCGTGACGGGGCGACGCCAGTCGCGACCGGAACGCTCGGCGAGCGGTAGTAGTGGCGCTCGTCGCGGACTAGCCGCCCGTCGACGCGCGTCTCGGCGCCGAGTCGTCGGAGCAGCGAGTTCGAGTGCGGGCCGAAGTCCTCCGCCACGACCAGCGTGCCGCCCGCCCGGACGAACCGTCGGAGTCGAGCCGCGTCCGCCTCGGCGTACGCCTCGTCGGGCGAGAGGACGAGCGCGACCGTACGACCCGGGACGACGCCGTCGTAGGCGGCCGTCCGTGTCGCGACGACGGACGACGCCGCGGCCGCTCTGGCTTCTTCGTGCAAGTTCGACGTGCCGTCCCAGCCCGGGTTGTAGGCACCGAACGCGGGGTCCGACGTGGACGCCCCCCAGAGACCGGCGACGACCAGGACGACGGCGAGTGCCACGGCCAGGCGACCGGGGAAGTGTGACGGGAGAACCATCAGGACACTCCGGTTGGGAGGACGCCCAGAGCGCGTTCGGCGACGACGTAGGCGAAGCCGGCAAGTCCGAGGAGAACGAGCCAGCGGAGCCGCTGCCGCCAGGCGGGAGTGACCCGAACGGGGGTAGTCAGTTCGGCCACGATCAGGAAGCCGGCGAACGAGACGACGAAAAACGGCTCGTACGCGAGTGAATCGAGGAGGGCTAACACGAGTGCCGTCGCCAGCATCCACGCCAGTTGCGCGTGAACGAACCGGCGGCGTTTCGTGACGGCCATACATGTCAACATGGGTACGCTACGGTTTGAACGTACCGGCGCGCGTGCTCGCGGAGTGGTCGCCGCGACGCTCCCGACGGCGAGGGGCGCAGGCCGGCCCCACGGCGGCGGCTCAGTCCGTGGCCGGCGACGTGGCAAAGCCTTCACGCTCGAGTTTGGTGGCGAGATGCCGTGGAAGGTACTCGTGGACCACGACGTCGTTCGGTCGGTAGGCCGTCCAGCCGGTCTTGGTGAATCGGGCGTCTCCGCGGTGCCGGTGCTCGGGGGCGGGACGGCCGGCGACGTTCTGGAGGAGGCCACGGACGATGAGTCGGTCGCGATACGGCAGCGTTCCGCCCCGGAAGTCCCGTTCGTCCTCGTCGACCAGCACCGTTCGTCCGGGGGTCGTCGCGTAGCCGTCGAAGACGTTGTTTCGGTCGTCGAGTCGCATGAGGATCACGTGGTGGTAGACGTCCGCACGCGGTCCCACGACCGCGGCGGTCGAATTTCGTCTGAGGGCTCGTCGGGCCGAGCCGTTGGTGCGGAACGACCGATCGATCGACAACCGCTCGCCGGCGACGAAGTGGACGGAGATTCCCGTCGTCCCGTCCGGGTTCTCGACGTTCATCCGATCGAACGCCCCCCTGATGTAGGTCCGGTCGCTCTCCCGCATCGCCCAGGCCGACTTGGTGCGTGATACCATCACGTAGAGGTCCTTGCGGAGCGGGTTCGCTCCGGGGAGGGTGACGTTCTCGGGTGCATGCCCGCGCACCTCCCACCCGTCGAGCAACGAATCGCCGTCGGTGTCCGGGTCGGTCGGATCGGTCCCGACGGAGAGTTCGCGGGCGTCGTCGAGGGCGTCGTCGTCGGTGTCCGCGGCCAGCGGATCGGTCTCGCCGGCCAGTTCGGTCCCGTCGTCGAGGCCGTCCCCGTCCGTGTCCGCGAGGACGGGGTTCGTCCCCGCCTCCACTTCGGCGCCGTCGAGGGCGCCGTCGTCGTCGGTGTCCGCGACCAGCGGGTCGGTCTCGCCGGCCAGTTCGGTCCCGTCGTCGAGGCCGTCCCCGTCCGTGTCCGCGAGGACGGGGTTCGTCCCCGCCTCCACTTCGGCGCCGTCGAGGGCGCCGTCGTCGTCGGTGTCCGCGACCAGCGGATCGGTCTCGCCGGCCAGTTCGGTCCCGTCGTCGAGGCCGTCCCCGTCCGTATCCGCGAGGATGGGATCGAGTCCGTACTCGACCTCGCGGCCGTCGGTCACCCCGTCGCCGTCGGTGTCCGCGACCAGCGGGTCGGTTCCCCTCGTCACCTCGGAGTGGTCGTCGAGTCCATCACCGTCGGTGTCCGCGACCGTGGGGTCCGTTCCGAGGAGTCGCTCGCGCTCCGCGGGAAGTCCGTCGTCGTCGTAACTGGGCGTCCCGGGCGTCGGCGTGACCGGAGACGCCTCGACCGTCGCTCCGCTCGCTCCCCCGGCGGTCCCGTTCCCGTCCCCGTCCGCAGCCAATCCGGCACAGCCGGCCGTCGAGACCAGGAGGACGAGGAGGGAAACGGCGGCGAGCCGGCCCGAACGGACGGGGAGCCGGGATCGGACCCACCGTACTGGCCAGTGACGGGCCGCGACGGGACCCTCCCCGACCGCGTCGACCGACGTCCCTCGGCACTCGCTCCCCCCGATGTCGTCCATGGAGTCGATTGAGACATCGGAGAGAAGTGTTAAAATTGTTAGGACTGTTCGCCGGCCACGGTTGGGCCGGCCGTCCCCGAACGTCGAGGCGCGTCCGGACTGCGGGGCACCCGGGCAGGCCGCTACTACTGGGCGGAGAACGAGCACCGGAATCGTCGAGGTGTCGACGGATTTCCCCGTCCGGAACACTTAGTGTAGTCGGTTCTACACCCGTATGATATGGGGAGACGCACACGGGGACGCGTCGTAGCGGCAGTGATCGCACTGGTCGTCGTGTCGGGGGTCGCACCGGCGGTGGCGGCCGCACCGAGTCTCAGCGTGACGGTAGACGGATCGACGGTAGCGGACGGGGAAACGGTCACGATCACCGACGATCCGCTGATCGGCATCGAGGCGTCCGGCGACGGGACCATCGAATCGGTGGAGCTCAGGATCGACGGCGAGACGCGCCGGAGCTACCAGCCGGGCGCGGAGTCGTTCTCCGACACCGTCGACCTCGACCTCGACGACGGCGAACACGAGATGACGGTCGTCGCGGAGGGATCGGGCACGACTCGGCGGACGATGACGGTTCGGAAGGACTCCGACGGGCCGCGCGTGAGTTACACCTCGCCGTTCACCACCGAACGCACGGGACCGACTGGGACGGTGACGATAGAGGAGGCCGACACGACGATTGCGGGTGAGCTGTTCGATCAGAGCGGCGTCGAGATGGTGCGGATCGAGCGCAACTACGAGTGGACGTTCGCCGGGCAGAGCCGCCGTGACCGGACGACCTACCGCATCGATGACCCGGGGGAGAACTTCTCGCGACCCCTGCTGTTCGGCCTGGGCGAGAACGAGATGCGCGTGGAGGTGATCGACGTCCACGGACAGCGCAGCACCCACGACTTCACCGTCGAGGTGGTCGACGGGACGCGGCCGTCGATCAGCCTCGACCGCTTCGAGCGACGCGGGAACACGCTCGACGTCGCGGGCGTCGTCGACGACAACGTCAAGGTGAAGTCGCTCAGCGTCCGGGCCGCGAGCGGGGAGAAGTCCGTATTGACCGAGACGTCGAAGGAGCCGAACCGGGAGCGAGTCTCGGCCGACTTCGAGTTCACCACCCGAGTCACCGACGAGACGGAGGAGATAACGCTCGTCGCCACCGACGTGGCCGGGAACACCCGAGAGTGGTCGGTCCCCCTCGACTACCGAGGGCATCTGGTACCGACGATCAGCATCGACCGCGAGGCGACACGCGTCGACGGCGAGGCCGTCGCCGTCGCTGGGCTGGTCTCGGAGGGGCAGGTCACACGCGTCGTCGCCGAGACGGTGGGACCGGACGGCTCGACGGTCTCGACGGCCACCGTCTACGAGGGCGAGGCGACGGATCGGGTCCCCGTCAGCGCCCGCCTCGGCAGTGCCGACGGGGAGACGACTGTGGTCGTCCGTGCCGTCGACGCCGACGGCCGGGAACACGAGGAGACGCTGACGCTGGCCACCGGAGGGGGCCAAGAGACGGTGACGGCGGCGGAGTCGACGCCCGCCGAGACCACCACCGTCGCCCCGTCGACGCCGGTAACGACGACGACCGCCGCCGAGGTGGACGCGGCGGAGGACCCCGGACAGCCACGCAGCCTCGGCCTCGGAGCCGCCACGAACCGGCTCCCGGTCCCCGCCTCGCTCCCGTTCCCGCTCTCCCTCCCGCTTCCCGTCCCCTTCGCCGGGACGGTCCTGGTTCTGGCCGTCCTCGGTCTCGCCATGGCCATCAGCAACGTCACCGAAATCGAGACGGACGACGGGGCGACAACGGCGGCGACCGGGAGGACGGGGTCGCCGGCCGAGTCCGGGGAGACGGACGCCAGTAGGGAAACCGTGACCGGTGGCGCCGGTCCCGGCGAACCGGCGGCCGGCACTCCGAGCGCCGACCCGCGCGGTCACGTCGAGGGACCGGCCGACCGCGACGCCGAGCCACGCGGCTCCGTCGGGGCGACGGGGTCGCCGGAGCCGACCGATCGGCCGACCGGGACGGGCAACACCGACCCGACGGCGCGGCCGCGGGCCGACGAAGGGGTCGACGAATCGACCGCGCCACCGGACGCGGACTCGACGCCGGACCCGGAACCGGCGTTCGACGTGACGGACCACCTGGGTGTGGCGTCGATAGCGGACGTGGACGCCGCCGACGTGTCGACGCTCGTCGAGCAACTCGACGACGCGGAGTCGGTCGCGGACGCGGCCCGTGGACTGGCGGAGGTCGCGGCCGAGCGGCCGGCGTTGCTCCGCGACACCGACGCCGAATCCCGCCTCCGTGACCTCCGACTGGATCCGGACCCGGCGGTGAGCGACGCGGCGAGCGAGGCAGTGCACCACCTCACCGAGGCGGACGACTGATACGGATTCTTGTACCCGTTTCCCGGCCGGAACTGACTGCCAAGGGTCCGTCCGAGGTTACAGCCGGCGACGGGTGTCCCGGCCGAGGAGGGCGTTGATCGGACAGCGACGGACGCTGGCGGTGACGAACATCACGGCCGCGAAGACGAGCATCGCGCCCGCGACGACGGTCTGGAGTGGACCGGTCAGACCGCCGCCGTAGACGACGACGGCGACCGTCGACAGCACGGCGAGGGCGCCGAGAGCCAGCCGGACCGTGCGGTCGTTGCCACCGACGTTCGGTTCCATATCCCGCCCTTGGGGGCCGAGAGAAAAAAACCGTCCGCTACTCCAGATACCCCAGGTCCCGCAACCGCTCACGAGCCTCGTCGTCCATGTCGGCGACGGCGTCGTCGGTCACGTCGGCGTCGGCAGCGCCGGTCCAGGCGCCGCCCACCTCCGACTCGAAAACGGTGAGGGCGCGTTCGACCTCGCGGATCCCGGAGTGGTCGTCCAGGTCGGCTGCCACGTTCGCCGTCTCTCTCGGATCGGTATCGAGGCGGTAGGCCTCGTCGTCGATCCGGTCGACGCGGACGTACTTCGCGTCGGGACGGCGGGCGGCCCGCATCCGGGCGTAGAAGCGGGAATCCTCGGGGAGGTCGATACCGGCGGCCGACGCCTTCTCCTCCAGTTGCTTGAGTTCGACCACGGGCCGAGAGTACTCGACGAAGCCGACACCGCCCCGAGGAGCGGCCGCCTGCCCGGGGTCGGGGTCGGCCACGGCGTCGAAGGCACGGTAGTCGTCGGCGAGGAGGGAGCGCGTCGGGTCGCAGGCCACGGCCGTCTCGCCGGGGGCGGCCGGATCGCCCCCATGAGTGTCGAGAGCGTCGAGGACGGTGTGATACAGGTCGACGAGTTCGACGGTGTCCGTCCGGCGGTCGGCGGTCAGGTCGGGGTGTTTGATCATCAGCGGTACGTTCACCAGCGGGTCGTAGAGGCAGAACTCGTGGCCGTAGAGGTCGTGTTCCCCGTGGAGTTCGCCGTGGTCAGCGCAGACGACGACGGTGGTGTCGTCCCACTCTCCCTCGGCCCTGAGCCAGTCGAACAGGCGCGTGAGTTGGGCGTCGATGTGGGCGATTTCGGCGTCGTACAGGTTCCGGATGTCGGCCCACTCCTCGTCGTCGATGTCGCGGGCGCCCGCGTTGTACTCCTTGGAGTTCTGGCAGACGGCAGTGGAGTCGACGCCGGGGGCGAACTCCTCGGCGAACTCGTCCGGCGGGTGGTACGGGAGGTGGGCGTCCATCAGGTTGACGAACGCGAACCAGTCCTCGGAGTCCTCGACGAACTCCATCGTGCGGTCGACGACGGCGGGCGTCTTCGAGTCGGCCCCCTCGCCGCCCGCGAAGTACTCGTGGGCGACGTTGCCGAGGGAGACGAGTTTGTCCGCAAGGGTTCGAAGACGGTCGCTGTCGTTCATCGTCTTCCACGCGCGAGCGAGGGGGCCGGAGAGCAGGTCGCCCGGCATCACCTCGAAGAAGTTGTCCTGGTGGTCGAAGCCGTCGGTGAGGTGGGTGTAGGGGGTGATCCAGGCGTTCGAGGAGTAACAGGCGGTGTCGTAGCCGGCCGACGAGAGCGTCTCGGCGAGGGTGGTGGCGCCCTCCAGATAGGGGTTCTCCTGATCGGCGCCGTGTTGGCTGGGGTAGAGACCGGTGAAGAGGGAGGCGTGAACGGGGAGGGTCCAGGGCGCCGGGGCCACCGCCTCCTCGAAGACGGTGGCCTCGGATGCGAACTCGGCCAGACCGGGCGTCGTCGGTCGGTCGTAGCCGTAGGGCGTCAGGTGGTCCGCCCGAACCGTGTCCATGACGACGAAGAGGACGTTCCCGGGGGCGTCGCGCGACATGTCTCTCCGTGCGTGAGTGGAGCGAATAAAGCCCGGGGATCCGGTCGAAGGGACGGCCCGATCGCTCCCGAACGACGGCAACCGAGCCCCAGGACCGATACCGTGCCGCTATCGCCAGTCGTCGAGCCCCGGGGCGTCGGTAAGCTGGATGGAGACCCACGCGTCGTCGCGGGAGATGTCGGCGATGACGAACTCCGGAAGTCCCGCCCCCTCGTCGACGGAGGCCATGACATCCGAACCCTTCCCCCCTGCTGTCGTCACGTCGGGCGCCATGTATGGTACAATGTAACAACCTCATATAAATACGTCGATATGACAACAGAGGTGGAGTGGTACGACGGTCGGGGTCGGTCGCGTAGGCACCGTGACCGCGGCTCGGCGTTCGCAGAGTATTAGAGGGTGGGCGGCGGAACGGGAGGCATGCAAGTAGCCGACGCGATGACGCCCCGCGCGGACGTCGTGACGGTCGACCTCCCGGGAACCCGGGACGACGCCCTCGAATATCTGCAGGAGCGGGGCTTCTCGTCGATCCCCGTCGTCAAGCCGACGGACGACGGCGAAGCGTACCGCGGACTGGTCTCGCGGGACGACCTCATCGAGAACCCCGACGAGGACCAGCTCGCACTGTTGATGCGCGAGGTGCCGACGACGACGGCCGACGCCGACCTCGTGGAGGTGGCCCACATGATGGTCGCACAGGCGGCCCGCCGTATTCCGGTCGTCGACGGTGATAGTCTCGACGGCATGCTCACCGTCACCGACGTGGTCCGGGCAATCGCCCGTGGCGACGTCGACGGCGAGACGCCGGTCGACACGCTCGCGAGCCGTGACGTGAACACCGTCTACCACGAGACGCCGTTGACCGTCGCCGAACGCGAGATCTACTACGCGAACGTCCCGTACGCGGTGGTCCTCGACGACGACGGCGAGATGACGGGGATGCTCACCGAGGTGGACATCATCGACGTCGCCCGCGTCGTCGAGGGCGAGGACGACACCGGCGAGAGCATCGCCAACCAGGACGACGAGTGGATGTGGGAGGGGATCAAGGCCGTCGGGAACCGCTACTACCCCACCCGGAACGTCGAGATTCCGCGCGAACCCGTCGGAACCTTCATGACCGACGATCTAGTGACCGTCTCGGGCCGCAAGACCGCCAAGGAGGTCGCGCGACTCCTCCTCTCGAACGACATCGAACAGGTGCCCCTCGTCAACGGCGGATCGCTCACGGGTATCGTCCGGGACGTGGATCTGCTGGAGGGTGTATGAGCGACGCGCGCGCCATCACCGAACTCGCGAAGCGGCGCGGGTTCTTCTTCGGCGCGAACGAGGCCTACGGCGGCGTCGCCGGGTTCTACACCTTCGGTCCCGAGGGGGCCGCGCTCAAGCGCAACGTCGAGGCGGCGTGGCGCGACCGCTTCACGGTCCGCGAGGGCAACGACGAAATCGAGGCGCCGACCATCGCCCCCGAGGCCGTCTTCGAGGCCTCCGGTCACCTCGACGGCTTCGACGACATGCTGGTCGAGTGCGGCGAGTGCGGCGAGAGCCACCGCGCCGACCACCTGGTCGAGGACGCGACGGACGTCGAGGAGGCCGAGAGTCTGCCGATCCCCGAGGTGGAGGAACTGGTCGCGGAGTACGAAATCGCCTGTCCGTCCTGTGGCGCCCCCCTCGCCGGCCGCTCGATCGAGGAGTTCAACCTCATGTTCGAGACGTCGATCGGTCCCGGCTCCGGGCACCCGGGCTACCTCCGTCCCGAGACGGCACAGGGTATCTTCGTCGAGTTCCCGCGCCTGAAGGAGTACGCTCGCAACAAACTCCCGTTCGGGATCACACAGGTCGGTCGCGCCTACCGTAACGAGATCAGTCCCCGGAAGGGCATCGTTCGCACTCGGGAGTTCACGCAGGCGGAACTGGAGCAGTTCGTCGATCCGGACGACGACGACCCACCGCTCGACCGGGTTGCCGACGTGTCCCTCCGCCTCTACCCCGCGGCCGAACAGGAGGCACCCGACGGCGAGTACGTGGAGGCGACGGTCGCCGAAGCGGTCGCGGAGGGCATCGTCGCGAGCGACTGGGTGGCCTACTACCTCGGCGTCGCCCGGGAGTGGTACGACCGGATCGGCGTCGACGGCGACCGGTTTCGCTTCCGCCAGCACCTGCCGGGCGAACGCGCCCACTACGCCGCGGACTGTTGGGACGCCGAGAGCGAAGTGAGCGGCGCAGTGAGCGACGATCCGACGGTCGGCGACTGGATCGAAATCGCCGGCTTCGCCTACCGCGGCGACTACGACCTCTCGAAACACGCCGACCACAGCGACGACGACTTCACCGTCTTCGAGCAGTACGACGAGCCACGGACCGTCGAGCGGGCGGTCGTCGACCCCGACATGAGCGTCCTCGGCCCGGAGTTCGGCGGGAGTGCCGGCGACGTGGCCGACGCCCTGCGCGACCTGGCGGCGCGTGACCCCGACGCCTTCGACGGCGACGAGGTCACCGTCGAGGTCGGCGGCGAGGACGTGACCCTCGACGCCGAGGTGGCGAACTTCCGGATCGAGGAACAGACCGAGGCGGGCGAACACGTCACGCCACACGTGGTCGAACCGTCGTTCGGCGTCGACCGCACCGTCTACACGCTGATCGCCCACGGCTACGACCGGGACCTGATCGACGGCGAGGAGCGAACCTACCTCTCGCTGTCGCCGGAAGTGGCGCCGACGGACGTGGCCGTCTTCCCGCTGGTGAGCGACGAGGCGCTGGAGAATCTGGCCGACGACGTGGTCGCCGACCTGCGGTCGGCGGGGCTGTCGGTCGCCCACGACGACTCCGGCAACATCGGGCGGCGCTACCGCCGACAGGACGAGGTGGGGACGCCGCTGTCGGTAACCGTCGACCACGAGAGCGTCGAGGAACGTCCGGCGACGGTGACGGTCCGCGACCGGGACAGCACCGCACAGGTGCGGATGCCGGTCGACGAGCTCGCGGCGCAACTGGAGACGATTCTCGCGGGCGACGACGCGTTCGAGAGCCTCCTCGAGACGTACGAACGGGTCGAGACGGATGTCACGCGTTCCTGAGGATGGCCAGCGAACTCCGGCGACGGGCCGTCCACGCCAGCGGCGTCGGCTTCCCGGCGCTGTACCTGCTGGGACTGGTCGAGTGGCGGACGCTCGGCTACCTCCTCGTCGCCGGATCGGTCGTCGCCGCGGTCCTGGAGGCGGTCCGGCTCCTGATCGGCCTCGACTGGACCGTCTACGAGACGCTCACTCGGGAGTACGAACGCGACAACGTCGCCGGCTACGCGCTCTACATGTTCAGCATGACCACCGTCGCGTGGGCCTTCGCCCCGCCCGTCGCGGTTCCCGGCATGTTGATGCTCACCATCGGCGACCCAGTGAGCGGCCTCCTCGGCTCGAACGAGGCGGGCCGGGCCAAGCGCGCCGGCGTCCTCGCGGCCATGTTCGCGGTCTGTTTCTCGCTCGCGGCGCTCGTGTTGGTGCGGAGCGTGTCGCTCCCGACGGCACTGCTCGCCGCCGTTGTCGGCGGAGCCGGCGCCACCGTCGCCGACGGCTTCACCCCCGTCGTCCGGGGCTACGTTCTCGACGACAACCTCACCATCCCGCCAGTGGCCAGTCTGGGCATCTGGCTCGTCCTGCACGTCGCCGCGTAGGCCGTCGCCACCGCGTGCCGACCCCGACGCGGCGACGGCGCGTCTCGCGGGGCGTTCGCAAGATATTTGTATCGACGTGGGCTGTGTTTCGACAATGGACCGGACGGTACCCGCCTCGTCCGAACTCGTCCGCCCCACCCTCGCAGTCCGTCGACCGCGACGACTGGGCCGTTAGGCCCACCTATCACTTCACTCCCCCGTCAGTTCCGTTCTCCCGATCACCAACCGACCGGCTCCACGAGCGTCCAGTTTCTCGTTTCATTTCAATAATAAAAACATAGAATTTAAGTCTCTAAGGGGCGGATACGTCGATAATGACACGTGTGGCACTCGCGTTCTCCGGCGGACTCGACACGACAGTATGCGTCCCGCTCCTCGAAGAGGAGTGGGGGTACGACGAAGTCGTCGGCGTCACGGTCGACGTCGGCCAGCCAGCGGCGGAGTTCGCCGAAGCCGAGGAGACGGCCGAGGCGCTGGATCTGGAACACTACGTCGTCGACGCCAAGGCGGAGTTCGCGTCGCAGTGTCTCGACTCCGTTCGGGCGAACGCCACGTACCAGGGCTACCCGCTCGGGACGGCGCTCGCGCGCCCGGTCATCGCCGAGGCCATCCTCGACGTTGCGAAAGAGAACGACTGTGACGCCGTCGCGCACGGCTGTACGGGCAAGGGCAACGACCAGTTGCGCTTCGAAGCGGTCTGGCGCGCCTCCGACCTCGACGTGATCGCGCCGGTGCGCGAACTCGGCCTCACCCGCGAGTGGGAAATCGAGTACGCCGCCGAGAAGAACCTCCCCGTCGAGGGCGGCAACGAGGGCGTCTGGAGCATCGACACGAACCTCTGGAGTCGTTCCATCGAGGGCGGGGACCTCGAACGGCCGGGTCATGTGCCGAGCGAGGAGATCTACGACTGGACGCGGTCGCCGTCCGGCGACACCGAGGAGATCGAACTCACGTTCGAGAACGGCTACCCCGTCGCCGTCGACGGCGAGGAGATGGCCCCCATCGCCCTCATCGAGCACCTCAACGAGGTGGCCGGCGAGTACGGCGTCGGGCGCACGGACATGATGGAAGACCGGATGCTCGGCCTGAAGGTGCGCGAGAACTACGAGCATCCGGCGGCGACGACGCTGCTGAACGCCCACGAGACGCTGGAGAGTCTGGTGCTCACGAAGGAGGAGCGCGACTTCAAGAAACTGGTCGACGACGAGTGGTCCCAGAAGGGGTACGAGGGGCTGGTCGACGCGCCGCTGATGGACGCCCTGGAGGGGTTCATCGACGCGACACAGACCCGCGTCACCGGCACGGTGACGATTCGGTTCGAGGGCGGCCAAGCCCGTCCGGTCGGCCGCGACAGCGAGTACGCGGTGTACGACGAGTCCTTCGCCTCCTTCAACACGGAGGACGTCGGCGATATCACGCAGGCCGACGCGACGGGCGTCGCGAAGTACCACGGCTTCCAGGAGCGGCTCGCGGCGAAGGTGCTCGCCGAGGCGAAAGGCAAGGAAAACGAAGCGGTGACTGACGGCGCGGACTGGAGCGAGGAGTGATGCACGTCGGACTGCTGTACTCGCGGATCAGGCGGGACGAGAAGCTCCTGCTCTCGGAGCTCCGGGACCGCGACCACGAGGTGACGAAAATCGACGTCCGGAAAGAGCGGTTCAACATCCGCGAGGCCCCCGCGGCGTTCGACGACGTCGACATCGCCATCGATCGATGTCTGGCGACGAGTCGAAGCCGTTACGTCACGCGCTTTCTCGACGCCTACGGCGTGCCCGTCATCAACGCGGCCGACACCGCGGAGCTGTGTGCGGACAAGGTGAAAAACAGCCTCGTGCTGGAGGACGCGGGCGTGCCGACGCCGAACACCGACGTCGCCTTCACCACCGACAGCGCCCTCGAATCCATCGAGGCGTTCGGCTACCCCTGCGTCCTCAAGCCGGTGATCGGGTCGTGGGGACGGCTGATGGCGAAAGTCGACTCCCGCAGCGCCGCCGAGGCGATTCTGGAGCACAAGGCCACGCTCGGCCACTACGAACACAAGGTGTTCTACATCCAGGAGTTCGTCGAGAAGCCGGGGCGTGACATCCGCGTCGTCGCCACGGACGGCGAACCCGTCGCCGCGATGACCCGCAGTTCGGATCACTGGCTGACCAACGCCGCGAAGGGCGGCGAAGTCGACCAGTTCGAGGTGGACGACGAAGTGGCCGAACTCGTGGAACGCGCCTCCGACGCCGTCGGCGGCGGCTTGCTCGGCGTCGACCTCATGGAGACGGGCGACTCGTACACCGTCCACGAGGTGAACCACACGGTCGAGTTCAAGGCGCTGGACTCGTGTGTCGACTTCGACGTGCCCGCGGCCATCGTCGACTGGCTGGAGACGAAGGCGGGACAGGAGGCGACGGCATGACCTACACCGCGAGCGTCGTCGGCGGCAGCGGCTTCACCGGGGGCGAACTCCTCCGCCTGCTCGACGGCCACCCCGAGTTCGAGGTGGTGCAGGCGACCAGTCGGAGCTACGAGCGCAAGACGGTGGGGCACCAACATCCCAACCTCCGCGCGATGGACCTCCGCTTTACTTCGCCGACGGAGCTCGACCCCGTGGACGTGCTGTTCGCGGCGACACCCCACGGCGTCTCGATGGAGCGCATCGACGCCTTCCGGGAGGCGGCCGACACGGTGGTCGACCTGAGCGCGGACTTCCGGCTGGGAACCGAAGCACAGTACGACGAGTGGTACGACGGCCACGAGCGCCCCGACCTGCTCGCCGACGCGGAGTACGCGCTCCCGGAACTCAACCGCGACAACCTCGCCGGTGCCGACCTGATCGCCTCGGGCGGGTGCAACGCGACGGCGACGATTCTGGGGCTGAAACCCCTGTTCGACGCCGGGATCCTGAGCGGCGACGAGCAGGTGGTCGTCGACGTGAAAGTCGGCTCGTCGGAGGGCGGTGCCGGCGGCGGCGCGGCCTCCTCACATCCCGAGCGGTCGGGCATCGTCCGGCCCTACGCCCCGACGGGCCACCGCCACGAGGCGGAAATCGAGCAGTTCCTCGGGTGCTCGGTGTCCTTTACCGTCCACGCGGTGGACATGACCCGCGGCGCCGCCGCGACCTGTCACGTCTTCCCGGACGGCCCGGTGACGAAGAAGGACCTCTGGAGCACCTACCGCGAGAGCTACGAGGACGAACCGTTCATGCGCACCGTCGCCGGCGGTGGCGGCGTCTACCGTTACCCCGAACCGAAGGCGGTCGCCGGCACCAACTACGGCGAAGTCGGGTTCGAACTCGATCCCGGGAACAAACGCTTGGTCGTGTTCTCGGCCATCGACAACATGATGAAGGGATCGGCGGGACAGGCGGTCCACGCCGCGAACGTCGCCCTCGGCATCGAGGAGACGGCCGGCCTGGAGTTCCAGGGGCTACACCCGGTGGGGGCACCGTAGCATGATTTCAGGAAGGCACTCCTGCTCGTGGGGTCACGGCTCCGCAGTGAACCGCTCCGCGGGCTGTGACTTCCGGCGTCACGCGAGCCACTGGAGGTGTCTCGCGTGACGGTCGTGGTCAAGATCGGCGGCGCGAAGGCGGTCGATCCGGCCGGCGCCGTCGCGGATATCGCGACTCTCGTCGCGTCGGGCGAACCCGTCGTCGTCGTCCACGGCGGGTCGACGGCCGTCGACGACCTGCTGGATCGGCTCGGCATCGACCCGACGTACGTCGAGACGCCGGACGGCGTCGTCGGGCGGTTCACCGACGAGCCGACGATGGAGGCGTTCACGATGGCGATGGGCAAGGTGAACACCGACCTCGTCGCCGCGTTCCGCGAGGCGGGTGTCGACGCGGTCGGCCTCTCGGGCGTCGACGGCGGCCTCATCACGGGTACCCGAAAGTCCGCGGTGCGGGTGGTCGAGGACGGCAAGAAGAAGATCAAGCGCGGCGACCACTCGGGGAAAATCGAGTCGGTGAACGCCGAGTTGCTAGAGACGCTGTTGGAAGACGGCTACGTTCCCGTCACCGGGCCGCCGATGCTCGCGGACGACGGGACCCCGGTCAACACCGACGCCGACCGGGCGGCCGCGGCCGTCGCGGGCGCCCTCGGTGCCACGCTGGTCGTCCTCACGGACGTGGCGGGCGTCTACGCCGACCCGGACGATCCGTCGACGCTGATCGAGGCGGTGACCACCCCCGCGGAGTACGACGCGCTCACCGACGCCGCGGAGGGATTCATGACGAAGAAGGTGATGGCCGCGACGGAGGCCCTGGAGACGGGCGCGTCCGAGGTGGTCGTCGCCGACGCCAACGCCGACGCGCCCGTGACGGGTGCGCTCGGCACCGGCGGAACACACATTCACGCGAGCGCACTGGAGGACACATGAGCGGATTCGTCTTTTCCGAGAAGCCGATCAGGATCGAACGCGGCGAGGGGGCCACCCTCTACGCCGACGACGGGACCGAGTACCTCGACTTCGGCGCGAGTTACGCCGTCGCCGCCGTGGGCCACTGTCATCCGCGCGTCGTCGACGCCGTGAAATCACAGGTCGAGGACCTCATGTACGTGCAGGCGTCCTACCCCGTCGAGGCACGGACGGAACTGTACGAGAAACTGGCCACGGTGTCGCCGCCCGGCCTCGACAACGTCTGGCTGTGTAACTCCGGGACGGAGGCCAACGAGGCGGCGATGAAGTTCGCCCGCAACGCCACCGGCCGGTCGAAAATCGTCGCCACCCGCCGGGGGTTCCACGGCCGGACGCTCGGCGCCCTCGCGATGACCTGGAAGGACAAGTACAAGAAGCCGTTCGAACCGCTCGCTGGCGGGATCGAGTTCGTCTCCTACGGCGACGGCGAGGAACTCGCCGAGGCGGTCGACGACGAGACGGCCGCGGTCTTCCTCGAACCCATCCAGGGCGAGGGCGGCATCCACCCCGCGGACGCGACCTACCTGCGTCGGGCGCGCGAGGTGACCGAGGAGGCCGGCGCGGCGCTGGTCTTCGACGAGATTCAGACCGGCGTCGGTCGCACCGGAACGCTCTGGGCGTGCGAGCGCTCGGAGGTGGACCCCGACATCCTCACGACGGCGAAAGGCATCGCCAGCGGTCTCCCCCTCGGCGCGACGGTCTGTGCCGACTGGATCGCCGACGCCGACCCCGAACACGGATCGACGTTCAGCGGCGGACCGGTAGTCTGTGCGGCCGCCAACGCCACCCTCGACGTCATCGTCGAGGAGGACCTCCCGACCCACGCCGCGGACGTGGGGAGGTATCTGATGGAATCGATCGAGGGCGCCGACCTCCCGATCCGCGAGGTCAGGGGTCGGGGACTGATGATCGGCGTCGAGGTGAAGCGAGGGTCGAACCGTCTGTTGCGCGACCTGGCGCTCGAGGAGGGCATCCTCGCGCTGCCGGCGGGGCGGACGGTCCTCCGCCTGTTGCCGCCGCTGATCGTCGACGAGAGCCACGCCGACCGGGTCGTCGAGGCCATGGAGGCGGTGCTATGACGGTGAGCGAGGCCGCGACGGAGCTAACCAACGCCCAGGAACTGCTCGTCGACCTCGTCGCCACTCCCTCGCCCTCGGGCGAGGAAGGGGAGGCGGCACAACTGCTGGTCGACTTCTTCGAGGCCAACGACCGCGAGGTGTGGATCGACGAGGTGGGCAACGTGCACGCGCCGGCCGACGACGCCGTCCTCCTGACGTCCCACATCGACACGGTGCCGGGCGACATCCCGGTCGAGATCCGAGAGACCGACGGCGGCCGCGAACTGTGGGGTCGCGGGAGCGTCGACGCGACGGGGTCGCTGGCGGCGATGGCCGTCGCCGCGGTGGCGACGGGGACGAGTTTCCTCGGCGTCGTCGGCGAGGAGGTCGACTCCCGAGGCGCACGTCACGTGGTCGAGAGCGACCGGGCGGAACCCGGCGCCGTCGTCAACGGCGAACCGAGCGGTTGGACGGGGATCACCCTCGGCTACCGCGGCCTGCTGGCGGGGACGTACGTCGCCACCAGCGAGTCGGGACACACCTCGCGTCCGGAGAACAACGCGATTCAGGACGCGATGGACTGGTGGGCAAGCGTGGAGCGGGAGTTCGACCCCGACGAGTACCTGCCCGTCTTCGAGCGGGTTACCTGCAAGCCCGTCGAGTTCGAGGGCGGCACCAGCGTCGACGGCCTCTCCGTCGAGGCGACGATGGAGGTGCAGCTGCGCGTCCCGCCCGAGTACACCGTCGACGACGTGCGGGAGGTAGCCGACGGCCAACTCGACATCGGCACCGTCCACTGGTACGACCGGGTGCCGCCGGTGATGGAGAGTCCGCGGACGCCCGTGGCGCGGGCGTTCCGGGCGGCCATCCGCGATGCCGGCGGCGACCCGCGCCTCCTCCGCAAGACGGGGACGGCCGACATGAACGTCTTCGCGTCGGCGTGGGACTGCCCGATGGTCACCTACGGTCCCGGCGACTCCGACCTGGATCACGCTCCCGACGAACACCTCCCCCTCTCGGAGTACGACCGCGCTATCGACGTGCTGATCGACGTCTGCGAACGCCTCACGGAGGGGGACGTATGAGCGTCGAGACGACCGACTTGCTGGACGTGGACGACCTCACGGCCGCCGAACTGGAGACGGTGCTCGACCGTGCGGCGGCGATCAAGGCCGGCGAAGACGGGACCGACCTGCCCCGGGAGACGCTCGCGATGGTGTTCGAGAAGCCGAGTACGCGCACCCGAACCTCCTTCGAGACGGCGATGACCCGCCTCGGCGGGCACGCCATCTTCCTCGGGCCGGACGACATCCACCTCGGCCACGGGGAACCGGTGAAAGACACCGCCCGGGCGCTCTCGGGCTACGCCGACGCCATCATGGCACGCCTGTTCGACCACGCGGACGTGGAGGAGCTGGCCACCTACGCCGACGTCCCGGTCATCAACGGACTGACCGACGACGCCCACCCCTGCCAGACGCTCGCGGATCTGTTGACCATCCGCGAGACGTTCGGCGGCTTCGACGACGTGACCGTCGCGTGGGTGGGCGACGGCAACAACGTCGCCCAGTCGTTCGTCCTCGGGGCGGCGCTCGCGGACCTGGAGTGTACCGTGACGACGCCGCCGACCTACGGCGTCGACGAGGCGGTGATGGACCGCGCGGCCGAACTCGGCCGTGCGCCGACCGTCGTCGACGACCCGCACGAGGCCGTCGCCGACGCGGACGTGGTCTACACCGACGTGTGGGTGTCGATGGGCGAGGAGGACGAACGCGAGGAGAAACTCGACGCGTTCGAGGGCTACCAGGTGAACGCCGACCTGCTCTCCGGGAGTTCGGCCTCGGTGATGCACTGTCTGCCCGCCCACCGCGGCGAGGAAATCACCGACGACGTCGTCGAGAGCGACCGCGCGATGGTCTGGCAACAGGCCGAGAACCGCCTGCACGCCCAGGCCGGTCTGCTCGTCGAACTGCTGGCGTAGGCGCCGGGTCAGGCCGGGGTTTCCAGAAGCTCCCCGATGTGGTCGTCGATGGCCTGCTTGTCCTCCTCGAAGACGCCGAACATGGTGAAGTGGCCCCAGAGGCTGGGGATCGGTCGCAGTTCGCTGTCGGGGATCATCGACTCCTCGTGTGCGCAGTCGCTGACGGGGAAGAACATGTCCTCCTCGAACGGCATCACGAACGTCTTGGCTTCGATGCGACCGAGGGCTTCCTCAAGGTCACCGTCGGCGTTTCGACTGACGTCGCCGTGTCGCCACTTGTGCGCCATCGTCAGGAGATTGTTGGGGTCCATCCGGAGGAACCAGTCCTCCCAGAAGTTCGCCAGCATGTCCTCGACGGACGCGAAGCCGGCCCGCTCCCACGCGCGCTCGTCGTAGTGGTAGAACTGGGTACAGAGTCCCATCACCGACCAGATCTGTGCGTGGCGTTGCAGTCCCGTGACGACCGCGTGCGGGTCGGTGTAGAAGCCGTCGTTCCACGCGGGGTCGGACCGGATCGCCTCCATGTGGGCGTCGATGAACAGCTGATCGTGAGGCGTCACCTTCGCCGTGCCCGCGATCGGGGCGGCGCGTTTGACCATCTCCGGGAAGCGAACGGCCCACTCGTAGGTCTGCTGGGCACCCATCGACCACCCGAGCACCAGTTCCAGTTCCTCGATGCCGAACTCCTCGGTGACCAGGCGGTGTTGCGCCCGGATGTCGTCCTCGATCATGACCTCGGGGAAGTTGCCCATCCCTCCCTCGTGGGGCGGCGTGTTGTGCGGTGAGGAGGAGAGCCCGTTCCCGAGCTGGTCGGGCATGATCACGAAATACTCCGTGGGGTCGATAGCCATGTCCTCGCCCACGTACATCTCCATGTCCCGGTGCGTTCCGGAGTACATGTGAGGGAAGACGATGGCGTTGTCCTTCGACTGGTTCAGTGTGCCGACGGTTTTGTACGCGAGTTTGCAGTCGCGGATCGTCCGCCCGCGTGCCAGTTCGAAGTCCCCCAGGTCGAACAGATCGAACTCGCCGTGTTCCGCCTCCGTGTAGTACTCGTTTTCGAGGTACCGCTCTTCGAGCGACATAGGTGTCGTTCGCATGAAAATTACTAATAGATAACGTATCGTTGCAGACAGGAACGGGCGGCAGGAAGCCACCACAGGGCCGACCGGTCGGGTGTGTGATTCTATTGCACGACCCCGAAACCGATTCGGAGTCGGCCAAACGGTCCATATGAACCCTGGGATGGCGTGCGCCGCCCACGTCCGACTCCCGAACAGAAATGTCGTCCTGGCAACTCGTTTGCGACATGGCAACGATGACCGAATCCACACACGAGACGGGGACCCCGAGCGGTAACTGGCGGGCCGGCGCCCTCGGCGGTATCGGCGGCGCACTGGTGATGGGTGCGCTCGTCCTCGCGATGAACCCGCCGACGCTGTCGGTGGCGATTCCCTCGCTGTACACGCTGGCTCCACCGCCGAGTCCGGGCGTAGGGATGGTCGTCCACGTCTCCCACGGGGCGGTACTCGGCGTCGTCTTCGCGGTGCTGGTCGGAGTACTGGACGTAGAGCGGCCGGTGCAACTCGTCGGGGTGGCCGTCGCGTGGGGTGTCGCGGCGTGGGTAGTCCTCGCCGCGTTGCTCATGCCCCTCTGGCTGAGCGCGGTGGGGTCCCCGGCGTCGCCGCCGTTCCCCAACTTCGCGCCGCCGTCGCTCCTGTGGCACGCCGTCTACGGCGCCGTCCTCGGCGGCGTCTACGTCGTGACCGAAGACGTGCTGTGAGGAAACTCCCGTCGATGCGGGGGACGGCCCAGTCGGTCGATCCGTCCGGGCGATAGTAGCTTTGTAACTCGTTGCACACCAGATCGTACGCACTCCGGCGATCGGGTGTGCGAACGGTTCCGAACGCGACGATATTGCGTCTGATAATACGACCAACCAGTGTTATACGATACAGTGTAACTGACATTCCGATGACCAACTCGGATCGGCGGCCCGGCGTCGCCTCCGATGCCGGTCCGGGCGATGTGCTCTCCCCCCAGTCACCCATCGAGATCATCGAACGGTGGGACGAGTGGGTCGTCGAGGAGTATCGGGGTGGACACCGCGACGGCGAGACGTACGCGACCTACGACCGCCGCATCGACGCGATACGCGGGGCGAAAGCGCGGATGGACGACGAGAACCACCCCTGTCTGCTCAAGTGGGACGCCGACGACATCGTCGGGAACATCTACTGGAATCCGCTGTTCGAGCGACTGGAACTCCGGTACGATCCGCTGGTGGAGGCGTGGGCCGTCGTCCCGGCGGCGGGCCACTACCTCTTCGTCACCGCGTCGACACTCGAAACCGCCCTCGAAGAGGCCCGAGCGGTGCAACGCCGGTTCGACTTCAAACGACTCGACGTCTACACACGCGACGGGAGCCGTCGGAAACGAATCGACCACCGGTTCGTCCGGCAGTCCCTGGCGAAGTCCGGGGTTCGCTTCGAGAAGCGGACCCCTCCGGACGGGCGCTCCACCGACCCCGTGGTCGACGGCGTCGACGCGGACGACGACGCGCCGACCGAGGACGGGTCGACGACCCCGTCGTCGGTTCCCGCGAGCGCGCTCTTTGCCTCCGTGTCGGATCTGACCGAGGTCACCGTCGAGTCGACGTCGGGGCCGATCCACCGCTACCGGGCGACGTGGACCGACGGCGAACCGGCGACCATCGCGGCGCTGTCACCCGAGTACAGCGATCACAGCGCCGCCGTGGACGCCTTCACCGAAGGCGTCGAGGACTGGGAGCGGATCGGCGACAGCGCGCACGTGACGACGGTGTTCGACACGGGGATCGGCCCGTCTCCGTGGGTCGCATACCGGACGGGCGATCTAGATTTCACTGCGTACGGCGACGAGTTGTCGGTCAGGACGCAGCGACGCGTGTGCCGGGAGATCGCCATCGGACTGGAGGTGGCCCGGGGCAACGGCGTGCCGGGGATCGGGGTCGAACCCGGGAACGTGTGTGTCGTCTCCGAGGACGGAACCAAACGGCTGATGCTGTCGGGGTGGGGATTGCGCTGGAAAGTCACGCGAGCGCTCCACGCCGACCACGTGACGCCGTACACGGCGCCGGAACAACTGGACGGCAAGCTGACCGCGACGACGGACGTCTACCAACTGGGCGCGTTCGCGTACCGACTCCTGACCGGCACGGCACCCTTCTCGGACGCGACGGCGCTGAAGACGGCGATCCGCGAGAAGTCGCCGGCACCGCCGAGTCGTCACCGCCGCGTGCCGGCCGCCGTCGACGACGTGCTCGCCCGCGCGATGGCGACCGACCCGGCGGACCGCTACGACGGCGTCGACGACCTGTACGGCGCTCTGCTGGGCGTCTTTCAGTAGTGTCGTCGCCGACTCGCGGCACCGCCACCGAGGGTTTTAATCCCGGGACGCGTAACCCAGAGCCGTGGCAGACACGGCGGGACACGAGCGGTTCTTTCCGTACGAGTCGCCGTATCCGAACCAGCGCGAGGCGATGGACCGCATCGCCAACTCGCTCGCTCGCGGCCAGGACGTGCTGATGGAGGGCGCACCCGGGACGGGCAAGACCCTGTCGGCGCTGGTGCCGGCGCTCGCCCACGCCCGAGCGGAGGACCGAACGGTCGTCATCACGACGAACGTCCACCAGCAGATGCGCCAGTTCGTCGAGGACGCCCGCGCCATCGCGGCGGAAGAACCCATCCGGGCGGTGGTGTTCAAGGGCAAGGCCTCGATGTGCCACCTCGACGTCGGCTACGAGGAGTGCCGCAGCCTGAAAGAGACCACCCGATCCCTGGTCGAGGCCGAACGGGATCGCCGGGAACTCGCCGAACGGAGCGAGGCCCTCCTCGACGACGTGCGGGCCGGGGGCGAGGAGGCCGCCGAGGCGCGGTCGGCCGTCCTCGACGAACTGGAGGGGTTGGAGGCGGAAATCGAGGAACTGGAGGGGGCGAACGTCTGCGAACACTACCGCGCGAACCTCACGCGGGACACCGACGCGTTCCACGACTGGCTGTTCGAGGACGTGCGAACGCCCGAGGAGATCTACGCCTACGCCGACGAGCGGGGGCTCTGTGGCTACGAGCTCCTGAAGGAGGGGATGGAGGGCATCGACCTCGCCGTCTGTAACTACCACCATCTGCTCGATCCGTCGATCCGCGAGCACTTCTTCCGGTGGCTGGGCCGTGATCCCGGCGAAGTGATCACCGTCTTCGACGAGGCTCACAACGTCGAGTCGGCGGCACGGGAGCACGCGACGCGGACGCTCTCGGCGCGGACGCTGGAGGGGGCGCTCGCGGAACTGGAGGAGACCGACGACTCGCGGGCCGGGCGGGCGAGGAACGTGATCGAGGCGTTCCTGACGGGGGTGGAGACGGCCGTCGACGGCGCCCTCGGCTTCGGAGAGCGAGAACAGGTCGGTGAGAACTGGCACGACCTCGACATCGCCAACGACGACCGGCGGGACGACCTCACGCTCGCCTTCCTCGACGCCTACGAGGGCGGCGGCATCGACACCGAAATCGACCTCGCGTTGCAGCTCGGCGAGACGCTGGACGAGGAGTACGAGGAGGCCTACCGCCGGGGCGAGACGACGACCCGCAAGGAGTCGGCGACCCTCCAAGCGGCCGGGTTCGTCGCCGACTGGATGGGCAACGATACGAGCCTGGGCCGGCACCCGATGGCGGCGGTGCGCCGCGACGCGGGCACCGACGAAGTGTACGGGCGGGCGGAGTTGTACACCGCGATCCCACGGCAGGTGACCGAGGGACTGTTCGACGAGGTGGCCGCGAGCGTACTGATGAGTGCGACGCTCCGACCGTTCGACGTACTCGGAGACGTCCTCGGCCTGCCGGATCCGGTGACGCTCGCCTACGGACTGGAGTATCCCGAGGAACGCCGGCGGACGTTCGCCGTCGAGGGACCGGCGCTGTTCGCGAGCGACCGCGACGACCCCGAGACACAGGCGACGGTGGCGGAGACACTCGACGGCGTCGTCCGGATGACGCCCGGTAACGTCCTCCTGTTTTTCCCCTCCTACGGCGAGGCAGAGCGGTACTACGACCTGCTGGACGTCGGGGACGCTTACCTCGACGAGGCGGGGACGGCCACGGAGGACCTCCGCCAGCGGTTCGTCGCCGACGACGAGGCCACCCTGTTCACGTCGCTGTGGGGGACCCTCGGCGAAGGGGTGAGCTTCGACGGCGACGACGCCCGCACCGTCGTCGTCGTCGGCGTGCCCTACCCGAACCTCTCGAAACGGCTGGAGGCGGTCCAGGACGCCTACGACCGGGCGTACGGCGATCTGACGGACGCAGGGTGGCGCTACGCCGTCGAGATCCCGACCATCCGCAAGACCCGGCAGGCGCTCGGACGGGTGATCCGCTCGCCCGACGACTACGGGGTGCGTGTCCTGCTGGACAAACGTTACACGCGCGCCGGGCGCGACATGGGGAAGTACGGCGTCCGCGACGAGTTCCCGCCGGAGGAGCGCGACGAACTCATCGACGTGGCACCGGCGAAGCTGAAGTTCGCGACACTGAACTTCTTCGGGGACCTCGACGCCTACGACGGCGACCCACCGGTACCGTGAGGCGTCCAGAAAATATTTTTCGGTCGAGGACGGTCGGTGGCGTATGCGACGAGGCGTCCCCACCCTCGTTGTCGCCCTCTCGCTGATCCTCGCCGGTTGCGTCGGACTGGCACCCGAGGCGTCGCCGACCGACACCCCCGAACCGACGGTGACGACGACGCCGGAACCGACGGCGACGGCGACGGCGACGGCGACGCCGGCCCCCGTCGGCGTCGAGTACGTCGTCCGCGCCGGAACGATACCCGACGACTTCCGCTCGGTGAACGTGACGCTGCAGGTGGTGTTCGTCGAACGCTCCGAAGACGTGGGACCGTGCTGGCGCGAGACGTACACCGGGCCGTACGAGCCGACGATCACGCCCATCGCCCCACCGAGCGGCGACTGCCACCGCTCGGAGCCGGTCACCCTCGATCTGACCGACCTCGACGACGGGCAATCGCTCGGACGGGTCACCGCTCCCGGTCGGTTCGATGCCGGCCACGCGATGCTCGTCACCAACGTGACGGCGACGTACCGGAACGGCACGGCCGCGACCGGCATTCGGGGCGCGAGCGGCAAGCGCGCCAACGTGGTGACCGGGCGGCCCGCCGGGCGCCACCGGGTGACGCTCTCGCTAGCGCCCTACACGGACCGGCCCTACGACTACTGGATCGTCGCGGAGTCGGCGGCGTAGTCCGACGCCTCGCTCGGGCGCCGACCCGGGCCGTGCCCTTATGCCGGTCCCCGCCTAACGCCTGCCGATGCGTCAGCAGTCACGGCCCCCCGGTCCCCGTGGAGAGCCGATTTTCGGCAACAGCAGACAGTACGCCCGGGACCCCTTCGAGTTCCTGACGGCGTGTGAATCGGCCTACGGTGACGTGGTCGAGGTGGAACTCGGCCCACTGGAGACGTACATCGCGACGAATCCGTCGGACATCGAGCGGATCCTCGTCGGGGACCACGAAAAGTACCGAAAACCCGAGTTTCAGGACGACGCGCTCGGTCGCCTCCTGGGTGACGGGTTGCTCCTGAGCGAGGGAGAACAGTGGCGCGAGCAGCGAACCCTCGCCAACCCCGCGTTCGACATGTCACGGATCGCAGGTATCGCGGACACGATGACCCGCCACGCGACGGCGGCCGTCGAGGAGTGGAACGCGGGCGACGACGTCGACCTCGAACTCGAGATGGCGCGGTTGACGGTGAAGATCATCGCCGACGCCATGCTGGGTGTCGACCTCGGGGAGGAGCGCGTGCGGACGATTCAGGAGAACCTCGAACCCCTCGGCGCGCGGTTCGAACCGAACCCCATCCGCTTCGTCACGCCGGACTGGCTGCCGACCCGCGAGAACCGAGCGTACGAGGCGGCCGTCCGGACGCTGGAGGACGTGGTGGCGGACATCGTCGCCGAGCGCCGGGGCACGGAGGGTAGCGTCGACGACGAGGACCCGCCGATGGACCTCCTCTCGATCCTCCTCCGGGCGCAGAACCGCGGCGAACAGTCCGACGAGCAACTGCGCGACGAGGTGGTGACGATGCTGCTCGCGGGCCACGACACGACGGCGCTGACGCTCACCTACGCCTTCTACCTGCTCTCCCAGCATCCGGAGGCGGAGCGGCGGGTTCACGCGGAACTCGACTCGGTCCTCGACGGCCCGCCGACGTTCGCCGACACGCGCGAGCTGACCACGCTGGATCGGGTCCTGCAGGAGACGATGCGACTGTATCCGCCCGTCTACGTCATGTTCCGGGAACCCGTCGTCGACGTGAAACTCGACGGCTACCGCGTCCCCGAGGGGGCGGCGATCATGCTCCCGCAGTGGGCCGTCCACCGCTCTCCGCGGTGGTGGGACGACCCCGGCCGGTTCGACCCCGACAGGTGGACGCGGGAGCGACGGGCGGACCGCCCCCGCTTCGCACACTTTCCCTTCGGCGGCGGGCCGCGTCACTGCATCGGCAAGCAGTTCTCGCTGCTCGAAGCGAAACTCATCCTCGCAGTCGTCGGCCGGGAGTACAGCCTCGAGTACGCCCGCGACGAACCGTTCGACCTCCGGGGATCGCTGACGATGCATCCCGTGGACGGGATGCCGATGCGGGTCCGCGAGCGCTAGGGGCGAGGGAGCGGAACGGTCCACGCCGTCTCGCGCCGGGCGCGACTCCAGAGGTCGAGTTCCGACACGGTCCACGTGATGGGGTCGATATCGGTCGAGCGAAGCCGGGCCACGGCGTCGGCGGGACCGTCGCGTGCGAGGGTGACGTGGGGGACGTAGGCCGGTCCCTCTAGGTCGTCGTGGACGGCGCCGAACGTCTCGACCAGCCGCGAGTGAAGATCCCGGAGCCCCGGACTCTCGACGGAGAGGTAGACGACCGGTCCCGGACCGTGGGTCGGCCTCTCGAAGGCGTCGATGCCCGTCACCCGTGCCTCGAACGCGGGCGTCGGCGAGAGTGCCCTGCGGAGGCGGTCCCGGAGGTGGTGGACGTCGGCCTCGTCGGCGTCGAATCGCTTACAGACCAGGGAGTGTCGCTCGCGGATGCGGTCGAACCCGGTCAGTTTCGGGTGGAGATCCGCCGCGAGACGCTCGACGGCGCCCGGGACGGGGACGTTGAGGCTGTACACGACGGCCTCAGATCCGGTCGAGGAGCCAGAGGACGATCAGAACGACGACGAGGAGACCGAGGAGGTTCGGGAGGAAGCCGAGCAGGCCGAAGAAGACGTCGAACACCTCGCCGACGATTTGGAGAACGAGCCAGACGAGAACGAGGACGAGGACGAGTTTGAGCAGATCCTCCACGTCGAGCGAGGCGCGATGCATGGACACCCGTGGGCGTGCCGTAGACAAAAGGGTGGTGGCGGGGGCCGCCTCAGGCGGTCCGCGAACGCGCGGCGACGGCGAGTAAGGCCACCAGCCCCGCGAGGAGGCCGAATCCGGGGGCGCCACCCTCGGTCGTCGGCGTCGCCGTCGTGGGAGGGGTCCGCGTCGACGTCGTGGGAGGGGTCCGCGTCGGCGTCGGCGTCGCGGTGGGTGTCCGTGTCGCGGTGGCCGTCGCGTCGGCCGCCGCACCGTCGGGGGCGACGGCGAACTCCGAGAGTCCGGGCGACTGGGCGCGGTAGGTGACGTGGGTCCGGTTGCGCTCGAGTTCCTGCGTCCGGAGGCGTCGCCAAGTGCGGTTGGTCGCCCGGTAGCGATAGAGGCTGACGTTCTCCGCGGAGACGTTGCGCTCGCGGAGGCGCGTCCGATTCAGAGCGAAGGTCATCGAGACGTCGGTGACGTTCGCGTTCGGTACGGTGTGGGTGACGTTGAGATAGCCGAAGGGCGGCACGCCGGGGAAGCGGTTCACGCCGGCGCTGACCTGCGTGGCGGTGCGGACGGTCAACTGGAAGTCACCGTCGCCACCGGTGACGGCCATCTCGCGGAGGCGAACTCCCGTCTCCGGACTCTCGGCCATCCGACCGAAGCGGACGCGAACCGTCCCGTTGGCCGCGGCGTTCCGGACGTGCACCGACGCGTGTCCGGGGCCGTGGTGAGTGACCGACACGTTGGCGTGGCCGTCGCCGCCCGGCCCCATCGGCGTGCCGCCACCCCCGCCGCCCGGACCACTGGTCGTCCGTCCCCCGTCGTCGCTCCCGCCACCGTTCGGTCCCATCGGCGTGCCGCCACCCCCGCCGCCCCCACCCTGCTGTGAGACCACGTCGGTCGAGTGCGGGGACGCCGCGGCGACGACGCCAGCGACCGAGACGACGAGCACGAGTCCGAGGACTATCGCCGCTCGTCCGGACATATCGTCAACTCGCCGATAGCTGTTGATAAGTACTTCGGCGGGAGTCGCGGCGGATCGGAACCAGCGTGGTGGCGAGTGTCGGGCACGCGATGACGGCGAATCTCAAGGCTTTTTAGACCGACTGCGCTACGGCCGGGCCGACAATGAGTCGGAGCGCGGCCGACGGCGTGTTGCACACCAGTACGAACGGATCGGTCGGGGACGGGAGGCCGAGCGGATGGGCGTGACCCGTCGTCGGGTGGCGGGCGTCTCGCGGCGTGATCGTCCGGACGGACCACATCTCGGCCCCGCGTCGTCCCCGCACCGGCGAACGGCGACGACGGCCCGGGCTCACTGATATCCACGAACCGATGACTCTCTCGTCATCCAACCGCATCCAGAAGTGGTTCCTGAAGTATCAGCACGTCTTCGTCTTCACGGCGCCGGTGGCCTTCGTCGTCGGCGTATTCTTCACGGCGCCCGTCTCGGGCGACCCGGGGGCGAACTACTGGCTGAAGTTCTGGTGGCTGTTCCCCGTCTTCCTGCTGGGCGCGACCATCGTAAACACCGTCGGCATCAGCGGGTCCGCGCTCTTCGTCCCCTTCCTCATCTTCGTCTTCCCCCTGTTCGCCCAACCGCTCGAACCCGAGACGCTCGTGAAGGTCGGGCTGATCAGCGAAGCCTTCGGGCTGTCGAGTTCGTCGGTGGCGTTCGTCCAGTACGGCCTCGTCGACCGCCGACTGGCGCTTTCCCTCGTCGGCGGGTCGATTCCGTTCGTCGTGGGCGGGGCGTTGCTCTCCTTCGTTATTCCCGAACCCGTCTTCCACGCGCTACTCGGACTCGCCCTGCTGGCGGCCGCTTACCTGCTGTTCAGGACCAACCTCGACCACGGCAACGGCGACGAAGCCGCGGCGGACGGCGGGACGGCTGAGGTGGGCGTCGACTTGCCCGACGACGACGGTAAACTCGGACCGGCGGGTGTCGAGACGGCCGACGACGGGACCGTGACCCGCGTCGACCGGGACGGCGACGACTACACCTACACCCGGGGAGGCTACCTGCGGCGGGCCGCCAACTACAGCATCGGCGGCACCTTCCAGGGCCTCGCCGGCTTCGGAATCGGCGAACTCGGCATCATCTCGATGCTCGGGACCAAGGTGCCCGTGCGCGTGGCCATCGGAACGAACCACATCGTGGTCGCGCTGACGGCGATTCTGGCCTCGGTGGTCCACGTCTTCGGCGGCGGCCTCGTCGGCGGCCACTCGCTCAGCCTCGCCTCCACCCCCTGGAACATGGTCGTGTTCACCGTCCCCGCGACGGTGACCGGCGGACAGATCGCTCCCTACGTGTCGAACGCGCTCAGCACCCGGACGATCAAGCGGTTCGTCGCCATGCTGTTCGGACTCATCGCGACGGCGCTGTTCCTGATGGCGGCGGGCCTGGGTTGAGCGGCCGCTACGGCAACTGCTGTGGACGGGAGAAGACGCGCACCGCCGGTTACCGCTTCGGGTCGAGCGCTTCGACCTGCATGTCGATATAGCGCCGCGGCCACTCGGCGAGAGACGATTCGAAGCGGCCGAGGAGACTCTGCGACGCCGGGCCGTCGGGGGTCGGTCGCCCGTCCCCGCGGAGGCGGGAGGGATCAGTTTCGTGGCTCATCGGTGACGACCGTACGCTCGTGTCCCGCCAGTAATAAACATTGGTGACGGTTACCACGCCGCCGGAGGGAGCGTCACGGGCCGAATTCGGTGTCGACTTCGGGGGCAATTCCGTCGTCGGCGTCCTCGAACTCGAACTCGGCGCGGAGTTCGCGGATCCGGTCGCGGATGTCCGCCGCGAGTTCGAACTCCAGATTGTCGGCTGCCTCGGCCATCCGGTCTTCCAGTGCCTCGATCCGGGCGCGGGCTTCGTCCTCGCTCTCGGGGGCGTCGCCGGTGACGCCCGAGGTGTCCGTCTCGCTTCCCGGGAGGTTCGTCTCGCCCACCGCCTTCTCGATGGTCGTCGGTTCGTGGCCGTGTTCCTCGTTGAACGCCTGCTGGATGCGGCGACGGCGACGGGTCTCGTCGATGGCCGACTGCATCGAATCCGTCACCTCGTCGGCGTACAGCACCACTTCGCCGTTGACGTTTCGGGCCGCACGCCCCATGGTCTGGACGAGCGTCGTCTCCGAGCGGAGAAAGCCCTCCTGGTCGGCGTCGAGGATGGCGACGAGCGACACCTCGGGGATGTCCAACCCCTCCCGGAGCAGGTTGATGCCGACGAGGACGTCGAAGTCGCCGAGACGCAGGCCACGGATGAGTTCGTGACGCTCCAGCGTGTCCGTCTCGTCGTGCATGTACTCGACGGCGACGCCCGCCTCCGAGAGGTACTCGGTGAGGTCCTCGGCCATGCGCTTGGTGAGCGTCGTCACGAGGACGCGCTCGTCCCGTCGAATCCGGTCGTCGATGCGGTCCATGAGGTCCTCGACCTGTCCCGTCGCGTCCGCCACCTCGACGGCGGGGTCGACGAGGTAGGTCGGCCGAACGATCTGTTCGACCACCTGTTCGGAGTGCTCACGTTCGTACTCGCTCGGCGTCGCCGAGACGTACAGCGTCCGGTTGGTCTTCTCGGTGAACTCCTCGAAGGTGAGCGGGCGATTGTCGTAGGCAGTCGGGAGGCGAAAGCCGTTCTCGACCAGCGAGTCCTTCCGTGACTTGTCGCCCTCGTACTGCCCCTTGATCTGGGGGAGGGTCTGGTGGGACTCGTCGATGACCGTCAGGAAGTCGTCGGGGAAGTAATCCAGCAGCGTGTACGGCGCCTCCCCGGAGTCACGATCCGAGAGGTGGACGGAGTAGTTCTCGATGCCCGAGCAGTAGCCAGTCTCCCGCAGCATCTCGATGTCGAAGGTGGTACGCTCCTCGATTCGCTGCGCGGCGACCAGGTCGCCCTGTCGCTCGAAGTAGCGCACGCGGTCCGCCATCAGGTCTTCTATCTCCGTGATGGCGCCTTCGAGTCGGTCCTCCGGGATGGAGTAGTGCTCCGCGGGGTGGATCAGGGCGGCGGGTTCGCGGCTCTTCACCTCGCCTTCGAGCGGATCGAGTTTCGTCAGACGGTCGATTTCGTCGCCCCAGAACTCCACCCGGACGGCGTAGCGCCCGTACATGGGGAACACCTCGACGGTGTCCCCGCGCACCCGGAAGGTGCCCTGCGTGAAGTCCACGTCGTTGCGGTCGTAGTTCAGGTCGACCAGGCGGGCGAGCAGGTCGTCGCGGTCGATCTTCTGACCCTCCTCGAGGCGCATGGCCATGTCGACGTAGTTCGCGGGGTCGCCGAGGCCGTAGATGGCCGACACGGAGGCGACGACGATCACGTCGTTCCGGGTCAGTAGGGAGCGGGTGGCGGAGTGGCGCAGGCGGTCGATTTCGTCGTTGATCGAGGCGTCCTTGTCGATGAAGGTGTCCGTCTGCTCGACGTAGGCCTCGGGCTGGTAGTAGTCGTAGTAGGAGACGAAGTACTCGACGGCGTTGTCGGGAAAGAGGTTGCGGAACTCCTCGTAGAGCTGTGCGGCGAGGGTCTTGTTGTGGGCGATCACCAGCGTCGGCTGCTGGAGTTCCTCGATCAGCCACGACACCGTGTTCGTCTTGCCGGAGCCGGTAACCCCGAGGAGCGTCTGCTCGTCCATGCCGGCCTCGTAGCCGGCGACGAGTTCCTCGATGGCGTCGGGCTGATCGCCCGCTGGATCGAAGGGGGCCTCGACTCGGAACGGGCGGTCGGCGTCGGGGCGGTCCGGCTGGAGCGGACCCGAGTTCGCGTCGCTCACGATGTGTCGTACTGGTCGCTCGAAGGACTTGACGGATTCGCTTGGGTGGCTCGTTCCCCGTCCCCCGCGGTCACACGCCCGCGGACCGCACCTACAGCCCCCAGAAGAAGACCAGTCCGAGCGTCGTCACGACGGCGACGAGGAGCTGTAGCGGGCCGCCGACACGGAGGTAGTCGGTGAAGCGGTAGCCGCCGGGCCCGTAGACCATCAGGTTCGTCTGGTAGCCGATGGGCGTCATGAACGCCGTCGACCCCGCGAACATCACGGCGAGCAGGAAGGTGAGCGGGGTTGCCCCGAGACGGACGGCGGTGTCGACGGCGATGGGGATCATCAACACGACCGTCGCGACGGGCGTGATGAGGTTCGCGAGCAAGGCTGTGACGACGTAGACGAGGGCGAGGACGCCGACGAGCGGGAGGACGGCGTCGCTCGCGACCAGCACCCCCGCCAACAGCGCGTCGCCGCCGGTGCGTTGCATCGCGATGCCGAGCGGGAGGAGTCCGGCGAGCAGGAAGACGACGTTCCAGCTGACGGCGTCGTAGGCGGCCGACGGACGCAGGCAACCGGTGACGATCATCGCCACGACGCCGCCGAGCGCGGCGATGACGATGGGGAGCCAGCCGAGCGCCGCCACGACGACGACGCCGAGCAGGATGGCGACGGCAGCCGGCGCGTGCGGATCGAGGGGCGCACCCGATGTCTCGACGCGAGCCGCCTCGCCGAGGTCCCCCGGATCTTCCGGTTCGTGGGTGACGACCACCTCGTCCCGGTCCGCGAGGTAGGCGATGGCGCCGGCCGTGGTCTGGAGGAGGAGCGTGTCGCCGGCCCGGAGTTCGACGTCGTCGAGGTCGCGTCGCGTCACCTCGTTGCCGCGACGGACGGCGAGCACCGTCGTGTCGAACCGCTCGTCGAGGGCCGACTCCCCGATTCGCTTCCCCACGAACCGGGAGTCGTCCGGGACGACGACTTCGGCGAGCATCCCCCGGTGGGGCGTCTCAGACAGGTCGTCCTCGGTCACCTCGTCGCGGTGGCGGTGGCGCAGACCGTACTCGCCGGCGACTCGGTTGGCCGTCTGGAGCGAGGTGCGGACGGTGAGCAGGTCACCGGTCCGGAGTCGCTGGTCGCTCGTCGTCGCCAGATACGACTCGCCGTCGCGTTCGATCTGCAGGAAATCCAGGTCGTAGCCGGCGGCCGCGAGTTCGTCGGCGGCCGCGTCGACGGGGACGTCGACGAACGGGGAGGACTCGCGGACGACGAGGCGGACGAGGTGGTTCTCCAGGTCGAACGCCTCGGTGAGGTCGGCGGCGGGGTCGATGCGGGCGGGCGTGAGCCATCGCCCGACGGTGAGCAGGTAGACGACGCCGACGAGGAAGATGACGAGACCGAGTTTCGTGAACTCGAACATCGAGAGCGGGTGGCCGAGCAGTTGTCGGGAGAGATCGCTCGCGAGGATGTTCGTGGCGGTCCCGACGAGCGTCAGTGTCCCGCCGAGCATGGCCGCGTAGGAGAGCGGGAGGAGGAGCTTCGACGGCGAGAGCCCGTACCGTCCGGCGAGGTCCGTAATCATCGGAATGAACACCGCGACGACGGGCGTGTTGTTGACGACGCTGGCGGCGAGTCCCGTCGTCCCCACCGTCGCGCCGAGGAGCCGTCGCTCGTTGCCGCCGGTCGCCCGGCCCAGCGCGGCGCCGAGACGGCCGACGAGCCCCGTCCGCTGGACCCCTTCGCTCAGCATGTACATCGCGACGATGGTGAGCGTCGCGGGGCTAGCGAACCCGGAGATGGCCTCGGCCGGCGTGACCTGCGTCCACGGTTCGAGGACGGCCAGCGAGACGAGCACCGCAAGCGCCGTGGTGTCGTTGGGGATGCGCTCGGTGACGAAGAGAAGGAGGGCGGCGACGACGAGGCCGAACACCAGCAACGTACTGGCCGGGAGGGGGAACGACGCCATGCTGAGACGGTCCGCGCGGCGCGGGGATATAACTGGGGAAGGAACTTGTCCCCCGGGGGCGTAGCGCCGCGTATGACGCGACCACAACTCAAGCGTGCGAGCGACGAACTCGACGCGGCCGCCGACCTGGCCACGGACGAGGCGAAGACTCGACTCGAGTACCAGGCCGAGCAACTGGCGACGCTGGCGACCCGGGAGTCGGAGACGGATCACGGCCGCCTCGCCAGACACACCAACGCGCTCCGGGAACTCGCGGCGGAGACCGACGACGAGATAGCCGCCCACGTCGAGGAAGCGATGGAGGCGATCACCGCGTACCGTGAGACGCTCGACGGGGTGTGATCGACGCCCCCGTGAACTGTTCACGAACCCCCTCGCTTCGGGTGGAGATCCGACCGCCCGCCGTGCCGATCAGCAGACGTTCTTCGGCTTGATGCCCATCGATTCGAGCGTCTCGACGTAGTCCTCGTAGGCGGCTTCGACGACGGCCGTCGCGGCGCGCCGAGCGCGGTTCCAGTCTTCCTCGTCGTCACAGAGCGAGTCGAGGGCGTCGACGATCCGGTCCCGGTCGTCGGCGGCCGCGCTCCGGAGGTCACGGAAGGTGCCGGCCGTCGAGGGATCGGCGTCGCCGACGAAGAAGCCGACCATCTGCCCGGCCGTGCGATCCGTGACGAGGGAGTGACCCAGCGCGCCGCCGAGGCGGGACGCGGCGCCGTCGAGGCCGGCGAGTGTCTCGTAGGTCCGCCGGTCGGCAGGTTCGGGCGCCGGGTCGGTGTCGCTGTCGACGGTCTCGCGTCGGTCGGCGGCCGTCGCGGCGAGATCCGAAAAGAGGGGTGCCGCTTCGTCGTCGGCGTCCGCCGCCCACGACTCGAACCGGTCGGCCGCCGCCGCGGCGTCGGCGGCCGCCGCCGCCCGCACGGCCGTGCCGGTCATCTCGCCGTCGGTCAGTGCGTACAGCCACTTCGAGGAGCCGAGTCGGGAGAGCTCCGTCTCCAGGTCGTCGGTCAGCGCGTCGACGAGGGTCGTTCCGTCCATGGCTCGCGGTACGAGAGGCCCCCGTTTGTATGCATCGCCAGCCGGGTCGGACGGCACAACGCGTGCCACCCGTCCGCGGACACTGGCCGAGGCGGCGACCGATCGGTCGGGACGGTGATCGACGAACCGCTCGACCGGTGGACCGCCGGGGCCGGCGACGTGCGACGCCGGCGTTCCCGGAGTCGGTGGGTGGTTCGCTGACGGGGAGTCGCGACTGGTCGGCGTCGGGGACGAAAAATCGAATCGGTCGACGGGTCGTTACGGCCTCGCGCGTGGCGTCGCTCCGCTCGCCGTTCCACCACGAGGCCTCGTTCGCTCACTCGGCCTCGCCTTTCTCCACCGGAGCGCCGACGAGGTTGCCCCACTCGGTCCACGAGCCGTCGTAGTTGATGGTGTCCTCGTAGCCGAGGAGTTCGTGGAGCGCGAACCAGGCGACCGAGGATCGCTCGCCGATGCGGCAGTAGGCGACGGTCGTGCTGTCGCCGTCGATGCCCTCGTCGGCGTAGAGTTCCTCGATTTCCTCGCGGGTCTTGAACGTGCCGTCGTCGTTGGTGACGGCGGCCCACGAGATGTTTCTCGCGCCGGGGATGTGGCCGCCGCGCTGGGCTGTCTCCTGGAGTCCCGGGGGTGCGAGAATCTCGCCGCTGAACTCCTCGGGCGAGCGCACGTCGACCAGCGGAACGCCACGCTCGATGGCGTTCTCGACGTCCTCGCGGTACGCGCGGATGCTCTCACGGGGGCCGGAGGCATCGTAGTCGGCGGCGGGGAACTCCGGGACGTCCGTCGAGAGCGGGTAGTCGTTCTCGAGCCAGTAGTCCCGGCCGCCGTCCATCAGGCGTACGTCGTCGTGGCCGTAGTACTTGAACTGCCAGTAGGTGTAGGCCGCGAACCAGTTGGAGTTGTCACCGTACAGGACGACCGTGGAGTCCTCGGAGATACCGTGTCCGCCCAGCAGCGCCTCGAAGTCGCCCTTCGAGAGGATGTCACGGGTCGTCTGGTCCTGAAGCTGCGTCTCCCAATTGAAGCCGATTGCGCCGGGGGCGTGGCCCTCGTCGTAGGCTTCGGTGTCCACGTCGACCTCCACGAGTCGATAGCCGGGGTCGTCACTCTGGAAGTCGTCGAGGTGGTTCTCCACCCAGTCAGCCGAGACGAGAACGTCCTTCGCGTACCCTGAATCTGGCATAGCGATACCTTCTACGGCTCCCGTCCCTATAATCCTCACACAACGGGCAGACACGGCCAATCCTCGGCCGAACCAGAAATTATTGCCACATCTTTGGGGACGGAACCGGCCGCCGCCCCGACTCGTCCCGATGCCGTGGGGCCGTCCGGCGAGAGAACGAGCAACAATTGCCTCGAAACGCGACGCCGGCCGAAGCGCCGTCACTATATCCGACGGGACAGTACACCGGGGTATGGACGAGGACATCGTCGTCTCCGTCGACTGGCTCGCGGCCCACGGCGACGAGGTACGGGTAGTCGACGTGCGCGACGCCTGGGAGTTCGACGGCATCGGACACGTGCCCGGCGCGGTCAACGTTCCCTTCGATCGGTTCCGCAGCGAGGCGGGCGACGAGGGGATGCTCCCCGGGGCGGAGCGGTGGACGGAACTGATGGAGTCGGCCGGTGTCGGCACCGACGACCGACTGGTCGCGTACGACGACGAACACGGCGTCTTCGCGGCCCGGTTCCTAGTGACCGCGATGCTGTACGGCCACCGTGGCCTCCACTTGCTCGACGGGGACTACAGCGCGTGGAACCGGACCCACGAGACGACGACGGCCGCGGCGGACGTGACGCCGGCGACGTACGAGGTTCGGGAGCCGACGTCGTCGCCGCTGGTCGACTTCGAGACGGTCCGGGACGCCCTCGGCACCGAGGCAGTGATCGTCGACACGCGCGAGGCCTGGGAGTACGAGGAGGGACACCTCCCGGGTGCGGTACAGCTCGACTGGCGCGAACTCGTCGACGCGGAGACGCGGGGGCTGAAACCGCGAGCCGAACTGGAGTCGCTGCTCGCCGACCGGGGGATCAGCCCCGACCGTCGGATCGTCCTCTACTGCAACACGGCCCGGCGCATCAGCCACACGTTCGTCGTCCTTCGGTATCTGGGCTACGACGACGTCGACTTCTACGAAGGAAGCCTCACGGAGTGGAAAGAGCGGGGAGGACCGCTGGAGACGGTCGACGAAGGCGAAGGCGAGTGAGCGCCGCGAACGGGACGGTTCAGTCCTCCGAGACGGGCACGTCGTTGAGTTCTTCCGACAGGAGTTCGCCGGTCTCGACGAGGAGTCCAACGGCGAGGGGACCGGCGATGATCCCGACGGGACCGACCGTCAGGAGGCCGCCGACAAAGCCCACGAAGTAGAGACTGCCCGGCAGATCGGCGGTCCCTCGGGACAACCGGGGGCGGATCACCACGTCGGGGAGCCAGCCCACGAAGAGACTCCCGACGACGAAGACCAGCGTCGCCCGGGTCGGGTCCCCGGCCGCCAGGTGGCCAACGGCGAGGATAGCGATCAGGATCGACGGGCCGATCACCGGGAGGAACTGCAGGATGGCGGCGAGGACGGCGAGCGTGAGGAAGTAGGGGTAGCCGAGGAGGAAAAAGAGCACGAGCGCGACGACGAACGTGCCCGCGGCCGTCGCCGCCTGAAGGACGTAGATGCCGAAGAGTGTGGCACGGGTCCGCCGACTCAGCGCCCGGACCGCGTCGCGGTAGCCGGCCGGAACGACCGCGAGGGCCCCACGGTGTGCGTCCGTGGTGCTGGAGAGGAGGGCGAAAAGGACCATCAGGAACACCGTCAGTTTGAGCGCGAGGACGGGAGCGACGACGGCGGAGGAACGGGCGAGTTGCCGGCCGTAGGAGACGGCGATGGCTCGTGCCTGCGAGAGGGTGACGGTCGGCGAGAAGCCGTAGAGATCGACGGTGAGCGTCGGCGGGAGCGCCGCGAGAAAGGTGACGATGGTGTCGAGTCGGTCGGCCACCACGACCACCAGCGGAACGGCGAGGACGAGGACGGCGAGGGCGGCGAGGAGCGTCGTCACGAAACTGGCCCGCCACAGCGAGAGTCCCCGCCGGGTCAGTTCCTCACGGACGGGAAAGAGGAGGTACGCGACGGTGATGGCGAAAAAGACCGTCGCGAGCACGTCCGCGAGGAGGGCGGCGGCCCCGGCGGCGAAGACGACGAAGACCACGCCCAGGACGTATCGACGTTGGAGCGTCACGCCGCCATCTGCGCCCGGCGCAGTGAAAGTCGTTTCCTAGAGAACAGTTCTCAACTCCGATCGCACGCAGCCCGGTGATCGGACGTGCAACGACTGACGGCGGCTACCGTATCCTCGGGTCCGAGCGGTCACGGGTGCGCTCCCGGGTCGAGCGGCGGTGACCGAGAACGGAGGCGGTCGGCAGCCACGGAACCCCCGCCCCTTTACCGCCGGAGAGCGAGGGGAGGGTATGGTTGGAGCGACCCGACGGTACAAACTGGCGGACACCGCCCAACAGATCGTCGGGGGGTTCCTGCTCGCGGGACCGTTCGTCGTCACGGAGGAAGTGTGGACGCTGGCCGCCGACATGACGTGGGTGCAGGCGCTCGCGACCGTCGGCATCGTCTTCGGTATCGGGTACGGCACGCTCTACAAGGCCGACGACCGCGACCCGGAAAGTGAGACCGAAGTCGCCGGCGTTCCGCTCCGGTTCGTCTCGCTCATCCTCGTCTCCTACTGCTCGGTGCTCGTACTCGCCCTTGCGTTCGGGGCACCCGGGACGTTCCTCGACGTCGGGGTCGACGGCCCGACCGTCGGAATCGGGGGGGCCACGGTCGCGCTCGAGACGGTCGAGGTGACCCTCAAGGCCGTCAGCGTCGGAGCAGTGTTCAGCGTCATCGGCGCCGCAACGGCGGACTCGGTGTTCTGAACGGGCGGACGGCGGGCGGGCGACGGTCGACATCGGCGCCGCGGTGTGGGCGGCGGGTCACGTCGGTCGACGTCCGCGGCGCGGGGGGTACACCAGTCGGTCCGGGATCGGCTCCAGGGATGGGATACCCGCGGCGTCGTCTTCGGGTGTCGCGGCCACACCGGATTCCTCGCAGAAGTTAAGTCCGTTCGGTCGATGGAACGGGTATGGATTACACGCTCGCCATCGACGGCGCGCCGGCGACGATTCCCGGCGGAACGGGTGTCCTCCTGCTTCACCCGAGCATCGGCGAGACGGACCGCATCGACACGGACTTTCTGAAGACCGACACCGACAACTTCCTCGTCATCTCGACCCGAACCACCGCCCGGGAGGTCGAACAGAAACTCGAACACTACGACGTGGACGAGTCGCGCGCGGACATTCTCGATACCCTCTCGGTCGAACGGGGCTACTCCCGACGGCCCTCCGACCGGGTCCACTACGTCGCCTCGCCCGACGATCTGGACGGCATCGTCGACAAGACGGAGGCGTTCCTGGAGAGCCACGGCGGGAAACGGCGGGTGAGCGTCGACTCGCTCACCGAAATGGCGTACTACGCGGACGACGAACGGGTGTACGAGGCGACGAAACGACTGCTCGATTTGCTCGTCGAGTACGACGCAGTCGGGCTGTTTCACCTCTCGAAGGAGGTCCACGACGAGGAGACGCTGGCCCGCTTCCGCGAGCTGTTCGACGGCGTCCTCGACCTCGGGGTCGACGGGAACGTCGACGCGTCGTTCGAGACGTGACGCCAGCGATGCCGTCGTGTTCGGGCTGAACGGCGGTACCGGCGCCGTTCAGCCGTCGCGTTCGGAGAGTTTTTCGAACGTCGTCGCCGCCCACCTGACGGCGTACTCGGGGCCGTACTCCACGTAGGCCGTCGTATCGAGGGCGGCGAAGGGAGCCGGGAGATCCAATCCGTGTTTGATCGCCGAACAGGCGAGTTCGGTGGCGTCGGCGAAGTCGGTCTCACCCCGAGCGACGGCGCCGGGGAGACCGTCGACCCGGTCGCGGAGGCTGTCGCCGGCGTCGGCCCACGCGGCGTGGAGGCGGGGGGAGTCGCCGGCCCAGTCGGCGAAGGTCGGCCGGGTTCGCAACCCGAGCCATCCGTCGTAGAGCGCCGCCGCGATCTGATAGACCGACGCGGGACCCAGCGGAATCGCCGCGTCGAGGTCGGGGTAGGTCTCGCCGAAAAAGGGGAGGAACGACTCGGGCGCGTCGAGACCGATCTGGACGAACGCCTCCGCGATCAGGAAGTCGAGGAACTCGTCGGGCGTCCCCGCCGCGCGCGCCTTGACCAGGACGGTCGGGGGATCGGTCTGACGGGTCCACGTTACCGTCCCGTCGCCGGGGAGGCCGACAGTGAAATCGGCCCCTGCGTAGCGGTGGAGTGGCCGGGGGGCGTCGTCCGGAACCCACTCGGCGGGGTAGGTCGCGGGGTCGAGGGCGTCGGCCAGCAAGCCGAGGTCCTCCGCGGTCGCCGGCGGCAACGTCTCGAAGTCGGCGTCGGCGTCGAGGACGAGGCAGCCGGGGGCGTGTCGATCACGGACGGCGTCGAGGTCTTCGGGGAGTGACCGACGCTCGAACATCAGCCGAGGAGGATCCCGAGGACGAGAACGGCCGCGAGCGTGGCCGATACACCGACGGTACCCACTACGATCTTGGTTGCCTGACTCATACCGGGACCGTCGGGGCGACCCCGCATAAATATTGTACTCTCGGTCCCGGTCGGCGCGGCGGACGGCGAACGCGCCGGTACGGATCGGCATACCATCGTTTCAGCTCCGAAACGATCCTTCGTCACGAGCGTTTCAAAGCCCGTTGGTAGATTAACTACAGTTGAAACAAAGGGGTTCAAGTGACCCCGGCGGTCGACTGGAAACGGAGGGGTGTCGTGGCGGATCCGAGGGGGAGCAAAGTGAGAGCTCCGGACGCCGACGGAACCGTCGTCGGCGTGAGCGTCGTCACCCGCGACGGAACCGGTGCTGGAGAACGAATGCGACGGGGGAGTAAATGAGTCTGGCGGATTCGCTACGGTCCGTCGTCGCGCCAGGTGTCGGCCACCTCGATGACGTAGTGGCCGTCCTCCTGCAGGGAGATGATGCACTCCTGCCGGTCGTACAGTTCCATCAGATTGAGTTCGTACTGCCCCGGGTTGAGGATCTTGATGCTCTCGAACTGGTCGTTGAGTTCGGCCCGGAGGTCGTCGATACCGGGCGATTCGGCCGAGTCGGGGGGGACGGTCCGCGCGGCGTCCTCGGCGGAAGGGGGCGGGGACGATGCGTCGTCAAGTTCCTCGGGGGAGACCACGTCACTGCGGGCGTCCGCCTGGGCGGTGTCCTCGTCGAGGACGCTGGGATCGGATTCGGCCTCGATGTAGTCGGCACCGGTGTCCGTCGTGGCGGACCCGGGGGCCGACGCGTCCGAGGTGGGAGAGACGTCGGGCACTGGCGGCTTCGATCCGGCGTCCGCGTCGGCGACGTCGTCGGATTCGGACGCCGAGTCCGGTCCGACGGGCGGCTCCGACGACGCCGACGATCCGGCGGCAGTCGGCGCATTCGGCGAGTCGTCGAGCGTCGGCGTTTCGGTCGCCGAGTCGGGTTTGAACTGGAACTTGTTCCCGCCGCAGTCGGGACATCCCGAGAGCATCTCCTTGGAACCGTCGGGAAACACCCGTTCGCAGTTCGTACACTGGTGGGGCATTACTTTCGCGAGACGAGCGCGCTGATGAGGTTCTCGTCCTTGTGGAGCGTCTGAATCTGGTTGGCCGGGCCGATGACGGTGAGCTTCTTCGTCGATTCCCGACCCATCAGGCGGTCGAGGAAACTTCGATCGGCCGTCTCGGAGCGAGGGTACGTCTCGATCTCGATGCCGTTGAACTCGTCGGGGCTGATCTCCGTCATCGTCACCTCGATGAGTTTCGACTCCTCGTCCGGCGAGAGTCCCTCCTCCAGGATGACGATGTTGCCCTCGCGGACCCCGTCGAGGATGAGCCGGATCTTCTCCATGCTCGCGAGGTCGTCCATCCGGGCACCGCTGATGAGGTCGATCTGGACGCCGTTGACGTCGGTCGGGGTTGCTTCAGGCATCTCGATCACCCGAAGTACTCCGCGATCTTGTCGTACACTTCGTCCATGTTGTCGCCTTCGAGCGCCGACAGCGGAATCGTCTGGTGCTGAGGGAAGGCGTTCTCGATCTGTTTGATGTTCGAATCGTCCAGGTCCGTCTTGTTCGCGAGGATGAGCACCGGCAGATCCTGGCTCTCGATGATGCCGATGAGCATCGTGTTCACCTGGGTGAACGGGTCCTCGGTGCTGTCGAGGACGTAGATGACGCCGTCGACGTCCTCGCGGAGCCAGTGCATCGCCTCGGCGACTCCCTCCGTGGCCTCCCGGGAGCGGCGGACCGCGTCCTCCTCGTCGATGTCGTGTTCGAGGAACTCCTTGTAGTCCACCTTCGTGGTGACCCCGGGAGTGTCGACGATGTCGATAGTGACGGTTCGACCGTTTCGTTCGATTTCGACGTTCTCCTTGCGACGCGCCCGGCGAGTCTCGTGGGGTACGTGACTCTCCGGGCCGATGGCGTCGCCCGTCCAGTCACGGGCGATGCGGTTCGCGAGCGTCGTCTTTCCCGCGTTGGGCGGGCCGTAGATCCCGATTCGTTTGGGATCGCTGGCCGAGAACAGTCGTTCTGTAACCCGTGTGATGCTGTCTCTGAGTCCTGTGAGCAGTCCCATCCTATCCTCCCGCACCTCCCGTCTACCGCCGCGAGAGGGCGTATGCGGGATGAAGGTCACCGCGTTCACTTAAGTGTGCGTCAGACAACCATAACCGACCTGTCAGTAGCGACCGAGTAACGGACGGCGGTCGGCAGGGGTGGGTCCGCGTGGTCACGAAGCCGAACCGACGGGTGGCGTGACGGAGCGGCGGGACTGGGCGGACCCGAAACGGCCCGGCGGGTCCCCGCCCCCCACCCCTTCGTTTCGGGTGGAACGGACCGACCACCGAGGGCGACGGCGACGGCCACACGGCTAGCGACGGACGAACGCCCTAGAATCCACACACTACACCCCTGAAAGAAGTGTTTCTACTGGAGTACGGATATGGTTTCACTTGGTGTCTATTATAGCTTTCCTCTCTAATTATTCCCCTCCCCACCCCTCCCTCGATCGTCGTTCCACCCGAAACGAAGGGGTGGGGGGGTCGTCGCCCTCCCCCTTCGGTTCGGCTGCAACCCCGCCGTCCCTCCCGCCCGTTCGACGTGTCGGGAGAACTGACCGACCGTCCTCCCCCGGTTACGGGAGTGTCTTCGTCCTCTGGCCCGTTCCTCCGGCGGAGGGGGAAGGTTTTTCTACCGCCTGTTCCTCTGTTTCCTCTGGATCATCTGGACGCGCTGCGGGCTTCGCGGGCGGTGGGACCGCCCGGAAATTCCTGCCCCCGTCGCGCGTCTTCCAGTCGAAACGATGGGGTTTCACCGAATGGACGCGAACGACTCACCTCCCGACGATCGCCCCGATGTCGACGGCGACGAGCGGAGTCTGGACGCACCCGCCCGCGACCGGACGTCCGACATCTCCGACGACGTCGACATCGACGACGTCCTCGACGACGAGGACGACAGTCAGGGACTGTTCGACGACCTGCTCTCCGGGGAACCGATCTTCGAGAACAAGGAGGTTCTCCGTCCGTCCTACACGCCCCACGAACTTCCCCACCGGAACGAACAGATCAACCAGATGGCGACCATCCTCGTCTCGGCGCTTCGGGGTGACACGCCGTCGAACATCCTCATCTACGGCAAGACCGGGACCGGGAAGACCGCGAGTGCGAAGTTCGTCAGCAAGGAACTCGAGTCGACGTCCCAGAAGTACGACGTTCCCTGCGAGGTGGAGTACATCAACTGCGAGGTAACGGACACGCAGTATCGGGTCCTGGCCCAGCTCGCGAACAAGTTCATCGAGAAGAACCGGACGGTTATCGCCGATCGGATCGACGACCTCTCCTCCCTCCGCTCGGCGGTGGCGGACGGCGACCGCACCCTCGCAGACACCCGTTTCGACTCCGTCGACGGCATCGACGACGGGATCGAGGCCCTCGAATCGGACCGCGAGGAGATGGAGTCCGTTCCGATGACGGGATGGCCGACTGACCGCGTCTACAGTTCCTTCTTCGAGGCGGTCGACTACCACGAACGCGTCGTGGTCATCATGCTCGACGAAATCGACAAACTCGTCGAGAAATCCGGCGACGACACGCTCTACAACCTCTCCCGGATGAACTCCGAACTCGACAACTCCCGCATCTCGATCATGGGCATCTCGAACGACCTGAAGTTCACCGACTTCCTCGATCCGCGGGTCAAATCCAGCCTCGGTGAGGAGGAAATCGTCTTCCCGCCCTACGACGCCAATCAGTTGCGGGACATCCTCCAACACCGCGCCGACGTGGCCTTCGAGAACGGCGCGCTCACCGAGGACGTCATCCCGCTCTGTGCCGCCTTCGCGGCGCAGGAACACGGCGACGCCCGCCGCGCTCTCGACCTGTTGCGGACGGCCGGCGAACTCGCCGAACGCGGACAGGCCAACACCGTCGAGGAGAGTCACGTCCGGCAGGCCCAGGACAAGATCGAACTCGACCGGGTGATCGAGGTGGTTCGAACCCTCCCCACGCAGTCGAAGATCGTGCTCTTTGCGATCATCCTCCTCGAGAAGAACGGCGTCCACAACATCAACACGGGTGAGGTGTACAACATCTACAAACGGCTCTGTGAGGAGATCGACGCCGACGTACTCACCCAGCGACGCGTCACCGACCTCATCTCCGAACTCGACATGCTCGGCATCGTCAACGCCGTCGTGGTGAGCAAGGGCCGCTACGGCCGCACCAAGGAGATCAGCCTCTCGGTTCCCGTCGAAGAGACCGAGGCGGTCCTGCTCTCGGATAGCCGTCTCGGCGACATCGAGAACGCTCAGCCGTTCGTCCAGGCCCGATTCGACAACTGAGCGCCCGCGTCGGTTCGGATCGCCGCTGGCACTCGTTCGACCCGCTCGACACCGCTCTTGCCCGGCGACTTGAGGGTCGCGGGCGGCGATTCGAGGAGGACTCCCGAGACGCCGAGGCGCACCCAGCCGAGATACGGGACGCGAACGCGCGCGATCCCGACGATCCAGCCCGGCTTGACCGGTTCGCTGATGCCGTTCACCTGGTCGTACTCGCGGTTGGCGTCGCCTTTGGTCACGAACCCGGCGTTCGGTGCGGGACAGTTCGGCATCTCCCCGCAGTCGCTCGCGGTGACGTACTCGGGATCGGCCTGCTCGTACCAGTTTTCGCCCTCTTCGACCCAGAACTGGGCGCGATGGATCACGGGCGGCCCGGCGTTGCGGGGGTTGTCGTAGACGATAACCGATCCGTACTCGCCGAACTTCCAGTAGCCGACGTCGCGACCGGACGCCCGGGGAACGACGCCGGTTCCGTCCCGAGCCGCGTCGGGTGCGAACCGTCCGGTGTCGGTGATGAAGACCAGATCTCCCTTGTGCATGTGCGGTTCCATGCTCCCACTCTCGACGGCGACCATCGGGGGCCACACGCCGCTGATGGCGAAGAGCAACAGGCCGATGGCGACGACTGCGCCGACGCTCAGCGCCGTCTCCCGGAGGACCAGCAGCGGCCCGTCCGTCGCCGTGGCGACTCGCCGGAGCGGTCCCATCGACTCCCCCCGACCGTCGCCGTCGTCGCCGGCGTACTTGTCGGGTTGGCGAGGACCGTCGTCGGCACTCATCGGTGGCCGTTTGCCGCCGCCGGAGTTGAAGCTTCTGGACGACTGGCCTCCCTCCGACGTTCCAGCATTCTTTTGACGGCGCCACTCGTGCCTCCCGTGTGCCTCTCGAGACGCCCGCACGGATCGCCCGGGAACTCGCCCGCCGTGGTTACAACGCCGAACGCGAAGCCGTGACGCTTCTGGCGGGCGCCGTCGACCCGGCGACGGCCCTCGACGCCGCCGTCGAGGCGGCCCCCGACGACGCCCTCCGTCTCACGACCGATCACGTGCGGTCGGCGCTGGCGTCCCCCGACGGGTCGCCATCCGACGCCGGTGCCTCCTCCACTGCCCCCGACACTAGCTCCGTCGACACGTCCACGTCCGCCGCCGGGGGCGACTCGTCCGCTCACCCCCCGACCGACGCGCCTCACACCACCGTTTCAACTCCGGCAGAAAACCCGACGAACCAATCACAGTCTACCGGTACTCCAGTCGAAACGAAGGGGTCTCAGAAGGGCGCCGATTCGGGACGACAGCCCGAACCGGTGACGGTGGCGGGTGACGTGACCGGACGGAGTACCGGCACCGGCGAGTACGGGGACTTCGTCTCGGTGTTCCGGGACCGCTACGAGAAGCTCTCGGGACAGCTTCGGGGACGGGTGAACCACCGGCCGGCCACCGCCATCGCGGACATGCCCGGCGGAAGCGACGTGGCGATGATCGGACTGGTGAACGAGATCCGATCCTCGGCGAGCGGTCACTGGATCGTCGAACTCGAAGATACGACCGGGACCTTCCCGTTCATGATCACGAAGGATCGAGATATCACCGACCTGGTCGAGGAACTTCTCCTCGACGAGTGTCTCGCCGTCGAGGGGACGCTCTCGGACGACGCGGGGATCGCCTTCGTCGACGCCCTCTACTTCCCCGACGTGCCGCGGACGTACCGGCCGAACACCGCGGACCGGCACGTGCAGGCGGCGCTCATCTCCGACGTCCACGTCGGGAGTCAGGAGTTCATGGCCGACGCCTGGAACCGCTTCGCCGACTGGCTCCACACGGAGGAGGCGTCGGCCGTCGAGTATCTCCTCCTCGCGGGCGACATGGTCGAGGGCGTCGGCGTCTATCCCGACCAGGACGAGGAACTCGACATCGTGGACATCTACGACCAGTACGAGCGGTTCTCGGAGCATCTGAAGGCGGTGCCCGGGGACATAGAAATCGTGATGATCCCGGGCAACCACGACGCGGTTCGCCTCGCGGAACCGCAACCGGCCTTCGACGAGGAACTCCGGGATATCATGACTGCCCACGACGCCCGGATCGTCGGCAACCCCTCCACCGTCACCGTCGAGGGTGTCTCCGTGTTGATGTATCACGGCGTCTCGCTGGACGAGGTGATCGCCGAACTCCCCGAGGAGAAGGCGAGCTACGACCATCCACATCGGGCGATGTACCACCTGCTGAAGAAGCGCCACGTCGCGCCGAAGTACGGCGGGCACCTCCGTCTGGCGCCCGAAGAGGAGGATTATCTGGTCATCGAGGACGTGCCCGACATCTTCCACACCGGCCACGTCCACAAACTCGGGTACGGGAAGTACCACAACGTTCTCGCAGTCAACAGCGGGTGCTGGCAGGCACAGACCGCCTTCCAGAAGAGCGTCAACATCGACCCCGACGCCGGCTTCGCCCCCATCGTCGACCTGGACACGCTGGATCTGACGGTCCGGAAGTTCGCCTAGGGGCCCGCTCCAGGGTCGATCCGGTATCGAACGGTCTCGTTGCCGTCGAACGTCGGTCCCGATCCTGTCCGGCTGAAGCCGGCGGCTTCGGCGGCCTCCCGAATCGACTCGTCCTCTGCGGTCGCCAGCAGTTCGACCGTCATTCCCTCTCCCGTCGCGAATCGGACCGGTTCGGCCAACAGTCGCTCACACGCCGCTGCCGTCCCCGCCAGTTGTGTCACGTGGACCGTTCCGTTCCGGACGTCGAAGCTGACGAAGCCGGCCACGTCCCGACTCCGCTCCCCGTCCGTGTCGGCGTTCGGCCCCGCAGTCGTCTCCCCCCGCTGGGCGACCCGGACCGTCCGGTCGTGGATGAGGTTCCGAATCACGTCCGCCGGCACGTCCGCGATGGCAGAGAGTGCATCGGCGTCGGCCTCCACTGCGTCACGCACATCCATACCACTTCGTAATCGCGGGAGCGGTTTAAACGCTCGCGTGGATCGGGCGGTGTGTCCGTTCCGCCGTCGGTCCGCTCGCGCCCGTTCAGTCGTCGGCCGCCGTCGCCTCGCTCCCGCCCTCACCGTCGCTGGCCTCGATGGCGACGGCCGCGACTTTGTACTCCGGAATCTTCGCACGTTCGTCGAGCACGTCGTTCGTGAGTCGATTGGCCGACGACGCCGCGAAGTGGGGTGTCGTCCACACGGTGCCTTCCTTGATATCCTCGGTCACCTGCGCCCGCACCTCGATTTCGCCCCGTCGCGACCGGAGCGTCACGGCGTCGCCGTCTTCGATACCGTACCGCTCGGCGTCGGCGGGATGCACGTCAACGAAGTTCTCGGGATGCTGACGGTTGAGGGTCGGCGACCGCCGACTCATCGTTCCCGTGTTGTAGTGTTCGATCAGGCGTGCGGTCGTGAGAACGAGGGGGTACTCCTCGTCGGGTACCTCCTTCGGCGGCTGGTGACGGACGCCCTCGATGTAGCCCAGGCCGTTCGACGTCGTGAACTCCTCCTCGTAGAGGTACGGGTCGCCCTCGTCGCCGGGTTCGAGACAGGGCCAGTGGAGGCCCTCTTCGCCGAGCAGGTCGTAGGTCATGCCGTGGTAGATGGGACACACCTGCCGGAGTTCCTCGAACACCTCCTCCGGTCCCTCGAAGTCGAAGCCACCGTCGGGGCCGAACAGCCGCGTCCCCACCTCACGGAGGATGTCGAGGTCGTGTTTCGTCCCCTCGTACACCGTCCCGATCCCGCGCATCCGCTGGACGCGACGGTCCGTGTTGGCGACGGTCCCGCCGCGTTCGGCCCACGAGGTGGCGGGGAGTACCACGTCGGCGTAGGCGACGGTGTCGGTCGGGAAGATGTCCTGCACCACCAGAAACTCCAGTTCGGCCAGCCGTTTCTCGACCTCGTTGGCGTCCGGTTCGCTCATGATCGGGTTCTCGCCCATCACGTAGAGCCCGTGGACCGACCGCCCGGCCTCGTGCGAGATCTCGACGTTCGTCAGCCCCGCCTTCGACGGCACCTCGAAGCCCCACACCTCCTCTACCGTGGCCCGAAGTTCGTCGTCCTCGACGTTCTGGTAGCCGGGCAGGGTGTTCGGCATCGCACCCACGTCGCAGGTGCCCTGCACGTTGTTCTGGCCGCGCAAGGGGTTGACGCCCGTCCCCGGACGGCCGACGTTCCCCGTGACGAGCGCGAGGTTGATCTCGTTCTGGACGTTGTCGACGCCGCAGGTGTGCTGGCTCATCCCCATCCCCGTGAAGATGGTCGCGTTCTCGGCGGTGGCGTACACCTCCGCGGCGCGTTCGATGTCCGCCAGCGGAACGCCACAGACGTCGGCGGCCGCTTGCTCGTCGAAGTCTTCGAGCGTCTCCACGAGGTGGTCGAACCCCTCCGTCCGCGCCTCGACGAAGTCCTCGTCGATCCAGTCGTTCTCCAACACCGTCTTGATGACGACGTTCAGCAGTGGGATGTCGGTCCCCGGATTCAACTGGAGGTGCACGTGTCGTTCCGTCCCCTCGATGTCGAACGAGCGCGTCGTCTTGTTCGCGTGCGGGTCGACCTGGACGACGGTCGCTCCCTCCAGTACTGCCTGCCGGAAGTAGACGCTGTTGGCGATGGGGTGTTGCTCGGCCGGGTTGGCGCCCTGAATCCACAGCACGTCGGCCGCCTCCATCAGGTCCTGCATGCTGTTGGTCATCGCCCCCGCACCCAGGCTCCGTCGGAGGGCGTACACCGTCGAGGCGTGGCACATCCGCGTGCAGTTGTCGACGTTGTTCGTCCCGTACCGCCGCGCGAGCTTCTGGAGGAGGTAGTTCTCCTCGTTCATCGCCTTCGAACAGCCGAAAAACCCCATCGCGTCCGGTCCGTGTTCGTCGCGGATGCGTTCCATCTCGCTCACCACCCGGTCGTAGGCTTCCGTCCACGTCGCCTCGTGGAGTTCGCCGTCTTCACCGCGAATCTGCGGGGTTTTCAGCCGGTCCTCGTGTTGAATCACCTCCGTCGCCGCCCCACCTTTGATGCAGATGCGCCCCTCGTTGACCGGCGCGTCACCCCACGGCGCGAATCGCATCTCTTCGGTGACTGCGATGCCACACCCCACCCCACAGTACGGACAGATCGTCTTGACGTTGTCTTGCTCGCTCATCTGTGACGGCTCCAAGTGTTATCATATTGACTTCTGTCTACAAAAGGGCTCCTGCGGGTGTCGTCCATCGGCGACTCCGGCGTGGCGAGTGAACACAGTTATTACCGTCCATCTCGCTACCCCCTCGCATGATTGCGTACCGGTCGGACCCCGGGGAGGCCCCACGATGCGCGTAGTAGCGAAGTTCGGCGGCACCTCGCTCGGTAGCGGCGACCGCATCGAACGAGCGGCCGACACCGTCGCGAAGGCCGTCGAGGAGGGTCACGAAATCGCGATCGTCGCGAGCGCGATGGGCTCGACGACCGACGAACTCCTGGAGGAGATCACCTTCGAGGCGGAGGATACGGACCGCGCGGAGATCGTCAGCATGGGCGAACGGACGAGTGTCCGGATGCTGAAGGCGGCGCTCTCTTCCCGGGGTGTCGACGCGACGTTCGTCGAACCCGGGTCCGAAGCCTGGCCGATCATCACCGACGAGTTCGGCGAGGTCGACGCCGAGGAGACGCTGAAACGCGCCCAGGCGCTCGCGGACGAACTCGACCACGTCGTCCCCGTCGTCACGGGCTTTCTCGCCCAGACTATCGACGGCAAGGTGACGACGCTCGGGCGCGGCGGCAGCGACACCACCGCCGTGATGCTCGGCAAATTCATGGACGCCGACGAGGTGGTCATCGTCACCGACGTCGAGGGCGTCATGACCGGCGACCCACGCGTCGTCGAGGGCGCACGCAACGTCGGCAACATCACCGTCGACGAACTCCGGAACCTCTCCTTTCGTGGCGCCGAAGTGGTCGCGCCGAGCGCCCTCTCCTACAAGGACGAGGAGCTGACGGTTCGGGTCGTCCACTACCAGCACGGGGACCTGCTGACCGGCGGCACGAAAATCGAAGGCCAGTTCCAGAACCTCATCGACATGCAGGACGAACCGCTCGCCTGCATCACCGTCGCGGGCCGTGCCCTGCGGAACCGGCCGGGCATCCTCGCCGACCTCGCCCAGTCGCTCCGTGACGAGGACATCAACATCGACGCCGTCGCCAGCGGCATGGACTCGGTCACCTTCTACGTCAACGAGGACCTGGCCGAGGACGCCGAATACGTCCTCCACGAACAGGTCGTCGACGACGACACGCTCTCCTCGGTCACCGTCGAGAGCCAGTTCGCCGTCATCCGGGTCACGGGCGGCGAACTCCCGAACCGCCCCGGTATCATCCTCGACATCGTCCAGCCGGTTTCCGAGGCCGGCATCAACATCCACGACCTCATCACCTCGGCCACCTCCGTCGCCATCTTCGTCGGCTGGGAGGACCGCGAGGAGACGTTGGAAATCGTCCAGCAGCAGACGATCTGAAATCGCCGGCCACCGGATCGGTTCTCACGCCATCCGTTCCCGGCCCGCACGACGGCAACGGCCGTGCGCTCGTCGGTCTCGGCGCGTCGTGCGTCGGCGGTGCGGCGGCCGTCGCCCCCGTCGACCGCCGTCCGCCGGTCTAGCGTCCCTCGTACAGCCGCGTCCCGATCCGCTCCGGCAGTCCCGACTCCCGTACCGCATCGACGACGGCGTCGACGTCGTACTCGACGCGGCGCTCCTCGACTGTCACCGCGTCGCCGCCGCTTCCCGAACCTAACTCCACCACAGCGTAACCCGCTCGCGGGTCGCCGTCCCGTGGTTGGCCGACGCTCCCCGGGTTCATGACGACGCCCGCGTCGAAGGTCCGGTGACCCTGGACGTGCGTGTGGCCCGTGACGAGGAGGTCCTCGCGGTCGAGCATCGCCGCGGAGAACTCGTCGGGGTAGGTGTACCGGTCCGGATCCTCGGGGTGACCGTGGACGAGTTTCACCCGCCCGTCCGCGGCGGCCCGTTCCGCGGGCAGGCCGGCCAGCCACGACAGCGCGTCCCTGTCGAGTCGGTCGCGGGCGTACTCGACGCCCGCGGCCGCCATCGCGTTGAAGCGAAAGCCCGTATCCCGGGCGACCGCTCGGTCGTGATTTCCCATCACCGTCGGTATCTCCCGGTCGCGGACGGCCTCCACGCAGGCGGCCGGCCAGGGATTGTAGCCGACCACGTCGCCGGCGCAGACGACCCCGTCGACCGACGGCATGTCGTCGAGGACGGCGTCGAGGGCGATCCGATTCCCGTGGATGTCGGCGAGTACGCCCAGTCGCATGTCACCCCCTTGCCGGCCGTACCTGTTAGTCGTTGTCGTGGATTCGATCCCTCCGCCGCCGTTCGGGGATGTGCGTCCCCGACTAGTCGGCCCCGTTGACCACCGCCGTCCGCACCGCGTCGTCGACGGCGACACCCGCCGCGCAGACGGCGTGTTCGAAGTCCAAATCGTAGGCCTCGCGGGCCGCCGCGTCGGCGTCCGTGGCCGCGAACTCGAACGCCCGCGGGTCGTCCTCCTCGTAGGTGGCCACGAGCGTCGGCTCCGACACGTCCTCGACCACCAGGGCGTCCCGCCGGACGATGCCCACCGTCGCCGTCTCCGCCGCGACGACGCCCGCGATCCGCGGGGTGTCGTAGTCGTCCTTCTCGTAGTCAAGCGAGAGCAGCGCCGTCGCCAGCGCGTCCCGCGCCGGGTAGCCCATGTCGAGTTTCTCCGTCACCGGATCGACGTGGGAGCCGTTGCCGAGGACCGCCCGCCCCTCGCTCTCCCGGACGCAGTTGTAGGAGACGTAGGGGTTGTCCGTCTCGGGGGCGTCCGGCGTGGGCGCGACGGTCAGGGTGCCCTCACGGTCGACGATCCGACGGTTCGGGAAGGATCGGGAGGACACGCGGTAGGCACCGACTCCCGGGCCGACGACGATGAAGCGTCCGACGTACATGTGCGGCCGTGGACACCTGACCCCCAAGTAGATGCCGGTCCCGGGCGCCGAAACTCGCAACGCTTACAAGGACCCGACCGATACTGACGGATGCAGAGTCCCATGGGGTAGCGGCCAATCCTGAAGCCTTCTGGGGGCTTCGACCCAGGTTCGAATCCTGGTGGGACTACTTCTCTGCGGCCGTCGTTCACCCGTGAGCCGCCGCTCCGGCATTCGGTGCCGCGAGCGAACCCTAGTGTCCGCCCGACGTGAGATGGAGCCCGACGATACCGACGACGATGACGCCGAGGAACGCGATACGAGTGAGTGTGGCCGGTTCGTCGAAGAGGACGATTCCGAGCGTCGCGGTCCCCACGGCACCGATGCCGGTCCAGACCGCGTACGCCGTCCCCACAGGGAGGTTCTTTATCGCCTGGGCGAGCAGGACGAAGCTGACGACGATGGCGACGACGGTCCCGAGTGTGGGTAACGGTTCAGTGAGTCCGTCGGAGTATTCCAGCCCGATCGCCCACCCGATTTCGAACAACCCGGCCAGGAAGAGCAGATACCAAGACATTTCGACAGCCGTCTCCCCGAACGATCGTATAGTTTCTGCTCTCCGTCACTCCGTCGGGACCGGCCGGGGCTGTCGTGAATCGCCCGCGGTCGAGCCATAATCCAACGAAATATCACAAACACACGACGTGATTGGATAGTTTCCATTCTCGTTCGGTGGCCCCGTGCGCGCGACGTTCGGTCGAGGTAGCCCGAGACAGGCGTTTCGTTCCGGGCCGTGCGTGGCCATCCTTCGGAAAGAGTGATGACAGTCAAGCGAGATGGCCCGTGCATGACTGAATATTGTTCGGTCGAGATGGGTGAGCTGACGTGGGAGGAGTTCGCCGATCACGTGGATGGAAGCGTCGTCTTCGTCCCCGTGGGGAGTACGGAACAGCACGGTCCACATCTCCCGCTCAACGTCGATACGGTCATCGCCACGGAGTTCTCGAAGCGGGCGGCCCAGCGCGTCGACGGCCTCGTCGCCCCCCCGCTCCCGTACGGGTTCAAGTCGCAGGCCGGCAGCGGCGGGGGTGCCGATTTCACGGGCACGACGAACCTCGACGGGGAGACACTCCGGCGACTGTTCGGTGACGTCGTCGGTGACCTCGTCGCCGACGGGGCGACGAACATCGTCGCGTTCAACGGCCACTACGAGAACGAGTACTTCCTCCGCGAGGCAGTGGACCTGCATCTCGAAGAAGGCGACGGCGAGTTCATCATCGCGAGCTGGTGGGACCTCCTCTCGCCCGACGTGCGGGACGACCTCTTCAGCGAGGTGCCCGGAGGATTCCCGGGATGGGCGACCGAACACGCCGGCGTCGTCGAGACGGCGCTCATGATGCAGTTCCGTCCGGAACTCGTCCGCGAGGACCGCGTCGTCGACGACGGGCCGGACCGGGCGCCGCCGTACGTGGTCAAACCCGCTCGCGACGACCAGATCGCGTCGACCGGCGCGTACTACAAGGCGACGTACGCGACCCCCGAGATTGGCGAACGCGTCGTGGACGACGTCCTCGACACCCTCGTCGAGGGCATCGCACACGAGTGGGGCGACGTCGTTCCGGAGTAGCGCCGACAGACCGTACTAGATGCTCTCCGACTGAATTATCATCGCTGCGTATAGCTTCACCCGTATCAGAAAGAACTACGAGCAGCGTTTCGCCGATCGGCCTCTCACGGAACGATTCAGTAGCACGATTTCTACATATGGCGAGAAGTATGGTTGTGTCCGACACACATGTACGGCGGTTGTTCGACCGTGCCGACCGGCCGACCTTCCCCGACGGGAGGACGAGGTGATCGACTCACAGGAGGTCCCCCGGTTCGCGGGCGTCGCGTCGTTCATGCGTGCGTCCCACGTGCACGATTTGAGCGACACTGACACCGACGCCGACGCGGCGTTCCTCGGCATCCCGTTCGACGACGCCACCACCTACCGACCGGGTGCCCGGTTCGGTCCGCGCACGATTCGCGAAGCCTCGACCCTCCTCAAGCCGTCCAATCCGGTGACGGGAACGAACCTCCAGGAGTACGCGCTCGTCGACCACGACGACGTCCCCGTCGTTCCCGGCTACATCGAGGACACGTTCGAGGCGATTCAGGAACGCGTCGCGTACGTCCTTGACCACGACGTACTGCCCGCGATCGCGGGCGGCGATCACTCCACGACGCTGCCGGTACTGCGCGCTCTCGCGGACGAACACGGGCCGGTGTCGCTCGTTCAGTTCGACGCCCACTCGGACCTGTGGACGGAGTATTTCGGCAAGAGCCACAACCACGGGACGACGTTCCACACGGCTATCGAAGAAGGATTGATCGACCCGGAGACGTCGATTCGCATCGGGGACCGCGGCGGCCTGTACGGCCCACAGGACGTGGAGCGCTTCGAAGCGTCGGGCATCGAGTACTACACCATCGAGGAAGCGGTCGAGGCGGGCATCGAGGGACTGGGCGCGGCCATCCACGACCGGGTCGAGGGACCGACGTTTGCGACCATCGACGTCGACGCCATCGACCCCGCGTACGCTCCCGGGACGGGGACGCCCATGCCCGGCGGATTCACGTCCCGCGAAATTCTGCGGTTGACGCGCGAACTCCACGGGGTCGACCTCGTCGGATTCGACCTCGTCGAAGTCGCGCCGCCGTACGACGACCAGTCCGGGACGACCGCCACTCTAGCGGCGAACGTCATGTTCGAGGTCTCTGTGCGGCTCTCGATGGCTGAACAATTTTCATCCATGTAGATAGAGGTAGCACAATATTCCTATACGCGCAACAATTTTCGCATTTACGTCATCTGCATCAGTATATTTAAGTAAGGGTGTTTTCATTGTGGTGTCGTACCATGAGCAGTGGTGGCAATGTACCACGGGGGTCAGTACCGGCGTGGCCTCACGAGCAGGGAGTACGATCGTCCGTAAGCGACTCGGCTCGTCCGGCTGACGGGAACGTCGGGGAAGCCGGCCCCATCGAGACGAAACGGAGGACGTAGCGATGGCATTCGACATCAAGACCGGCATTTATGTGGTGTACCTCCTCTTCGTCCTCGGCATCGCCGTCTACTCCTACGGCAAAATCGACGGGCCCGAGGACCTGCTGGTCGCCGGATTCGAACTCCCGCTTCCGTTCGTTACCGGGAGCCTGATCGCCAGCCTGTTGACCGCGACGTACTTTTTCACCGCCGTCGGCCTCGGTTTCAACACGGGCGGCTGGGAGGCGACGGCCGTCCTCACGGGTCTCGGCTCGACGATGATCCTGGGCGGCATCATCTGGACGAAGCCGCTTCGCCGTCTCCGCGGGTGGACGATGAGCGACTACTACTACCGTCGATTCGGGGAGAGCAAGATAATCGGCGCGTACGCCGGCGTGTTGATGTGGGTGGCGTTCAACATCTTCCTCGTCGGCGCACTCACCACGGGCGGGGCGTATATCGTCGCCGCCGTTCTGAACATCGACTTCACGACGGCCGTGTTCATCACCGCGGCCATCACGGCGCTGTACAGTATGCTCGGTGGGTTGTGGGCCGTCGCCTACACCGACACACTGCAGGCGTTCATCGGGCTGGCCGGCCTGTTCTTCGGTGCGTTCCTGCTGTTCGGCGACGTCGGCTGGGGGACGCTCGGTGGCACGAGCCACTGGAACGTCCCGCACCTGCTCACCGCCAGCGGGACCACGTTCTGGGCGTTCTTCATCGTGTTCGCCGTGGGCGACCTGCCCGCGGCCGACATCGGGCAGCGCGTCGCCGGCTCCGACAGCCCGGACACGGCGCGGAAGGCGATGCTCGTCGCCGGAACGATCATCGTCATCGTCGGCTTCCTGCCCGGGTTCATCGGCGAAGCGCTCCAGCCGCTCTACTCGAATCCCGAAAACGCCGAGCGGCTGTTCATCCAGTACATCGACAGCGAGATGCATCCGGTCATCGGGGGCATCGTCCTCTCGTCGATTGGGGCGGCGGCGATGTCCACCCTCGACTCGGCGTACGTGGCGGGCACCGCCTGCCTCCTGAAGAACGGCTACCTCGACGTCATCAACCCGGACGCGTCGGACGACCGGCTGATGCTCTACTCGCGCATCCTGATCGGCTTCTCGGCGCTCGTCGGCGCACTCCTCGCGGCCTACTTCCAGAAGGCGCTGTTCCTGTCGGTGCTGACGTTCGACCTCATCTTCGTGACGCTCGTGCCTCCGCTCATCTTCGGGGTGTACTGGAAACAGACCAACGAGAAGGCGACCATGCTCTCGATTACGGTGGGGCTGGTCACGTACATCCTCCTCTACCAGTTCGGGAACCCACTGGCGTTTACGTCCGACGCCTTCGGACTCAGCCTCGTCGCCTCGATGTGGAGTACGGTCAACTGGGTGCCGTCGGTCCTCCTTTCCACCACCGCCATCGTCGTCGGCTCGTACGTGTGGAAGCCGGCCGACACCTCGCTGGATGCCTACGAGCGCCAACACGACCCGAGCCACGACCACACCGACTCACCCGAGATGTTCGGTAACGCAACGAACCAGCCCGGACAGACGTACGCCGAGGACTGACGCCGAACAGCAGTTCTCCCGACCTACCTGACATATGATACACGACACCGAGAACGGACGGGGCCGCTTGGCCGGCAGCAGCGCACTCGTAACCGGTGCCTCCCGCGGTATCGGGAGTGCAATTGCCGTCGCGTTCGCCCGGGAGGGCGCTGACGTGGCGATAAACTACTATTCGAACGACTCCGCCGCGGCGGCGACTGCGGACGAAGCCCGCGACGCCGCGCCTCCCGGAACGGACGTGACGACCGTCCAGGCGGACGTCTCGAACGAGGACGCCGTCGACGAACTGTTCGATACCGTCCGGGACCGACTCGGTAGCCCCGACGTCCTGGTGAACAACGCGGGGGTCCTATCCCACGCCCGCGTGACCGACATGTCCGTCGACGAGTGGGACCGGATTCTCGACACCAACCTTCGCGGGACGTTTCTCTGCACGCGTCGTGCGCTCGACGACATGCAGGCGGCGGGTTCGGGGAGAATCATCAACGTCACGTCCGACCTCGGGCATCTCGGGGCGGAGGAACTCGCCCACTACAGCGCCTCCAAGGGTGGGATGATAGCGTTCACCCGGGCCGTCGCCCGGGAAGCGGCGCCGGACGTTCGCGTCAACGCCATCGCGCCGGGTCCCATCGAGACGGAGATGCTAACCGAGGACGTCTCGCCGGAACGGCAAGAAGAGGAGGCCGACATCCCGATGCAGCGGGTGGGCGAACCGGAGGAAGTCGCGCCGGCAGCGGTGTTCCTCGCGAGCGACGACGCGAGCTTCTTCACGGGCCAGACGCTCGACCCGAACGGCGGCTCGGCGATGTACTGACCGGCGACGGCTTCCGGCCGGCGGTCACTCCGCCATGTAGCCGCCGTCGACGACGAGGTTGTGGCCGGTGATGTAGCCCGCCTCGTCGCTCGCGAGAAACACGGCGGCGTCGGCGACGTCCTCCGGTCGGCCGTCCCTCCGGAGCGGGATGCTGTCGGTGTACTCGCCGATGACTTCCTCCTCGTCTTGTTGGGTCTGTGCCGTCTCGATGATGCCCGGGTTGAGGGCGTTCACCCGAATCCCGTGCGGTCCCTGTTCGACGGCGAGTTCGCGGGTCAGGTTCGCGACGCCGCCTTTCGACGCGCAGTACGCCGACGACCGGTCGTAGCCCGCGAGCCCGGCAATCGACGAGAGATTGACGATTGCACCCCCGTCGCCTTGCTCCTGCATCGCGTCGATTGCCACCTTCGAGCCGAAGTAGACGCCCTTGAGGTTGACGTCCATGACCCGATCGTACGTCTCCTCGTCGACGTTCGTAATGTCCGTCTGTGGTGGGAAGATGCCCGCGTTGTTCACCATGACGTCGAGGCTCCCGTACGTCTCCCTCGCTTCGGCTACGGCGCGCTCGACGTCGGCAACCGAGGAGACGTCGGTCCTGACGAACGTACTCGTCCCCCCGTCCGCGACGATGCTCTCGTGTGTCGGCGTGCCACCCTCGCGGGGGTTCTCGCGCGTGTCGGCCACGACGACGCCGGCTCCTTCCTCGGCGAACCGCTTTGCGATGGCCCGGCCGATTCCGGACGCCGCGCCGGTCACTACTGCGGTCCGTTCCGTGAGTCGTTGTGTCACGAATTCGTTGGGCGGTTCCGAATCGGTTAGTTGCTTCGAATCGCGACCCGACGCGAGTTCGGCCGGGGGTGCCCCATTCGTCACCGCGGACGGCGACGACCACTCCTGCCAACTGATGTGTTCGAACCCCGGGCACTCACCGCCTGGTGGGACCGTTCCTTCGGACGTTCGCCCCCTCCAGCCGCGCGGCTCCGTCGACCCACTACGGTCGCGCCGGCCCTCGCGACGCCCCCACCACTATACCCGCCGCCGCCCACTCCCCACGATATGCCACCCTCTCGACGCGCCGTCCTCGGCGCCATCGGCCTCGCAGCGACCGGCGGCGTCGCCGGCTGTCTCGACTCGTCCACCCCCGGCCGCATCGACGACGCCGGACTCCCGGCGTCGGCGGCGGCGACGACGTCGTTCCGCGGCGGCCTCCACCGACGGGGCGTCTACCCCGACGCGACGGTCCCCGCGGAGCCACGCGTCGAGTGGACGCTCCGTGGCGTGAACACGGGCGACCACACGGCGGCGAAGGCGAGTCCCGTCGCGACGCCCGAGGGTGATCTCGTGGTTCCCGGCGACGCCGGCGACGTGCGGCGGGTGAACCCGGACGGCGACGTCGTCTGGACGGCCGCCGTCGAGGAGACGGCCCGGGGGATTCACGGCACGCCCGTCGTCGCCAACGGAACGGTCTACGTCGGTGCCTACGACGGCGCGCTCTACGCGTTCGACCTCGGGACTGGCGAGCGGTTCTGGCGGCGGGTGCTCGGCGACGCCATCGGATCGAGTCCGGGGTATCACGACGGCACCGTCTACATCGCCGTCGAGTATTACGACCCGAGCGGCGCGATGTTCGGCGTCGACGCCGTCACCGGTGAGGTGGTCTGGGCGGACCACCGGCCGACGGATCACCCTCACTCGACGTGCGCGCTCGACCGCGAGACGGAACGCCTCGTCGTCGGCTCGAACGACGGCACCCTGTACGCGTGGACGTATCCGGACCTGACGTTCGCGTGGTCGTTCTCGACCGGCGACGCGATCAAGGGCCCCATCGCGACCTACGACGGGAGCGCCTTCTTCGGATCGTGGGACGAGCACGTCTACCGGGTCGCCCTCGACGACGGGGCACGGGAGTGGGCCGCCGAAACCGGGGATATGGTGATGTCCGGGCCGGCGGTCGAGGCGGCGACCGGCACCGTCTACGTCGGGAGTCACGACTCGCGGCTCCACGCGCTCGACGCCGTGACCGGGAACACGCGGTGGACGTTCGACACCGACGGGTCGATCATCGGCTGTCCGACCGTCGCCGGCGATCACGTCCTCGTCGGCTCCTACGACCGGACCTGTTACGCCCTGGAGAAACTGACGGGCGAGGCCCGCTGGACCGTCGACGGCGTCGGCTACGTGACCAGCGCACCGACGGTCGTCGACGGTGCGGTCTACTTCACCGACCGTGCGTCCGAGGCACACCTCGACGGCGGCGACGGCCCGACGGGTGGGCTGTACAAGGTCGGCCCCGCAGCCGGTGGGTGACGCGAACGTGACACAGTGGGTGCCGCTCGGCCGGACCGAGCGTCGCTCGACGTGTCGGCGACGGCGTGGCTGTCATCGGTGTGGCGCCACTCCGTCAGGGTGTTGATCCAGTCGCCCACGAGTAACTCTCCCGAACGGCCATCCCTCTGTCACCTCGCGTCGATCCGTCGCCCGGTCCAACGTTTTGAGAATCGTCGACGCCACCTATACGCCAGTCGAACCGATATTGTGTATGACCACCACAACCATCGAACGGGTTCAGGAACTACTCGACGCCGTCTTGCAGGATACGACCGACGAGGAGGCCCGTTTCAAACTTCGAACGGCCATCCAACTCCTCGAAGCCATCGAAGAGAACCACGGGCAGGCGAACGAAGTCCTCGAGAACCTGGAAATCGGGGCGGAGACCCGCGACCGACTCGCCGACCTGGGCTACCTGGAGTAGCGCCCGGCAATCGGTGCGTATTCCCGTCCCCTCGTCGTATCCCCCTGTCACCGATGGTCTCCGAGCGCGCAGCCGACGTGACCCCGTTTCTGGCGATGGACGTGCTAGAGCGGGCGAACGAACTGGATGACGTGATCCACCTGGAGGTGGGCGAACCGGACTTCTCCCCGCCCGACCGGGTCGTCGAGACGGCCGTGGAGTCGGTGCGGGCCGGCAACACGAACTACACTGCCGCGCGGGGCAAGCCGGCTCTCCGGCGGGCCATCGCCGCCCACTACGCCCGCGAGTACGGCGTCGACGTCGACCCCGGCCGCGTCGTCGTCACACCCGGGTCCTCGCCCGGCCTGTTGCTGGCGATGGCGGCCCTCGTCGACCCGGGCGACGAGGTTGTCCTCACCGACCCCCACTACGCCTGCTATCCGAACTTCGTGCGGACGGTCGGGGGACGCGTCGAGACGGTACCGCTCCGGCCCGCCGACGGTTTCCGCCCCCGCGTGCCGGCGTTCGAGCGAGCGATGGGCGCGGACACCCGGGCGCTCTTGCTCAACTCGCCCGCCAACCCCACGGGCGCCGTGATGGACGGCGACACCCTCGCGGACCTCGTCGCCCTCGCGGCCGACCACGACGCCACGCCGGTCGTCGACGAGGTGTACCACGGGCTCTCCTACGACGTGGCGGAACACACCGTCCTCGAGTACACGGACGACGCCGTCGTTCTGAACGGCTTCTCGAAGCGGTTTGCCATGACGGGGTGGCGACTCGGGTGGCTGATCGTTCCTCCGGACCTCGTCGACGCGGTGAACCGCCTCGCACAGAACCTGCTCATCTGTGCGCCCAACTTCGTTCAGGACGCGGGCGTCGCCGCTCTGGAGTCGCCCCCGGAGCGACTGGACGCCATCCGGGAGACCTACCGCGAGCGTCGCGACCTGCTGGTCGAGGCCATCTCCGAGTGGGGGCTGGATCCGGGGTACACTCCACAGGGAGCCTACTACCTGCTGGCCGACGTGAGCGACCTACCCGGCGACGCGTTCGACGTGGCGGATCTGTTCCTGGAGGAGGCGGGTGTGGCGGTCACGCCCGGTGCCGACTTCGGCGAGCAGGCAGCCGACTACCTCCGTCTCTCCTACGCGACCGACGCCGACGCCATCCACGAGGCCGTCGACCGCATCGACGCCGTCCTCGCGACGGTCGAGCGGTGAGGCCGACCGCTCACTCGACGACGTCGACGTCCGTAATCTCGAAGCGAGCACCGCCAGCCGCGCTCTCGGTCACGGCGATGGACCAGCCGTGGGCCTCGGCGGCCTCCTCGGCGATTGCCAGCCCGAATCCGCTTCCCTCCGCCGCGGTCGAGTAGCCGCTCCCGAAGATCCGCGCCCGCCGCTCCTCCGGGACTCCCCGTCCGTCGTCTTCGACGTAGAATCCCGTTCCCTCGTCGAGGATGCCGACGGTGACGGTCACCGTGTCGTCCGCGACTTCCGCCCGGCCGCCCGTGGAGCCGGAGTCGCGCTCCGGAGCGTCACTCCCCGTCGGCTGGTCGCCCGTCGACCCGTGTTCGACGGCGTTCCGCAGGAGATTCGCCAGGAGGTGTTGGAGCCGACCCGGATCGGCGCGGATGGCCTGGTCGGCGTCGACGACGAGCGTTCCGCCCGTCGTCTCGACGGTCCCCCAGCACTCGTCGACGGCGTCGGCGAGCGACACGGTCCGGATTTCGTTCACTCGCGTCCCGTCCCGCGCCAGCTGGAGCAGGTCCGAGATCAGTTCGTCCATCCGCTCCAGAGCGGTCGCCGCGCTGTCGAGGTGGTCGCTCTCACACTCCTCGCGTGCCAGTTCTACCCGCCCGTCGGCCACGCTCAGCGGGTTCTTCAGGTCGTGTGAGACGACGCCGACGAAGTCCTCCAGGCGGTCGTTCTGTCGCTGGAGCTCCCGCTCTCGGCGCCGACGCTCGGTGATGTCCGTGGCGACGCCGATGGCTCCCGAGACGGTGTCGTCGTCGTCGAACACGGGCTGGTAGGCCGTCTCGTAGAACCGGCCCTCGATTCGCTGGACGATACTCACTTCCTCGCCGTCGAAGACGCGCTCGAGGGCCTGGATCACCGCCGGCTGGTCGGCGTACCGCTCGAACGCCGACTCGCCGACGACTTCGTCCGGTTCCAGACCGATCGTACTCAGCCCCCGACCTTCGGACAGCGTGAACACGCCGTCGGCGTCGAGGGCGAAGAGGACGACCGGGACGTTCGAGACGACGGTGTCCAGTCGCTCCTTGGTCGCCGCCAGGTCCTCCTCGCGTGCCTTTCGCTCGGAGACGTCACGGCTGATGACGACGAACCGGTCTTCGCCCTCCATGTCGAGGCGTCTGACGTGGACCGCCACCGGAAACGTCGACCCGTCTCGACGGCGATACACGCCCTCCAGACGCCGTCTGTCGCCGACGTCCATCTCCTTCCAGACCGTCCGTGCCTCGTCCGGATCGATCCGCTCGTCGAGGTCCCACACCTTCATCCCGGTGAGTTCCGCGGCGTCGTACCCCGTCTTCTCGCACAACTGGGGGTTCGGGTCGATGACGGTACCGTCGGTGTCGTGGACGTTGATCATGTCCGGCGAGTTCTCGAAGAGGGCTTCGAGACGGGCCGTCGTCCGCTGGAGACGCTCCTTGCGCTCCCGGCGCTCGGTGACGTCCTGAAACTGTGAGAAGATGCCGACCGGGGCGCCGTCGGCGTCGGTCACGACACGGTTGTGCCACTCACAGACGACACGCTCGCCGTCCCCCCGGACGTTCTCGTTGACGAGCTGGAACCCCGATCCGCGCTCTAGCAACCGGTCGATCCGCTCGCCCACCCGTCTCCGGTCGTCGTCGGGCACGATCCGTTCCCACGACGAGCCGATCAGTTCCGCCCGGTCGTAGCCGAGAATCCCCGCCGCGGCGCCGTTGGCACGGACGATTTCGGCGTTTTCGTCCCACTCGACGACGCCGAGGGGCGACTGCTCGAAGAACAGCGAGAGGCGCTCGCGGCTGGCTTCGAGTTCCCGCCGCGAGCGATGCTGATCGACCGCGTTCGCGAGCCGATTGGCCAACACGGCGTACTGGCTGGTGCCGGCGCTCTTCTCGAGGTAGTCGGTGACGCCGGCGGAGATGGCCTCGCTCGCGATTTCCTCGCTTCCCTTCCCGGTGAAGAGGACGAAGGGGAGGTCGCCGTGGGCCTCGCGGACAGCTTCGAGAAAGTCGATGCCGTTCCGTCCGGGCATGTCGTAGTCCGAGACGACACAGTCGATCCCGCCGTCATCTAGACGGTCCATCCCGTCGTTCGCTCCCGCCGCGGTTTCGACGACGAACCGCTCGTCCTCCCGTTCCAGGAGTTGCGCCGCCATCGTCGAGAACGCCGGATCGTCGTCGACGTGCAACACCCGGATCCGTTCGTCCATCTCGACGCGACAGTGGGGACCCGGCCACCAAAGGGGTTCCGCTGGTGTCACGCCCCGCGCTCCCGTCCTCGCACTCGCCGTCGCCGCCACCTATTTCGTCGCGCCCCGCCTCCCCGACACTCGATGGCCGGCTACGCCGCGATGGCCCGACTGCTCGATGCCCGACGCGTCCGAGCCACCCTGGTCTCCCTCCGCACGTCCCCGACACAGCTCCCCAACCACGAGACGGACCCGGCCCTCGTCGACCGCCTGGATCGTCCGTTCGACACCGTCGACGACGTGTACGAGCGCCTGCGCGACCTGGAAACCCGGTTGCG